>NZ_JAMYOQ010000037.1:0-55751 GCF_040319905.1 Mesorhizobium sp. M0833 | reverse complement strand
CCCTGGAAGCTCCGCCAACAGAAAAGGAGGATTTATGCGCCTTTGATATCACTTGACCTGAAACTCGTCATGTGAGCGGCGGATGAACTCGTCGGTCGCGAGCGTCATGAGCTGCTGCCGGTCGGCGCCTTCGCGACGATAGTTCTTGTAACGGAAGGTGATCGTGCGCGGCAAGGATGCGCCCAACGGCCTCGGCTTTTCGCCGCATGGCGCGGGGCGAAACTTCTCGCGCACTCAGCGCCGCCGCATGCAGGCCGGACGCAGCTGATATCTTTGCGGAGGAGACAAAGGGGATCGAGCCCGCTTTTTCTCCGGCGTGACGGATAATTCGGAACTGCCAAGCGCCTACAAGAGCGCGTCGGCGGTACGTCGCCAGATAGAGCGATACGGCCTCGCCGAAATCGTCGACGCGGTGCTGCCGTTCGGTTGTATTATCGCTGGTGACTGGGAAGCCAACGCTCCTTGGCGCAAGAAGAAACAACGGCAGGCATAGACGCTGTTGACGCACAGATGACCATCCTCTCGGTTCAATCCGGAGTGACCGCGTGGGGTGAAGTCACGGCAACAGACCCAGGGGGCTTTACGTCCGCTATCGTTCTTGCCTGCACTACGAGCGCACCTACCGCTTGGGCCCCAGAGCCACCAGCCTGCAATGCGCCCGCAAGTCGGTCATTGAGGTGATCTTTGCTGTTGCCGATATCGGACGTTGCCGGCGACCACGCTGGGCATCGTAGTTTGGCTCTCCGCTCGCGCGCGACACATCCTCTAAAAGTTGATGCAATCTCTCAACAAACGTGATAGCCGCCGTCCCCGACTGCACTGATGGCTGCAATAAGCCGCTCTTCAAATTGACGGAGATCAGGGGAATGGGGTTAACCCGGCGCTTGGAAGAACACGGCGATCGTCCGGCGCTGATCTTTCCCGGCCGCACCCCGATCCCATACCGCGATCTTGCGCTGCGTGTCGCAGCGGTGGCAGCCGAGTTCGGACCCGAGAAAAAGTTGGTCGCGGTAGCAGCCGAGCCGACGGAACACGCGGTCATCTCTTATTTGGCGGCAATGCACGGCAGGCACGCCGTCGCATTGATCCCGCCCTGCGACGCGTCGGCTCTGGACGACTTCGTCGCCGACTATTCGCCTGAAATCATCTGCAGACGAGTAGACGCCCGCTGGCGCTGCCGCACGGGAGCTGGGGAGTCCAATGGCGCACTGCATCCCGATCTCGCGGTGCTGCTCGGTACCTCCGGCAGCACCGGCAAGAGCCGGTATGTTCGCCTGTCAGCCGCAGCAATCGAGGCCAATGCTAGAGCAATAGTCAGCTATCTGGAACTCAGCCATCGGGACCGGGCGGCGCTTATCCTGCCATTCCACTATTCTTACGGCCTCTCGGTCCTGAACTCTCATCTAGAGGCAGGTGCCAGCATTTATTTCCCGAAACACGGTGCCTCCCACTCTGCCTTTGCTCAAGAGATGCGCGAAGCGAGCTGCACCAATATCAGTGGCGTTCCCTACTCCTTCGAAATGATGGACCACGCCGGCTTCCGGAGGCACGACTTGCCTGAGTTGCGTTTCATGACGGTAGCCGGCGGACGCATGCAACAAGCTCTGGCCGAGACCTTTCGGCGTCATCTCGCGGACAACTCTGGCTGCTTCTTCATGATGTATGGGCAGACCGAGGCAACTGCTCGCATCGCCTATGTTCCCCCCGGCGAGCTCGAGGGCAATCTGGGCAGCATCGGCATTGCCATCCCGGGCGGCAAACTCCGGTTGGCTGATGAAGACGGCCGGCCAATCGAACAAAATGGCGAGCCGGGCGAACTCATCTACAGCGGTCCCAATGTGATGATGGGGTATGCCCATCGACGGGCGGATCTGGCAATGGCGCACGAAGTCACGGATTTGCGTACAGGCGACATCGCAAAGCGTGATGATCGCGGGTTCTATTCGATAGTCGGTCGCCGCAAGCGGATGTCGAAGATCGCGGGCCTACGCCTGAGCCACGACGCGATCGAAACGGCGCTTGAGAAAGCTGGGATCGCCGCAGCAGTCGTCGGAGACGATGAGCGCATTCTGGCGATGGTGACGACACCCAACGTCGACGACAACGAGGTGCTCCAGGTCATGATGGCTGCAAGCGGACTGCCAAGGCCGCACCTCGAAGTCGCCAGGGCGACATCGTTGCGGAAACTCGCCTCGGGGAAGGTCGACTATGCTTCACTCCAGGCTCGCCTGCGAGCCCCGCGTCAGCAGATGGCCATGAATGTCCTGGACGCCTTCAGGAATGCCTTCTATCCGCGTCAAGTTGGTCCCAGCGACACTTTCGAAAAGCTCGGCGGCGACTCGCTGCTCTATGTGCAGCTCTCGCTGACCTTGGAACGTAAACTCGGGAGCCTGCCGCAGGGTTGGGAAACCATGCCCCTTGGCGACCTTGCCCGAACCGCCGAACCCAGGAACCATAATCGGTCCATCGATAGTCAACTGGTCCTGCGTGCTGCCGCAATCCTGCTAGTTGTTATCCATCACGCAACGCTCTGGCCCATTCCGGGCGGAGCCGCCACACTCGTGATGCTGGTCGGGTTCAGCCTAGCTCGCTTTCAGCGCCATCGGCTGTTCGCCGGCGATGGTCTGACGGTGTTGCGGCCGCTGGCAGCCAACCTTGCACTTTATGCGCCCATCGTCGCGGGTTTCTCCCTGGCGCGTCGCGAGGTGCTATGGCCATCGGTCTTCCTGAGTGGCAATCTCGGCTTTGCCGCACCGCCGCACATGGTGCCGTATCTATACTGGTTCGTTGAGGCGTATGCGCAGACCATTCTTCTATGGGTGATCCTGTTTTCCATTCCGCAGGCGCGGCGCATCGCAGATGCAATGCCGCTTGCTTCTGGCATTTTCGTGCTGGCAATTGCTGTCGCAGCCAAGTTCCTCACGCCACTCGTCTGGTACATCGGCGGGCCGCAAATATTCACACTGCCTGACATCCTTTATTTGGCCATCCTAGGCTGGTGCCTGTACTTCCTCGACACACCGCCGAAACGGAAGGCGTTCTTTGCCGTCGCCACTGTTCTTTGTCTGGTGCTGGCCTGGTGGGGCGGCAATTGGACAGGCTCCTGGGTCAAGTTCATGCTGGTGCTCGGCGCGGTCTTCGTCCTGCTTTTCATTCCGCGCATTACATTGCCCACTTGGGCGGCGCCGCTCATCCTGCCGGTCTCTGCCGCCAGCTATCACATCTATCTTTTTCACCGCGTAATCCCCGACTGGCTGCTTCCGCAACTCGACCTGGGCACGCAGCAGCCTTCCGGGCCGGCAGCGGCCATTTCGATTGGTCTCGCATCAGGCTTGGCAGTATTCTGGTTGCAAAAACAATTTATTGGCTGGCTTGCGTATCGGCGAGCCTCCCGCCTCGGTTGGCGGAGCCATGTCGTCGGTGGCCCGTTGGAAGCAGCCGAATAAGACAGATTGGCCGGAGAACGGGGACGCCACTTCGACAAAGTCGGCTTGGCCGATCTTGGCCATGGCGGCGAGCAGGTGGAAAAGGGGAAACGGTTCCCTCAGATCGCAGCTTGCGGCGCCTCGATATCCGGGTCCAGCTGGTGCCGACAGTGTCGTGCCCCTCTAAGCTTTGGAGTTAATTCCAGGACTTAGCGTTGAACAATCGGCTCACAGCTAGGCCACGACGAGAGTGTTCTCGGGTGCGAACGCCCGGCGCGAAAGACGCCAGAAACTGCCGGTCCGCTTCCCGCCCCAAGAGCTCTCAGCACAGCCGCCAGTGAGCAGGCGGCGTCGGTAAGATGGAAACTGCAAGTTATGCGCAGCGCCATCTATGGAAAGCGCTGCAACTCGGTCAGGCAGATGCTAGCTTCCAACTTGTATTTTCCGCCTATCTGGGTTTCATAAGTCGGCAAATTACTTAGGGAGGAATTCAACATGATAAAAAGGGCAATTCTCGGCGCCGGTATCCTTGCCGCCGGCATGTGGAGCGCGTCGTCATCGACGGCCGCCGAAAGCCTGACCATGTATTGCGGCGTCGACGAGGTCTGGTGTCAGCAAACGGCGCGGGCATTCGAGGAAAAGACCGGCATCACGGTCGACATGACCCGCAAGAGCGCCGGCGAAATCTACGCGCAGCTGCGCGCCGAGGCGGCCAATCCCAAGGGTGACATCTGGTGGGGCGGCACCGGTGACCCGCACCTACAGGCGGCCGAGGAGGGTCTGACCGAGGAGTACAAATCACCCCTGATCGACCAGTTGCAGCCTTGGGCGGTCAAGCAAGCGGAAACATCCGGCCACCGCACGGTCGGCATCTACTCCGGCGCACTGGGCTTCGGGTATAACAAGGATCTGCTCGTCAAGAACAATCTGCCCGAGCCGAAATGCTGGGCCGATCTGATCAAGCCGGAGTACAAGGGACAGGTTCAGGTCGCCAACCCGAATTCCTCAGGTACCGCCTACAACATGCTGGCGACCATTGTCCAGCTGTTCGGCGAGGAGAAGGGTTTCGAGTACTTGAAAGCCCTGCACAAGAACGTCAACCAATACACCAAGTCGGGTTCGGCGCCGATCAAGGCAGCCGGGCTTGGCGAGACCACGATCGGCATCGTCTTCATCCACGACGCTGTGTCGCAGGTCGTTGCCGGCTTCCCAATCGTTCCCGTGACCCCTTGCGAGGGAACCGGCTACGAGATCGGCTCGGAATCGATTATCAAGGGCGCCCGCAACATGGAAGCCGCGAAAAAATTCTACGACTGGGCGCTCGAGGCCGATGTCCAGTCTAAGGCGCAGGATGCGGGGTCGTTCCAGGTTCCGTCGAACAAGGCGGCAAAAACCTCCGACAAGGCGCCGGACCTCTCGGCCATCAAGCTGATCGACTACGACTTCAAGAAATATGGATCGAGTGAAGAGCGCAAGCGCCTGCTGAAAAAGTGGGACGAGGAGGTCGCGTCCCTGCCTCAATAGCCGATGCGCTTTCGCCAAACCCGCTGGCCCCTTGAACCGACCGCCGTCCTTTGGATGGCGGTCGGTTGGATGGGGTTTGCCTTGCTGCCCTGGTACGGCATCGAGGACGGGTTCTTCGGCCTTTCCTGGCTGCTCGACGGCTACCCGTTCGACAGCAAATTCGCACCGGCGCTGGTTCTGGCCCTCAAGGGCGAGAAACTGTGGTTGGCGCCGCTCGGCTTCCTGCTGGCGGCGCCGCTGCTTCTGTGGGGTCGCAACAAATCCGATCCCTTTTTCGGCCGGCTACTCGTCACTGTCGGCGCTGCGGGATTTGGCTGGCTTCTGTTCCAGGGCTTCGCCATCGGGTTGCACGGCTGGCAGGTCAGCTGGCTGACGAGCCTGTTCGGCGATCTAGACGACCGCCAGTTCGGCATGGGTTACGGCGCCCTGCTGGTCAGCGGCGCCTTTCTGTTCCTGTTCACCCAGGGTATTGGCGCACGCGGTGCTGTCGGCGGCGACGTATTCGTCGTCAGCTCAATTGGCTTTGTCGTCGCGGTGGTTTCCACCTTCATCTTCATGCCAATCCTGATGATGCTGGCCAACGCCATGCAGACCGACGACGGGGGTTATTCCCTTGTCGCGTTCCTGGCCAAACTGTTCAGTTCGCGCCTCTGGAGCCTAGCTTGTCTCGCCGGCGGCAGCCGCTGCGGCGTTGCCTGGAACTCGCTGCTGCTCGCTCTACTCGTCGGTCTGCTGACCATGTTTATGGGGCTGGTGTTCGCGCTTGTCGTGACACGCACGGGTTTCCGCTACGGCAAGCTGCTGCGGGCGCTGACCGTGTTGCCGATCATCACGCCGGCCTTTGTCATCGGGCTTGCCATCATCCTGTTGTTCGGACTGTCGGGCGCAGTGACGCAGAGCGTCGCCGGCGTCTTCGGCATCCAACCCACACGCTGGGTATACGGACTTCCCGGCCTGCTCATCGCCCAGGTTCTCGCCTTCACCCCGATCGCCTTCCTGGTTCTGATCGGCGTTGTCGAAGGCGTCAGCCCGTCCCTGGAAGAAGCCTCGCAGACGCTCCGCGCCAGCCGCTGGCAGACCTTTTGGACCGTATCCTTGCCGCTGATGAGGCCAGGCCTCGCAAACGCCTTTCTGCTCGGCTTCATCGAAAGCATGGCCGACTTCGGCAATCCGCTGGTGCTGAGCGGCAATTATGATGTCCTGTCGACGGAAATCTTCTTCGCCATCGTCGGCGCGCAGAACGATGCGGCACTTGCGGCGATCCTGGCACTGGTGCTGCTAGGCTTCACGCTTGTCGCCTTTTATGCGCAGCGCTTCTGGATCGGCAGGCGCTCTTATACCACTGTCACCGGCAAGGGCGACGCCGGGGTCCATCCGCGCTTGCCTACCGGGCTGACATACGCGCTCTATGTGATCGCCGGACTGTGGACGGCATTCACCGTATTGGTCTACGCGGTGATCTTCTATGGCAGCTTCGTCAAGCTATGGGGCGTCGATCAGAGCCTTACATTGCAGCACTACAAGAAGGCATTCTCCGTCGGCTGGAATGAATTCGGCATCCATTGGTCGGGCTCGGCCTGGAGTTCGTTCTGGACGACGATGGAAATAGCACTGATATCGGCGCCGCTGACCGCAGGGATAGGACTTCTGACCGCCTACCTTCTCGTTCGCCAGAATTTCCGTGGCAAGAACGCCTTCGAATTCGCGACCATGCTGTCTTTCGCGATCCCGGGAACTGTGATCGGCGTCAGCTACATCATAGCCTTCAACGTGCCGCCGATCGAATTGACCGGAACTGGCATCATCCTCGTGCTGTCGTTCATCTTCCGCAACATGCCAGTCGGCGTGCGCGCCGGCGTCGCCTCGATGTCGCAGATCGACCGCAGCCTGGATGAATCCTCGCTCACGCTTGGCGCCAACTCCTGGCAGACCTTCAGACGCGTCATCCTGCCATTGCTGAGATCGGCGATGCTGGCGGCGCTTGTCTATTCCTTCGTGCGCGCCATGACCGCGATCAGCGCCGTCATCTTCCTGGTCAGTGCGCGCTACGATCTTTCGACCAGCTACATCGTCGGACGTGTCGAGAACAATGAGTACGGCATCGCCATCGCCTATTCGACGGTGCTGATCGTCGTCATGTTGGTGGTCATCGGGCTGATGCAGCTGGTCGTCGGCAGCCGCAACATCGGTCGGCGCGGCATCCAGAAGGGCGACGACGGCTGGAGCGTGCGCACCAATGTCAGCCTGCCGGCAACGCCAGGCGGCTAGACGACAATAGCAGGAGCCGGGTGATGGCTGAGATTCGCGGCAATGCCGCCTCTGTGACTTTCGAGCATGTCAGCAAGACCTATCCGGGCGCGAGCACGCCAGCGGTGAACGACATCTCGCTTGCGATAGAAGCCGGAAAGCTGGTGACGCTTCTCGGACCTTCCGGGTGCGGCAAGACGACGACTCTGCGCATGATCGCCGGCCTGGAAATGCCGTCCAGCGGCCGTATCCTGATCGGCGGCGCCGACGTGACGCGTTTGCCGGCCACCGACCGCGACGTGTCTATGGTTTTTCAGTCCTATGCACTGTTCCCGCATATGACGGTGATTGAAAACGTCTCCTATGGTTTGCGCTTCTCCGGCCATGACAAGAAGGAGGCCGCGTCCCGCGCCCGCGCTGGATTGGCACTGGTCGGCCTGACCGGTTTCGAGGCGCGCCTGCCCAGCGAACTGTCAGGCGGCCAGCAGCAGCGCGTGGCGGTTGCGCGCGCGCTGGTGCTCGAACCGCAAGTGCTGCTGTTCGACGAGCCCCTCTCCAACCTCGACGCCAAACTGCGCCGGCACGTGCGCGAGGAAATCAGGGAGATCCAGATAAAGCTCGGGCTGACCGTGGTCTATGTCACGCACGACCAGGAAGAGGCGCTGGCGGTTTCGGACCGCATCATAGTCATGAACAAGGCAGTGGTCGCACAGGACGGCACGCCACGCGAACTCTACGACGCGCCGGCCAATGCGTTCGTTGCCGACTTTATCGGGGAAGCCAACATCCTGGATTGCGAGGTGGTTTCAGTAGAAGGCGATGAAGCCACCGTCCGGCTGGGTTCGCTTGCCTTGAAACTGCCGGCGCGACGCCAGCTGGCCGGCCCGGCGAAGCTGGCGGTCCGTCCGAGCCGCATCGAGATCGGGCCTGCCGGCACGCCGCAGACGATCGCCGGCAGGCTCGAAAAGGTCACCTATGTCGGTAGCCATCTCGAACTGATCATCGGCACACCGCACGGCCAAGTGTTTGCAATATCGCACGATATCGATGCGCCGTTTCAGGCAGGCGACAGCATCGGCATCGGCTTTCCAGGGCGCGGACCGGTTCTGATCAAAGCTTGAAGGATTGCACGCAGAGTTGGCGGATCTGGGCGAACACGCCGCTGCCGGCGCAAATCACCAGCGCGCCGTTTTCCAGCACCGTCTTTGGGTCGGGCTTGACTATCGTGCCGCCGGCTTCTTCCACCAGCAGCATGCCTGCCAGGCAGTCCCAGGCGTTCATATGCTCTTCGACATAGCCGAGCAGCCTTCCGGCGGCCGCATAGGCGAGCATCAACGCGCCGGATGCGTTACGGAAAAACACGCCGCCCTTTGAAAACAGCAATCCGATGAGCGTTGCGACGTTCTGCATTTCGGCGCGGTTGGAAAAGCCGGTGCCCAACGAGCCGTCGGTCAGGCTGGTGGCCGCGCTTGCCCTGATCGGCTTGCCGTTGAGAAAGGCGCCGCCGCCCTTTCGGCAATGGAACGTTTCGCCCGTAGAGGGCTCGTGGATGACACCCACGACAGTGTCGCCGTCCTTGGCGCAGGCAATGACCACGCACCAAGCCGGAATGCCGCGCACGAAATTCGCAGTGCCGTCGATCGGGTCGATGACCCAGACATGCCCGGTCGATCCGGCGACCGAGGCATGCTCCTCGCCGACAATTCCATCGGTCGGGTAGGCGGCTTTCATTGCCGCGCGGATGAATAGCTCGACCTCGCGGTCGGCCTGCGAAACCATGTCCTGATGACCTTTGCTCTGGATGGCGAGGCTGTCGAGGTCGCGAAAATACTTCAGGCCGAGCTCGCCGGCGCGCTGCGCGAGATCGATGGCGAAATGTTCACGCGCTTTGTTATCGGATGTCATGAGGTCCTTCAGAATATGACCGCGGGCTGGAAATGGGCTAGGTGGAGAAACGTAGCGGTCGAGATGAGAGTGTGCAAATGATGACCTCTGCACGCGCGCGACATGGTCGTCGTTTGTATCGGTCAAGATGTGCGCTACTGCGTGGAGGGCTCGCCTGATGGTCTTTGCGCGCCCATCAGCCCCGACTATCCCGGATGAGCTGGCCGACCACAACCAGCGCACCATGAGGTAATGCCTCAGTTTGATGGATGCCGTTGCGCCGAAGCGGTTGGTAGCACCGTCAATGAAGCCCGACGCCTGCTTCCGAAGCCCAATAGTTTGCGACTTAAGGCCACACCAGCGAACGCATTGGCAACTTACCATGGTGTCCCGAGGCACCCGCCCGCCCGGGTTTGTCGGCGGGGGTGGCACTGGCTTGTGGGCCTCCATGAGACGCGCTCTGCCGAGACCCTCGTGCACACTCCGGACCACCTCATGCCGGGCCGCTCTAGCCGGGAAAACCCCGATCACTCTAAAACGACCGCGAGCGTCGCGTGACTCGATCCGACCTGCTCCTGCCGTTCCTATTAAGCCGAATTGCTGGGTCTTCCATCATCGCCATGCTTCTAAAGCGCCGACGGCCAACAATGATGCCGACCCGTAGGCCTGGCTCGCAGACGTGCTCGCCCGCATCGCCGACACGCCGCAAAGCCGGCTGGCCGATCTCCTGCCGTGGAACTGGGAGCTTCGATCAGCGAAAGCCATCGCTGCATAGGACAGGAGAATGGCCTCACAGACGAAACAAATATCAGTCACGAGAGAACCGGGCGCGGGTTCACGAGATGTTGCTTCGCGATTGGGATCCTATCGGTATCTACGGCATACTAGAGCCTGCCGACGAATACGACGCATACGCAAACAAGGCCTATGTCATGCTGATGGACGAAGGCGCCACCGCCAGCGAGATCGCGGGCTATCTCTTCACCGTAGCCAACGAGCACATGGGACTAACCGACCGCGGACGACTCGCTGAGAGAAGCGATCAGCTGGCCAAGCTACTCGTCAGTCTCCGGCCTGAGTTCAGTACCCACTGACGGCAGCTCGGCCGGATATCTGGGAACCGCGGCCTTTGCCGGAGGCTTACCTTGTGGCGTTGGAATGCTCGAAGGCACCGATCGGCATCGGCGCGCTGTCCACCATTCCGTTCGGCTCCACCAATACCGTACCGCTCTCCGACCAGTCTCAGGGTGCATGCCGTGCTGCGAATCTGAAGCTTTTCGCAGCCCCCTCGAGATGGACCGGTTCGGCCGACGATATCTTCAATGCTGTCAAACGCTTCCTGCCTCGGGACGCGTTTCAAATCTGGTGCTACCGCCATTATCTCTTCCGGAAGCACCATTTCACTTTATAATAATTTCTGCTTGGGTGAGCAAAGGGTGCTCGCGGGTGGATGGGACATTGCATGAATGATGAGTTTATCCTGGTCACAGGCTCTCATGGGCTTATCGGCAAGGCAGTATGCGGACGGCTTGTGCGAGCGCACAACCGTGTTCTTTTCGCCGACCTTCGCGCTAGCAACGCTTTTGATATATGCGACAGCAACAAGATGGAGATCGCCGCTTCGCAGGTGACCGGCATCATTCATCTGGCTGCTGTTTCCCGTGTTATCGACGCTGAGTGTGATCCCAACCTGTGCCATTCGGTCAATGTCGACGGTACGCGCCAAATTCTGCAAGTGGCTCTAAGAAGCAAGCTCAAGCCCTGGTTTATCTATGCGAGTAGCCGGGAAGTGTACGGCCACCAGCATGACAAAGTGGTCCACGAGGATTTTGACCTCGCTCCTGTCAACATCTACGGGCGTTCGAAACTCGGGGCGGAGCGTCTCGTTGCGGCGGCACGTGAGGATGGGCTCAAGACGGCCATTCTACGTTTCTCCGGCGTCTATGGTGCCTTGAACGATCATGCCGACCGTGTTGTGCCGGCATTTGTCGCTGCAGCATTGCGCGGCGGCGTCTTGCGTGTAGACGGGCCGGATTGTGCATTCGATTTCACCCATATCGATGATGTTGCATCCGGCGTCCTGGCTGTGGCGGACCAGCTTGCGGCAGGCGAACAGCGGCTGCCGCCGATACATTTTGTTTCCGGTCGGCGCACGTCCTTGAAGGCGCTCGCGGAGTGTGCAATCGCAGCCGGCAACGGCCGTGGACGCTTTGTCGTCGCACCACCGCGCAATTTCGACGTGCACGAATTTGTTGGCGATCCGACTCGAGCACGGGCACTGCTCGGCTGGCAGACGACGGTGGCGCTGGAGGAAGGACTGTCAAAACTCGCTGGCTTGATGCAAAAAGATCGTGAAAGCGAAACGGAAGGAGCGCAAGCCTGATGCCCCGCCCGGGAGCGTCGCTCGGCTACAAAAAAATGGTGGGTTGACGGGCCACGCAATCAGCTAGGGCTTCGAGAGTTGCTCGCTGCAGAACCATCGGAAGTGGCACGCGCGCCGCGGAAGGGGAGCGGATCCGAGAGATCTACGTCCGTTCCATCTGGCGCGTGGTGATGTTGTTTATAGCTACCGTCCCGGAGTTCATTTTCAAGAGGTTCACATTTTGATAATCCCGGCGCGAGCGCCCTGGCAGCGAATGTGGCGGACGGTGCTGCCGGCCGGGACTGCCGCCATTGCGGCGCTGCTCGGAGCCGGGTTCCTCAACGCGCTCCATCCAGCGCTCGATTCTGTCAGCCATTTTCGACTCCATCTAGCCGCGTTGCTGGCACTGTCGTCCTTCGTGCTGTGGTGGCGCGACGCCCGAGTGATGGGCTTCTGCGCCTTGTTTTTCGGTATGACCGCCCTTGCGGCAAATATCCCCGTCGGGCATGTTTTTGCAGGTTCCAAACCGCCCTCGCAAAATAGTGCGACATACCGTCTGCTGCAGATCAACATGCTATTTGACAATCCCAAGCGTGCCGAACTTTTGTCGTTCATCCGCAGCACACAAGCAGATGTTGTCACCCTGGAGGAAGTGAACGACCAATGGGTCAGGGCGTTGGCGTCGCTCGACGATCTCTATCCTAACAAGATCATATGCGGCGCCCGGCCGGAGGACGGCGTGGCGATATTTTCACGGCTGTCATTCGGTCAGGCTCGCACAACAGATTGCGTTGCGGAACGAATGTTTGTCAGAGCTTCGGTCGACTTCGACGGCAAGACAGCTGTCATCGCTGCTACCCATCTAAGATGGCCATGGCCTTTTCCGCAGTTTGACCAAATAGATGCATTGGCCGAACCCATCCGTCAGCTGGACAGAAACGCTATCCTGGCAGGCGACTTCAATGCCACGCCCTGGAGTGCGGCGGTGGACCGGATCGTGAAGCGGGGAGGATTGAATCTCGTTCCTTCGATCGGGCCCACTTGGCTCTCGAACCATCTACCCGCGTCCTGGCGTTTTGCCGGGCTGGCCATCGATCACATTATGTACAAAGGAGACGTTGTCGTTCATTCCGTTCGAAAGGTTGATGCACCGGGCTCGGACCATCTTGCCTTGATCGTCGAATTCACACCCTGAAGGATTCGGATTGGGCTTCGGTGCCTCGGCTGAGTTTGACTACCATGTGAAAGTACGCAGTTCTGGTAGCTGCCGGATATTTCCGCTTTGCCGATTCTGGAGCGCGCGTGTGGTCCGTCGATCAGTCCGATGGCTTCAACTATTCCCCGCGACTTCGGCGGTGTTGGCGCCGCTCTTGTTAACAGCCCTGTCCGGACCATTAGGAGCGATCTTCGGTGCGACGGTCCTCGTCGTCGTCACAATCGTCCTCGCTCTGACAAGCGGATCAGAAAACCCTTCCATCGCCAAACAGGAGCCAAGCGAGGCTTCAGCGATTTTGCACGCGCCAGCACCTTATCGCAGGATTGCGAACGTCACCCGACTGGCAGTCTTGTCGTTGCTTGTTGGATTGGCGCTGGTCATCTATCTGCGCCATATCGGCAGCAATCCAGCGGGGCTTTTCTGCGACGAGGCCGCCGTGGGCCTGCAGTCCTACCGTCTCCTGCGGGGCGAAGCCGATCTTGAGAGCATCCCAATTTTTGTGCGGAACTTCGAATATGTTCATGTCGGCATTTTGCCGCTCCTTGCGGCCGCACCGTTTGTAACTGTCTTTGGTCTTGACGCTTTCGGGATCAGGCTGACGTCTGCGGTGCTGACACTGGCAACGCTGGTGGTTTTCTATTTTACGCTGCGATGGTTAAAAATCCCGTTTGCCAGTGTTGCCGTCGCCCTTTTTGGGTTCACTCCGATCGTGATTCATGTTGGGCGACTGAATCTTGGCCACGCTCCGTCGGTGTTCCTGCTGGCGGTCGGCTTCTATCTCTACGTCCAGGCCAGGATGAAACGGTCGATCTGTCTGGCGATCTGGGCAGGGGCGTGTTTCGGACTGAGTCCTTACAGCAATGGTCCATTTTACGTTTTCACGCCAATGGTGGTCGGAGCGCTCGGCCTGAGTGAACTGTGTTTCAACGGCCGTCGCGTCAAGGAATGGAGCGTCTACGCAATAACATCCGGTGTAACGCTGTTGTGGTTCGTCCCGATCGGATACAAGGCGCTTGCCGACCCGTCGTTTTTCCACAGGCTGCACGACAAACAGCAATCACAGCTTGACTTGCTGTCGCTCGGTCGAATCCAGGAAATGCTCGTCAATTATCCGAAGTATTTCAGCCTCGATTTCCTTTTTCGGATTGGAGAGGTCGGGCTTCCTGGAGGCTGGATTTCCCGCCACTCCGTCGCCGGAGCCGGTGTGCTTAGCTGGGCGGCACTTCCCGTCTTCGCGATAGCGCTGTACGCAGTCGTGCACTGCTGGCGTCATCCGACGATGAGGTTTCTGCTCCCGTGGGTGGTGATCGCCATTACCTACCCGCTTCCCGACCTTCTGACAACGAGCAGGGACCGACCGCCATATACGTTCGCCATTGTGGGTGCGTCGATCGCCATACCGTTCCTTTGCGGCTTGGCATTTCTGGGTCTGCAATCAGCGTCGAGCGGTGGATGGACGACAAATCGAGTGCGAAGGCGCGACCAGCCTGCCGCCGACGGCAAAAAACCGCGACCTCGCGTCCTGCTGTGTTGGGCCGACCAGCCCCTAGTGCTTGCAGCGACTGCGTCGTTACTGCTTTTTTCAATCGTCTTTTCCGGCCTGCGGTTCTACACGGGGCCCTATGAGAGATACCCTTTGATCTCTGCGGATTACTGGGGCTGGCAATACGGTCCGAAGGAGATGATTGCCTACTACAAGGCCAATTGGCTCGCTTACGACGAGTTCATCATGGATGGCAACTACAATGGAGCCTACATTTTTCTCGACCTTTATCTGACCAATCCGAATGAGCGTCGGAAAGCGTCATTGGGTGATCTTGACCGCCTTGATCCCGCCAAGAAGCAGCTTTTTGGCGTTCGTGCCGAGGTCTGGAACAAGATGTCAGACATCGCGAAAAGTGGTTTCCGACTCGACAAGGTGATTTTTTATCCGAACGGCGAGGCGGCCGCGTACCTCTTAGAGCTAAAATAGGACGGCTCTCGCGTTCATATCGGGAGCAGATGGACACGCCATTTCGGCCTGATGATCGGGTTGGTGACCCCAATCAAGACCCGGACAATTCTGGCTGGAGCGGCTCGCCTGTCTTGCGGTATACCAGTTCCGCGAACAGCTTCTCGTACTCTTCCACTGTCTTGTCGGTGTTATAGCGGGCAGCGATCACTTCACGCGGCTGAACGTACTGATCACGGTTGCGGATAACGCGGATGATCGCGGCGGCCAGCGCATCGCTGTCGCCGATGGGGACAACCTCGCCCATGCCCGTCTGGTGAACGGCCTGGCGTACGCCTGGTAGAGCGCTGGCGATGGACGGTGTGCCACTCAGCATGGACTCCACCTGAACAAGACCGAATGCTTCGGTTGAGTTGAGGCTGGGAACGACGACCATAGAGCAGTTCGGGTAAAATGCTGCGAGATCCCGCTGGCTTAGATTGCCGAGGAAGATCCAGCGTTCCTTATGTTGCTCCAGCATCGGCTGAAGCCGTTGCGCATAGGCCTGCTCGCCAAGCACGTTCTTGTATGTGCCTGCAAACATCACCTTTGCATCGGGATATACCTGCAGAATCCTGGGCAGGGCGCGCAGCAGGACCTCCACGCCCTTTTCTGCCGCAAGACGTGCAACCATGCCGATGACCGGCCCCCTTATGTCCCAGCGTTGCGCGAAGGCGCCGATTTCCAAATCGTCGACCTGCGGCATCTCCACGGGCGGCGGGATGATACGCACCTTGGAGTGATAGCGGCTGAGATAGGGCGAGTGGTCGGCGTAGTCCTGCGTGTAGGTGACGATCGCAGTTGCCAATATGGCGCCGATGTTGTTCGCGAGGTCGACCGCGGCATTTGCGGCGCGATTTGCAAGCGTCGGCACGAGTTTGACGTCGCAATGATAGGTGAGAACCACAGGCATTCGCCGCAGGCGGCCACGTAGCGCAAGCCCTGGTGTCTCGAATTGTGGCAGATGCAGGTTCATCACGTCATGCTCAGCGGCAAGCGCGCTGGCCAATCGCCCAAAGGTCGGCATGATGACGCCCTTGCTTATGCGCGCCATAACCGGCGCGCGCACCACATGCACACCCTCGATTTCCTCGCGTAGCGGCAAGTTCGGGTCATGTTGCGAAGTGAGCACGGTGACCGAATGCCCGCGCCGCACCATGGCCCTGGCCAATCGTTCGACATAGATCGTTAGGCCGCTGGTGTAAGGACGATAGTAGGTCAGGGCGATGAGCAGTCTCATGCGCTTGCCTCGAACAGCGGACGATTGCTAGAAACCCAGTCCCACAACGATTCGATACCTTTGTGGACACCGATTTTGGGCACCCAGCCTAGTTCCCTCTCGGCTTTTGACGTGTCCATCACGCAGACGCTCTGATCGCCAGGACGCCATTCCCTGTAGGTGACGGGAATTGCGCGGCCTGCGAGGCGCTCGAGCTGGGGACCAACCTCCGCCCAGATTGACAGCGCGTTCGCAGGACCTCCACCGATGTTGTAGATCTCGCCTTGCGCGACATCGATGCGCTCGATAGCAAGCCTGTAGACATCGATCAAATCGTCGACGTGCAGCATGTCGCGCACCTGCTTGCCGTCGCCGTAGATCGAGATCGGGCGGCCCAGCTGCGCGGCAATGATGAAGTGAGCCAGCCAGCCTTGGTCTTCTACACCGAACTGGCGCGGGCCATAGATGCATGACTGGCGGAACACTACCGTGCGCAGCCCGTAGATGCGGGCGTAGTCGCGTACGTATTGGTCGCCTGTGCCCTTGGAACAGCCATAAGGAGAGTGAAAATCCAACGGCTGGATTTCCGGAATTCCCTTTAGATCACGGTAGCGGTAGTGGGTCGCTTCCTCGACCAGTGCCGCACCCTCCATGCCTCCATAGACCTTGTTCGTGGAGGCGTAGAGCAGCATCGGCGGTTTGGGCGCGAGGCGAACGGCTTCGACCACGTTGAATGTTCCCAGCGCGTTTATCTCAAAATCCTCGCGAGGCTGATTCACCGACGTGGTCACTGCGACTTGACCGGCCAGATGCACGACCACATCGACTTCGCGTGCCGCTGCGACCAGCGCACTTGCATCGCGCACATCGGCTTCGATCAGCAGCGCAGCGTCGCCGAATGTACCGCGCAGCCAGGTGAGATTCTGCTTGCCCCCGGGCCGGGACAGATTGTCATAGAGCGTGACCTGATGTTGCTCGGACAGAAGGGAATGAGCCAGATTGCTCCCAATGAAGCCGGCACCGCCAGTAATCAGAACGCGCATGGATGCTCCTGAAGGCAATGGCGCCAGACTAGCTGCCCAGGTGGAACTGACAACTCACTCATCGCAGAAAGATAAAATTGCTGCGGTAGCCCGCCAGGCGAGCAAATCGTGTCGGAACCCTTTGCGCCATCATCTCGGCGGTTTCGTGCGAGGCGGGGAGCAGCCGGCCGCGATGATAGACATGGCATTCGAACCCGGCGGCTTTGAAGAAATCAAACACGGCCCTGCTATTGGGGTTAAGTCGTGTCTCGATCTCGATGACGATGAGCGCCGGTCGCTCGTGGAGCAGCGCAGTCATGCCTTGCAGCACGGCTAGCTCATGTCCCTCAACATCGATTTTCGCAACCAGCGGCCCCGGCGTCTGCGCCAATCCAAGGCGATCCATCAATCGATCGACCGTTTCAACTGCACAAGGTTGCCGCCAGACATGCGAATTCGATGAAGGTGACAGTCGCGCCAGCGGGCGTCTCCAGGTGCTACCCGTGCCGTCGTCTACAAGCCAGGCGGTACCGGAGCTATCAGACGCAGCCGCCTCGATCACCTGGACGCGGTCACCCAGGGTACGCCTGAGATAGGCCGCCTGCGCGCTGTTCGGTTCGACTACTACGACGTCGGTGCAATACTTCAACATGTGCAGCGCGTAGGGACCAAGACCGGCGCCGACATCAAGGCCAAGCGGAACCTTCGAGGGCCAATCCGGTCGCCAGGCGCGGATCAGGCGAGGCAGATGTGCGACGAGGTCGAGTTCGGCCTCATGCAAACGATAAGCGAATGCGAACAACCTTTGGTGCAGTCGCGCGATCGGAGGCAGGTTCAGGAGATCCATGAAGCCATCGAGGAGGAAATACCTCGATCTTGCACATATCGCTGAGCGGACGGCAACCGATATTCGATGTTGCTATCCTGCATGCGAGCCGACATGATCCGTCGTTCCTACCGTGGACCCAATTCGCCATCATGTTACAGCAGTCAGTATCGGCGGTGCACCAGCCGCCCGTATGGCTTTCGAAACGGATGCTGACAGCAGCAGCCTGTCTGCTCGTCGTGACACTTGGCGCTTTTTTGCGGCTCGTCGGAACGAATTGGGACGAAGGCGCCAACCTTCATCCCGACGAGCGCCACATGATGTTCGTCGTCAGCGACACGATGACCGGCCTCGCCGCGCTGAAGCCTGGCGATATGTCTCTGGCCGAGCTGTGGTTCGCCACCGGTGAATCACCGTTTGATCCTCGCCAGAAGGAAAGGCTCTACGTCTACGGTGAGTTGCCGCATCTCGCCGTCAGCGGAACGGCCTGGCTCGCCGGTATGAGCGGCTGGCCGGAGGTGCTTCGGCTCGCTCGCACAATGGGCGCGGTACTGGACGCCTACACCATATTGGCTGTGTTTCTGCTGGGGACGCTTGCCCTGCGCAGCGCGCCGGCAGGCCTCGGCGCGGCAACGCTCTATGCTTTGTCACCGCTTGCCATACAGCATGCGAATTTCTTCACCGTCGACATCTGGCTGACGGCCGCCACCGCCTGGTGCCTCGTCGCCGCGACCATGCTGGTGAGAGCCCGAAGCCAGCGCGCGGCATTGGGCTGGGCGGCTGCCAGCGGTGCGCTGGCGGGCATCGCTCTGGCCTGCAAATTGCCAGGTTTGGCGCTTTTCGGCGTTGTTGTTGTGGCGATCGTCGTCAATTACCGGGGCAGGGGTGCGCACCGGCGGCTCGCGTCCCTTGCAGCGGCACTTGCCTTGGCGCTGGTATTCACCTGCGTCGCCTTCCGGCTGGCCTGCCCCTTCACTTTCCAGGGGCCGGGTATTTTCGGCCTGGCGCTCGCTCCCAATTTCATCAAGGGTTACGCCGAGATGAGCCACGTGGTTCTGGATCCGGGGTTCCCGCCCAATTGGCAGTGGATCGCGGGCTACAGTCCGGCAAGAGCCTTGCTCGATCTCGGCATCTGGGGTCTCGGACCCGTGACAACCGTCGCGCTGGTCGCAAGCCTGGCACTCCTCGCATGGCGAGGACCGCCCTCCTGGCCGGGATTGTTGCCCCTGGCCGCGTTGGCCGCGGCAATCACGATCTACTGGATCTCGGGACCGATACCGGCCCTGCGCTATGTGATGCCGGCTTTGCCCGCGCTCTGCGTCATCGCAGCGGCGCCGTTCCCGTGGCTCGCAGCCTCATTGACCGGCCGCGCCCTTCTGGCGTTGATGGTGGTCGCGGCCGGTCTATGGGGCCTCGGTATGGTGACGCTTCACTCCAGCACGAACAGCCGCGTTGCCGCCTCGCGTTGGCTGTGGCTCAACACGCAACCTGGCACTGTCCTGGTCAACGAGACGCCTTGGGACGACGGACTGCCAGTTCCGGTCCGACTGTCGGGCAAGCCGGAACTGGCCTGGGCCGGCCAAGGGGAGCATTTCGAACTGCTGACGTTCGGCCTGGAGGCTCCCGACAATGAGGAAAAGGCGGCGAAGATCGCCAAGCTGCTCGATCAAGCAGACCTCGTGATCCTGTCGAGCGAACGTATGCGTAAGCCGATCACCGCCCTTGCAAGCCGATTTCCGATGACGAGCGCTTATTATGAGATGCTTGGCAGTGGTGAACTATGCTTCGAACGTGTCTATCGCGATCAGCGCGGTTATCCGGTTCTGGGCTTCGCATTCAGCGACCGGAGCGCGCAGGAGCCGTGGTCGGTCTATGATCACCCGACCGTCGAAATCTATCGCAAGCTCGGATGCTATGAACGGCAACGCACTCAGTCGCGGCTTATTCAGGCCTTGGCCAACGGGTCGTGAACGAAGACCGGGGGAGAGGCGCCGGCTCTAAGCGCCTGCGCGGCAATGGTAGCCGTGTCGAGGGAACGGCGCACTGCTGCGTCCATGTCGATATAGGCGTAGCAGCCAAGCCGGCCCAGAAATGTCAGGCCTGTCTGGTTCCTGGCCAAGGCAACATAGCTTTCGAGAAGCTGCTCATCGCGCGCCAGACGCAGTGGATAGAACATCGGACTGTTCGGTCCTGCTGCTTCGGGGAATTCCTTCCAAACGACCGAAACGTCCGATCGGGGCTTCCGCCAGGGTGACAGGTGGCGATGCTCGGTCATTCGGGTCCAGGCAAGTTCGGCGTCCGGAAAATTCATGACAGGACAACCTAACGCGTCGCCGCGCACCCGGATTTCTTCGAAGCGCAGGCTGCGATAGCCCAGCCGTCCGAGCGAGTACCCGAAGTAGCGATCGATGCCGCCTGTGTAGAAGGTGTGGGCGAACATCTCCGACAGATTCTCCGCGGCGACGCCGAGGCGAAGTTCGATCCTGGGATGCGCGAGCATGGCTTCGACGACTTCGGTATAGCCATGGCGTGGCATGGCTTGCTGACGATGATGGAAGTAATTGCTGTCGTACGAGAATCGCATCGGAAGACGCTTGAGGATGCTGGCCGGCAGATGCTCGGCCTCGACGCCCCATTGCTTTGCGGTGTAGTGGCAGAAGAACGCCTCATAGAGCTCCTGGCCTACCATCGCCAGCGCCTGCTCCTGGAAGTTGGCAGGATTGGCGTTCGTCACGCACCGTTTCGCTACGAAAGCCTTGGCTTCCTCCGGGGTCATCGCCGTATGAAAGAACTGATTTATCGTCAAAAGGTTGATCGGCAGGTTGAAAACGCGGCCTTTGACGGTGGCGTGAACGGAATGGCGATAAGGTAGCCATTCGCCGAAACGCCTGACGAAATTCCAGATATCCTCATCATCTGTATGGAAGATATGCGGGCCGTAGCGGTGAATCAGGATGCCGGTATCGGCGTCTTCCGAAGTGTGACAATTGCCCGCCACATGACTGCGCTCGTCGACTACAAGGCAGTCGAAGCCGGACTCCGCGAGGCTGCGGGCCAGCACAGCGCCGCTAAACCCAGCTCCAGCCACAAGGACCCTGGTCAAGCGGCTGCCTGCTCGTGCGATGCTGTTGTGCCCATCTCGAGCGATGTGATAGCAAGACTGGCGCCCATGGTCGAGACTCCACGATCATGTCGCCGCCGCCCTTTCGGCGCCTGCCTTTCGACCCAACGTCGCTTTGTTGCGACCGAACGGTCACTGTCCCTCCCGGTTGTGTGATCCATGCCAATTCTGTCCGTCATCGTTCCAGCCTACAATGAGGAGCGAAACATCGAAGAAGCGATCGATGACGTGCTCCAGCACGTCGCGTCGACGGTTCCGGATCTGGAAATCATCATCGTTGACGACGGCAGCCGGGACAAGACTGCGGCGCTTGCGAAAGCGCTCGCTGTGCGCGATCCACGCATCGTGCTGATCCAGCAGTCGAACCAAGGCCATGGCCCCGCGTTGGCGAACGGTTTGGCGAAAGCCACGGGCGACTGGCTTTTTCTGCTCGACAGTGACCGTCAGGTCCCGCTTGATGATTTCGCGCGGCATTGGCAATTGACGGCGAGCCACGATGTCGTCCTGGGGTTTCGGCGGCCACGCCGCGACCCGCCACATCGTTTGCTGATTTCGGCGGCGATGCGTCTCCTGTTACGGCTGCAACTGGGAGTCTGGGTACGTGACGCCGGCGCGCCGTACAAACTCATAAGGGCCGACGTCTGGCACACGGCGCGCCAATCGATGCGCCCAGGATGCTGGATTCCGTCGGTCTTGATTGCGGCGGCGGCCTTGCAGCGTCCCGATTTGAACACCGTGGAATTGCCCGTAGACCATAGGCCACGTCGGCACGGGCCTTCGACACTGAACCTTGGCCGGCTGGCCAAGTTCTGCAGAGAGGGTGTGGCCGACGTCGTCGATTTTCGAAATCATTCCAAGCAGCAGCACGATAGACGATGATTGACGCGGCAAGCGTTGGCTCGATTCTTCTTGTCTGGCTTGCCCTCGCAACCTGCGGTCTCCTGGCATGGCCGCTCGCCGGCCTGCTTCTGCCCGACGACCTGGACCGCGGCTATCTGGCCGCCAAACCGCTGGGTTGGCTGATCGGATCATATGTGGCATGGCTGGCGAGCGTCGCCGGTGTGCCGTTCTGGCGCTTCGGCTGGATCGTCGGCCTTGGCGCCCTTGTCGTCGTTTTTGGCATCGCAAACAGACGTCCCAGAACTCTCCCGCCAGTTGCCCGTATTTTGCAATGGGAGACCGGCTTTCTCGCCATCCTGCTTGTCGGTGCGGTGATCAAGGCCGGGGTTCCTGATATTCACGGCCTCGAGAAATTCATGGATTTCGGCTTCGTCAACGCGGCCTTGCGGACCACCACAATGCCGCCACCGGATCCGTGGTGGGCGGGCGCACCTATCAATTATTACTATTTCGGCCATGTCGCTGCAGCCTGGCTCATCCAGCTCGCCGGCGTGCCGTCCGACCACGGCTTCAACGTGATGATCGCCGTCTTGTTCGCGTTTGCCGCAACGCTCAGCTATCGCATCGTCGAAGGCTGCCTGCACCCCGGATCGCCGCGCATCGCACTCGTCTGTGGTTGCGCGGCTGCTTCACTCGTCACTTTGGGCGGCAATTTCCATAGCGTCCTGTACGGGCCGTTCCGGCAATTTTCGTGGACCACCTATGCCAGGGATTTCTACTATCCGGACTCTACGCGCTTCGTTGGCTTCGACCCGCCGACCGGAGACAAGGGATTTACAGAGATGCCGGCTTATGGCTTTGCCGTCGGCGATCTCCACGCACATTTGCTGAACTTGCCGACGGCATTTCTGCTGGTTTTGATTCTGGTGCGGCTGGTGCAGCGAGAAGCCGCGCCTCGGCCCACGGGTGGTGTGCGTCCCGTCGAGGCGATCATTCTCGCCCTGCTGTTCTCTGTGGCGGCCATGTGCAACAGTTGGGATGCCATTTCGTACGGAATATTGATGGGCCTGGCGGGCCTCATGCTTATGCTGCGGCCCGGTTCTGGACAGGTGGGCTGTCTCGTGCGTTTGTCGGGTTGGGGCTTCTTCGTGATAGTCGCCGCCTTTGTGCTGGCCGCGCCATTTCTCCTCGACTTCAAGCCGATAGCGTCGCATCTGAAGTGGTCCGATGCGCACACGCCGCTGTGGCAATTGGCAGTACTCTACGGTCATGTGGCCGTTCCATGCGCGCTGCTGCTGGCCGGCATGCTGACGCGGATGCGCCGCGATCCCCGCTGGCTAGCCGGCGCCATGCTGGCTGCACTCGCCGTCGTGCTGGTTGCGTTGCCGGAGATCGCCTACGTCAAGGACATTTATGGCGAGGACCATCGGCGCGCGAACACCATGTTCAAGCTCAGCTTCGAAGCCCAGCCGGTAGCCGTGATGGCGAGCCTCATTCTGATCGGCCTTCTCCTGCAGAGCGTACGGACAGCAGTTGCGCTGGTTGGGCTGGTGCTTTCGGTGCCGTTGCTTGCGACGCTGTCCTATGGCGGCATCATGCATGGCGGCCTTTTTCGTTCGCTGGGCTCTCGCACCCTCACGCTGGACGGTCTGGGCTTTGTCGATCGCACGCATGCCGAGGACAGACCATTGGTGGACTGGCTGCGCGATCAGCCCCCGACCAGGCATATTCTCATGGTTGAAGCGCCCGGCGACAGCTTCGGCGACGCCGGGCGCCTGTCGGCGATGTCCGGCGTACCGTCCCTACTCGGCTGGCGGGGCCACGAATGGCTTTGGCGCGGCAACATTTCCCCCGTCTACGCCCGCTCGGATCAGATCAAGGCGTTTTATTTGTCCAGGAGCCTTCGCCAGGCGTGCGATTTCGTGGCGGCTGAGAGCGTTACCCATGTCGCGATCGGAACAATTGAGCACCAGAGTTTCTCGGGTCTCGACCTGTCTGTCCTGGAGCAGCTTGGGCCGGCGATCGTGCGAAGCGGAGCCTCATTGCTGATCGAGGTGGATTTAAAAAACTGTCAGCAATGATGTCGCTTTGCCGTAACGGAAATGTGGGCTATGTTGCTCGAGCGCGGGACAATCGGCCGCGGATTCGGATGGGGGTTCGATGGTGGGGTCTCGGTCGAGTAGCGGGATTGCATGCCTCGTCGCGCTGGTCGCGCTTGCGCTGGCTATGTTTTCAGCTTCTCCGGCCGAAGCACGAAATGTCCCCGGATCTGCCTCCGCCATTCAATCGCGCATTGACCGGGCAGTTGCCTTCTCGCTCGTCGACACGACGCTGACCACGGCGCGCGACGCGGCATTATTCAACCTGTGCCAGGATTTTGCGAGAAACGTCGACGAACAGGGCCGGGATCTGCAGCGATCCCCCTGCGAATGGGGGATATCGCTCGGGGGCGGCATTCGCTATGTCGAAGGATCGCCAAACGGATTTGATTTCGATTTCACCTCGACCTTCGGAAGCCTCGTTGTCGCTCACGCGATCTCGCCGTCCACGACGGTGGTCGCCGCACTTATCGCCGAAACAGGTGACGGAAAGCTCCATTTCAACGATGGCACGCTGAAGAACAGCGGCGTTGGCGGGCTCGTCGGCGCGATCGTCAAGTTGAATGATGGGCTGGATCTGAGCGTCATCGGCGGTGCGGAGTGGCTGAACTACAAGACCACCCGGTCCGGAGGGACCTATAAGGGCGAGTATGACGCGCTGCGCTACATGGTCGACGCGCAGCTGCACGGCGTCCACGATGCCGGCACGTACTTCGTCGACTATAGCGGCGGTCTGCGGTTCATTCATCAAAAGAGTGACAGTTATCAGGAGTATTCGGGCGGCGTGCCGTTTGCCGATGTCCCTGAGAGCGATTTCACGGCACTCACCGGCCTCGGCAACGTAAAGATTGGAACCGTGATGCAGGGGTTCACGCCGTATGTGGAAGCCACTGGCTATGTCAATTTCATTGACGATACGGATCTGTCCGCGGTGCTGGGCACGGCGGAGCCCGGCAAGGAAAGCGTGTTTGGCAGGCTTGGTGTCGGTTTGGAGATGAATGTCGCATCCGGCATGCTATCGCTCACCACAGGCGTTTTCGCCGGGCAGGGCGGCTTCCAGGGTGTCGACGGCGGCTTCAAATTCGTCAAGACGTTTTAGCCATGACTGTCGCGAGCGTCCTTGAGCGACAAGCCAGTGCGGATTTGGCGCCAAATCCCCGACGGGCAACCGCGCGACAGATCGTTGGGTTTGTCCTGCGTATCGTGCTGTCGGCTGCTTTGTTCGCGGCGGCGTTGTGGGCTACCTCCGCGACGCTTGACTTGCGGCAATTGACCGTCGTCGGCCCCAAAACCCTTGGCCTATGTCTGATGCTGTCAGCGCTTGTCGTCTGCTTGCTCGCATGCCGCTGGCGTTCCGTGGTCGCGGGATTTCCGGAACATCCGGATCGGAACTACGTGCCGGATGTTGCTTCTTTCGTCAGGCTTACCTGGATCGGTCTGGCCGTCAACCAAGTCCTACCTTCCGTCGTCGGTGGGGACGCGCTGCGCGCATCTCTGCTCGCCGGACAGGGTGTGCCGGCGGCAAGGGCCGTGGGCTCGGTTGTCGTCGACCGACTGTATGGTCTGGTCGGTCTGGCGCTGCTGTGCATGGCGGCCATGCCGTTGCTCGGTAACGACCTGTTCGGATCGACCCTTCTGGCCGCCGCTGTAACGGCTGTGATGGTTGTCGTTGCCGCAGCGGCCATCCTCATATGTAGCCGTCAATTCGACCGCGCGAAACGATTGGCCGTGGCTCTAAGGCAAACGACGTCGCTGCGGAGGAACTTGATTTTGATTCCTACGGCGATAGCGGGTCATTTGGCCAATGTCGCAATATTTCTGGTGATGGCGCATGCACTGGGTGCCGACCTGCCGATACTGCCGGCAACGGCCGTGTTGCTGAGCGTGCTTCTCGTCTCGGTTCTGCCGCTGTCCATAGCCGGATGGGGCCTTCGAGAGTTCACGCTCGTGCAGGCATTCGGCAATATCGGCGTCGAGCACGACAAAATCGTCTTGTCTTCTGTCGCTTATGGTTTGTTCCTGCTTGTGACGCAGGCCTTGGGATTTTTTCTGATCGTCGGGAGAAAACGGCCGTGACCGCCGATAACATCAAATTGACGTTGGCCGCTGCAGGCATCACGGCGCTTGCAATGCTTGTGCCGACCGCAGGCATGGCTCAAGGAGTCACCGGCACCCCCACGCCGACAGATACACCAACGGTGACGCCCACAGCCACACCGACGGACACACCGACAGTTACGCCGACAGCGACACCGACGGACACACCAACGGTTACGCCGACAGCGACACCCACTGGAACGCCAACGGACACGCCGACAGTTACGCCCACCGGCACACCGACGGACACACCGACAGTTACGCCGACGGCGACACCTACCGGAACGCCGACGGACACACCAACGGTGACGCCGACCGGCACACCGACGGACACACCAACCGTGACGCCGACCGGCACGCTGACGGATACGCCAACAGCTACACCCACAGGTTCGCTGACACTGACACCTACTGATACGCCAACGATATCGCCGACAGGCAGTTCGACACCCACGACCGCGCCGGCGACTGCAACATCCACTCCGGTCGACGTCAATATGGTGCCCGGCGGCCGTTCGGGTTTCAGCGTTCCCGCACTCCTGTTCGTGGTGATTGGCGCTTTCCTTGCGCTCATGCTCTGGGCCAGGCAGTCAGATCACAGAAGATGACCGTCAGTCCCGGCATTGCAAATGCCTGGCCGCATGAATCTCGACTTTGGCAGACAGCCCTTTATGCATGCGCGGTTTTGCTTGGGGGATTTCTGTTGGTCGAGGCGCCGGCCGTCGTAGCGCTTTTCGGCTACGTGGCCGAGTTCCTGGCGGCCTGCGCAGCTGCGCTGCTCAGGCTCGCGGGCTACGACATTGTCCGAAACGGAACCGAGCTTCGTGACAATCTCACCGGCAACGCTGTCGCGGTTACCTCGGCCTGCGACGGCAACGGACTTCTGGTGAGCGCTGCAGGCGCGATCACCTGGCTCAAGGCCCGATCTTCCGCGTTGCGGCCCCTCGCGCTTTTCGCCGTTGAGGTGACCGGCGCCATCCTCGCTTTCAACCTTGTCCGGATATTGGTGCTCTTCTTGTCGATCGGCGCGCCAAGGGTGATGTTTTTGCTGCATCTCTACGTCGCGCCGTTGCTCAGCACAGTCCTGATTGCGGGTTTCGCTCTTTCTGCCCGCATGCTTCGTCCGGAGGATTTGGTGCGGTCGCCGGTCCTGTGGTTCGCGGTGGCCCTCGCTGGCGCGGCGGTCTGGTACCAAATCGATGATCTGGTCACCTGTGCTGTCGCCGTGCCTCTATCGAACGCGCTGTTGTGGTTCATCCCCGGTGACCTGACGCGGGCGATTACGTGTGCCGAGCCGGCAGCAATGGTCGTCACCTCGGCCGCCTTGTCACCGCACCCCGCCGCCGCCTTGACCGCCGCCTTTCACCCGGCGGATTTTACGCTGGCTACACCATTGATTGCAGCATCACTGGTTTTTCGGCGGAGGACGACGGCGATAGTCAGGGGCGCTGTCATCAGCCTTCTGCTTTTCTCGCTCGCCATGACTGCCGGCGCGATCACAGCAAGCCATGATGAAGCGATGGCGGCAGGCGCGTCTATGCTGGTCACCGACGAATTCATCCGGCCGTACCACCCGCCGCCCCTTTTTTTGCTGGCTTTGCTCAAGGCGATTCAGAATGTGCTCGTCCACTTCAATCTATTCATTCTGCCCCTCTTTTTGGCCGGACTGATGCGTGTGCCTGCGACCTCGACGACCGTGGCCAGTGCAGCGGGCTCAAGGACAAGGCAATCCGGGCAAAACAGGCGGCGGGCACGCCGGTGACGATGGCCGAACGCGCACTAACCGAACGCCATATCGCCGAGTGGGCATGGTTCGTGATCGCCATAGGTGCGGTCCTGCGTTTCCAGGGGCTCGACTGGGATCAAGGGCTGATGCTCAATCCGGACGAGCGCAACATCGCAACCGCGGCAGCCAGTCTGGCCTTTCCGAGCGAAATGATCCCGCGGTTTCATGCTTACAATGGATTGGCACTCTACCTGCCGCGATTGCTGGCCGAACTTATTTCGCCCTGGACGGGGCGAAGCGGTTCGGACGTGGCGGCGATTGTTTTTGGCGGGCGTATCCTGTCGGCGTTCTATGCAAGCGCGGCGCTGCCCATGATGTGGTGGACCGCGAGGCGGACGCTGGGCATTCAAACCGCGTTGCTGGTTGTCGGCTGCGCGGCAGCTTCGCCGTCACTGATCCAGTCCGCACACTTCGCCACGACCGAATCCGGCCTGGTGCTCTGTCTGGTGGTGATGATCTATCTTTGCGTGAGGCATGTTTGCGGCGGTCTGTCGCCGATGCGTTTCGCAATCCTTGCAGGAGCCGCGTTGGGCTTCGGTTTTGGGCTCAAGACAACCGCACTTGCCTTCGCCATCTGCCCGGCGACCGCAGTGGCGATGGGTACGCCGACGGGGGGCCGTTTCTGGCTGGGGTTGAAGGCGGGCGGGATCGCGCTCGCGGTCCTGATCGTCATGGCGATGCTGACGACGCCGCAGCTATGGGCGACGCCGAAGGCCTATTTCGAGACGATGAGGTTCGAGAGTGGAGTGGTTTCGGGCGCGGCGGATGTGTTCTGGACCTATCAGTTCAACGGAGCGCGAAATGGCTTGTTCGAACTGGCGCAACTGCCTTGGCTGGTCGGGCCAGTCGTGGCACCGCTCGGCCTGGCGGGGCTTTGTGTTCTGCTATGGGATCTTTGGCGGCGAAAAGCAGGCGCGCACAGCCTTGCCGTAGTCGCCGTCTTCACCATCGTCTATGCAGCTATCATCTGCAACTGGCATGCGAAGTTCATTCGCTATTTGAGCCCGCTTGTGCCGATGCTGATTTTATTTGCCGGGTATTTTCTGACGAGGATTCAAAACAGGCGTGTGCGCGTTGGCCTGATGGCGATTGCAGGAGCGGCCACCGCCCTGGCCGGTTTTATGCAGGCGGCTATATACCAAGTCACTGATCCGCGCATTGCCGCCTGGGAATGGCTGGTTCCACAGCTAAAGGCCGGCGACCGGCTGGCCGTCGAGCCGCGAGATGTCGGTCCACCTTATTGGGTACCCGCGGCCACGCCCATCCAGACCGTGGTGCTGCCGCTTCTTGAAGCCTCGTCGCCGGACAAGACCGGCGAGATCGCCGCCATCCTCGCAGAGAGCCGGTGGTTGATCATTGCCAGCCGCCGTCACTACACCGTGCTGCCGCGTCTCCACGAACGGTTTCCGGAAATGTGCGGCTACTATGATGCTTTGTGGTCCGCGCGCCTCGGCTACCGCATCGTCGCCGAATTCCGACGCCGCCCTTCACTCGGCCCAGCCTTGAACCCGGAAATGCAGGCCGAGGAGACATTCACTGTCTTCGACAGCCCCGAAGTCATCGTGCTGAAAAACGATAGTCACATGCCGGCGTCGCGCATCATGCAGGAAATGCTTGCGGTTCGACCGGCCTGTTTGGGCGAACCGCCCCCCGCCTACGCCGCGGCGATGAAGGTTACCGTCACGCAGACCGCCAGTGCCAGGCTGACCGGATCCGATGCCGCGAACACCATCGGATCGCCCCCCAATCGGCCTGCAGCCGAGCGGCGCAGGAGGCGTGCCAGCCATAGCCCGAGCAGAGCCGTTGCTACCCAGAGCCATGAACGCGCATGATAGTAGGCCTTGGCCGCCTCGCTGAAGCCGATATAGGCCGCCAGGATCGCCAGCGAAAAAAGAGCGAAGATGACGGAGAACGAAAGCACGGCGGAAAGGTGATTTCTGCGATAGGCGCGACCGGCCAAGGCAGTCGAATTGGCAACGTCGAGGGCAGCTAATTCGTCAACTCGTTTGACCAGTGCCAGCGCAACAAAAAGACTGTAGCCGAAGACAAGCAGCCAAGGCGACATATCGATCCCGGCAATCTCGGCTCCGATCATCAGTCGCCATACGTAGAGGGCCGCCAGGATCAGGACGTCGACGACCGGCAGCCGCTTGAAGAAAAAGCTGTAAGAAACGGTTAACAGCATGTAGGCGGCCAGCAACATGCCGACCTTGCTTCCGAAGAAGGTGCAAGAGAGGGAAATGGCGCCCCAGCCCAGAAACAGTGCCATCAAGGCGGCGTCGCGTCTACTGATCTTACCCGCGGCAACGGGACGCTTGTGCTTGTAGGCATGCTGGCGATCGGCTACGTGGTCGCGCAGGTCGTTGACGAGATAACCTGAGGACGCCGCGAAACTCATTAACAAAATGCCCAGTGCCAGCCGCCCAATCATGTCAAGCGACGGATCCACATGTGCGGAGAGGACGGGCGCCACGAGCAGAAGATTCTTGATCCAATGGGTCGGCCGCAAAGCCGCGATCCAGATGCGCGGCTGCACCGCCGAAGAAACCTCGATGTTGGCCGTCTCGGACAAATGTCAATCCGTGGTCGGGAGCTTGATGACTATTAGGTCGGTTCGGGGGGCGTGCAATCCTAAGTACATTATCTATGTAGCGCCTTTGCGCAAGACGGCTGCCGAAGTGATCTCGACCGACTTGGCGCACGGCGTCACGCAGCAAGGCAACGGCCTGCGCCTGGCGATCGGGGAGGGAAATCGCCGGCGACGGGCATACCGTGAACAAAGAATGCTGCCGCAACTAACTCCTCCAAGTCGCGATCGGTAGCCTTGCGAGCCGGCATGAGTGTTCGGATGGCGCGGATTGCCTGTGCGATGGAGAGATAGAGAGGAGGTGGGCCTTGCCTCTGGGGAGAACATAGGCTTCGGCGTCCTCGTGAGTTCCTCCCCGAACCCAAACGAACACAATTTATGGCAGCAATTCGGCAGCCTGTAAGGGTTTGTCCGAGGCCAACTTGCGGATGACTGTACAATGTGCCACGGAACCATACGGAATGACACGGGAAGGTTCCTCGACATGTGCCCACGAAAAGGACAATGAAATCGATAATTTGAACACGTCCTCCGGGCCCACCTTATCGTTATTTATCAATGCTTTATAGGGTGGTTCGCCAACAGGTTCGCCAACAGGTTGGCTCATGAGATTGGATGGATCTGGCTCGGTGCTGCGAAGACCGGGGAACGGAACGCCTGACTCGAAGCCGACATACGCGTCCACGACGCGAAGGACAGCTCTGCGCCGCATTCCGGTCGTTCATCCACCTTCCGGGAGTTCCTGAAGGCGGACAGTCTGCTCATTGCCGGACGCCAGCATTTGAATGCAGACGAGCTTGACATAGCCCGAGTAAGCTCGTGCAGGTGCGCCGCAGTTCTAGAGACCTTGGCTCAGGCAATAAGGATCGCAACCAGATAGCACTCGCGTCCCAAAGAGGTGGGAAAAACAGGTCGCCGGCGGTGAACTCAACTCTAACTTGTCGTCGTTAAGTTGTGATTCCGTGCCTCCTAGCCTAAGCGATTGCGTTCTTGCAATATCTCAGCTCAAGCTCCGGAGCAAGTTTACATCAATCCAATGGACCTCTAATGAGTGCGCGCTTATCGACGGCCATTAGGATCGGGGAAGCCGCAAAGGCGATCTTTCGAAAAACTCAGAACTTTCCAAGCCGAGAATTCGGAGAGCATGCAGACCTGCGCGAACGCGAACACGTCGGTGTTGAACCGATGCTTTTGGCGCTTTCTATGGAGCTGGCACTCAAAGCGTGGTTCGTCTTCGACCACGACGATCCAAGAGTTGTCAAATTGCACAACCTGATGAAGCTGTTTGATCGCCTAAAGCCCGAAAGCCAAGAGAAACTCGACGCGGAGTTCAAAAGGTCAGTGGTCCCGTATCATCCCAATGGTTTCTACATCGACTACAGCATTCGTCACATTCTGTATCAGCACCAAGATGCCTTCACCGACTGGCGCTACCTTCACGAGGCAAAGAAATCGATGATGTTCGATCAGGGTGCTTTTGAGGCAACGCTCGAAATGGTGCTCCGTGAGTTCGAGAAGAGATATCGTAAAGAAGGGGCGGCGACGTAATTCAGTCGCCGGGCCCACTGGCCCAGTCGTTGCGTGGACGCTTGCGCATATCCGCGGCGTGGCGGCGATAGACAGACCGCGATCGGCAACTCCTGGCATCCAGCGCTCTTGAAGGGTCCGTTCCAATGGCGACATTGAATGGCAAGCGGTTTCGGTCGCGAAAAGCCGAATGCCGGTTGCACATCAGGGGCAAGCGCACATGCGAACATATTCCGAGGGGGTCAGTCCATGCCTGAGAGGGGCCTCACCAAGCGTTCGCTTCTCATCCGGAGAGATAGAGAGATACGAAGCCGAATGTTCTCAATCATCGCCGCACTGAGGCGCATGGGAATTCTCCTGTGACGAACACAGGGAATCTAGCAGCGTTGGCTATTCCCGGCCTTCCGCATCATCAGCAATGTGCGACATTGTCCGCAAAACGGCTCGCCGGGCTCGAAACGTACATTTGCAGGCAGGAGGGTGAAATCGGCAAGCTCGTTGAAGTCGACGACGGCTTATTGGTGGAGGAAGTTGGCGTTTTGCGCTGCATCACGCTGTGCTCTCCGGCAGTGAGGCTTCGCCCGAGATCTTAGCCCGCGAGACCGCTGGCCAGGGCGTGACCTCCAATGCAATTGCGCCCGCCTCCGTAATGTCGCCGATGGTTTCCGAACAGCTCAACGACGAACAGCGCGCGGCGCAGCTTGCTCAATCCCGGTCGGGCGATTTTGCGAACCTCAAGAAGTCGCCCACACCGTTTCATTCCTCGCGTCACCTCTAGCCGGTTTCATCACGGGCGAGGTTATCGACATGAACGGTGCTCTCCATTTCGATTGAGCTGCATACAATGGAAAATCGTCTTTCTTACGCCAATTTGGCGCTCGCGTCAGCCGGTGTCGGTACGATCGACGGAGTGTGAAGCCCGGAATCGTGCATCTCGGTATCGGCAACTTGCACAGGGCCCATCAGGCAATCTGTACGGATCATTGCTTGGCCGCGGGACAACTCGATTGGGGGCATCATTGCAGCCTCCTGCGGAGGTTCGGACGCGCGGGACGCGCTTGCTCCCCAAGATGGTTTGTGCACAGTTGTCAGTCGTCAAGATGAACAGACGAGCCTTCGGATAGTCGGTTCTATCGGCCATATTCTTGTCGCACCGGAGGGCCCCGCTCAGCTGCTGGAGGCGCTCTTGAACCGCGGATCAGGATCGTGACTTTGACAGTCACCGAGAAGGGCTACACGGTCATCCCGGACGCTGGCTCCTGCCACGAGCCGGCCCCGGCCGGTTTTGACGCTTCACTGTTGCCGGCAGCCGTCCGGTAGTTTGTTCGCGTCTGCTTGGCGGGTCTGGGTCACGGCCCGCCGTCCAGTGGGCTATCGAGTTCGTGCCTTTAAGGCGCGTTAACTAGAAGCTGAACGTCTGCACGACGCGTGCCTGACATTTAGTCAAGGAACGAACACTGTCCGATTCTGTGTAGGTTTTTCGGATGCCGTTCGGCGGTAGAGATAGCTCTCGGGAAGGCCGAGTCGGCGGCACGACTGGACGGCTGGTGATGACTGAAGCACGGTGCTGTCGCAGATTGCGGCCGTCATCTTCACAACAGTACGCTCCCACGGCTTCAAGGTCCAGCGGTCGCCGAGTTCCAACCGCTTGCGAACCCATTGGGGTAGGATCTCGACGGCCGCCTTCAGAAGCGGCCGCAGAAGGGGGCGAGCAACTCCCGGCAAGGCGGGAACTTCTTCTATGATCTCCAGGAACTTCGACACGATCGGCGAAGCAACGAGTCTTTGCCTCATCACGTCGAACAGCGCGTAAAGCTCAGCCTGAGACGTGGGCGCGCCGACCGCACCATAGAGAAGCGCCACGGGGCGAGCCTCAGCAAACATCGCGTCCCGTTCGAAAAAATGCAGACGATGCACATAGATGTGATAGGCCTCTATGAAACCAAACTCGGCCGTCGCTTGCACCCAGTCCAGCAGCTCCGGGTCGGTGGCGTGGTATGGCTCGCCTTCGCTGGTTCGACCCGAAACGCGCCCATGCATCCTGACCACATCTTCAATCATGGCCTTAGCCTTGGATCGGGGGCCGTAGACCGTGACCAAAGCAGCGAGGCCCGTACGCTGCAATCGTCGGAGCGCAAGGGAGCGGAAGCTGCTGTGCTGCCAAATGGCGTCGCGAACCCGCGGCTCTGCCAATTCGAGCAGCACCGCCGTTACCCCGCCGATGAACAGCGCAACAGGGTTCTTGAAAATACGCCAGGTTACGGAATTGGGTGGTAACAGCGCCGGCTCGCCTTCCGGAGTCGAGAAGTCCATCTGAGATCCGAGCCGCTGGCTCATGAACGACTGGGCAAGAGTGTCCACACGACGCTCAAGCGGGCGAGGCAGAGAAATGATGCCCGAGTTGCGAAACATGGTACGCCTCGGACTACTGAGGATAGCAAGCGTTAGACCTGTGGCTAGCGGATGCAATATGCACGAACGTCTTTGGTCTTCCCGTCGTTCCAAATCATCCTCGCGCGAAGCCGATGAACCCTGCTTGGTCTGCCCTGTTGCCAATGATGATGGAGCAAGGCTCGGGCGTGGTCATCCATGTCACCTCGATCCAGCGCGAGCTTCCACCACAGTCAGGCCTCGTCCGCCACCGGCATCCAGCATGGATCCGGCGATCGCGCCGCCCAGCCAGCCCGCTCCGATGCCGATCCTGGTCGAAGTGCTCATTTCCTTGCCTCCGTTCGACTGTCTCACGGTCAGAGCGATCCAGTTAGTTCGAGTGTCTGGTAGCCGGCCAAAAGCGTGATCAGAAGTCCCACAAGCCGCAGGAGCGTCCTCTCCCGCAATGTCTTGACCATCCTTCCCGCCAGCGGCGCCGCTAAAACGCCTCCAACGATCAGTCCGGCAACAGATGTTAGGTCGCGGAATTCGCCGGCTTGCTCCCAATGGCCGGTTACAATCGTGGCGAGGAAGCTCAGCGACACTGAAAGTGCAATCAGGAACTCGCTCGCATTGACCGTGCCGATAACGAATCGCGGTTGTCCACCCGCGCCGAGTAGACCGGTGGTGGCGACAGGACCCCACCCCCCACCGCCTGCGGCGTCCAGGAATCCGGCGGTTGCGCCCAACGGCGCCACAATTTTCAGCTTCACGGGGTTGGTGGGGATACGATGAAACGACCGATAGAGTAACCAGCTCCCAATAACCGCGAGATATGCTGTAACGAATGGCTTGACCTGATCTCCGTCAAACGAAGTGAGTACGAAAGCGCCGAGCATACCGCCGCCGATACCAAAGGGGATCAGTCGCCAAAACAGTTTCCAATCGATGTTGCGATGATAGAGATGAGCCGATCCGGATGCGGCGGTGGTGAACAATTCCGCAGCATGAACTGAAGCTGATGCTTGTGCCGGTGGCACCCCGAAGGAGAGGAGCACCGTCGAAGAGATCACGCCATAGGCCATCCCCAGAGCACCATCGACCGCCTGGGCCAGAAACCCGACGGCTGCGAACAGTAGGAACTCTTCCATGAGTGGCTCCGCGCATGAGTAGCGTCGCACATAACGAAGCCTCACGTGTGCAGTGGCACACCGAGGCTTTATGGCTCGACCAAGCTGCAGTCGTGATGCTCTTTGCACGCAGGAAACGGACCATGCGTCGGCTTGTTCCGCGAAACTCAGCCCTTAGCGCGGGCCTAATAGCATAATGGCCGCAAGGCCCATGAATGACGCCAATCCCGCCCGGTTTGGTGGCAATGGCGATGACCTGGCTTCAGGGGCATCCCCATTCTTGCGACGGGGGATAAAAAGCAACCGAGAGTTCGGCATTTCTTGAATTGAAGGTCACTAGCAAGACGTTGACCTGACCTTCAACGTGCAATGTCGGCTTCTGGTGCACATAGTCCTCCGAAATGTACGCCTCCGGCGAAGCTTTCAATTACCCACATCGTCGGCCTGATCCAATGGAGATGCCGAAGGCGATGTCGTGCCAGCGGGTCATGCCGCGCCAGACGACCATGTTGCCAGGAGGGGGGTCATGTTTGCGGGCGAGGTAGCCGCCAAGCATGGCGATTTGCAGCAGGTAGGCGGCGAGCGTGGGCCGTTGGACGTGTGGTCGCGTTCGGCACGCGTCGATCTGGTCGAGCGCAGTGATTTCGGCGAAGGTGAGAACGCTGTCGGGCGCGGCGTCTGGCTTGGCACGCGCCCCGACATAGTGATGAAGAACATGCGCCAGCTGACCACCGGGATGAGGGCGAGGAACTTCGCCAGCCTCTCGGCGATTTCGAGCCTTGCCTCCTCCGCACGGCAGCCGGACTTCATAGCCCTGTGGAAGACCTCCGCCTTCCAGCGCAGGGCGTGCCAGCCGAGCTTCTCGACCGCCGCGGAGAGATCTTCGACCGGCAAGTTGGTCACCAGCTTCCAGTCGATCGGCTCGCGACCGGGCGGCGGATCTTCTTCGAGGGCGTGGATGTAAGTCAGAACCTGCGGACTGTAGCGCTTTTGCTTGCCCACGGGCGGCAAGGTGTTAATGGCGGCGAACTTCACCTGCAGCCGGGTCGTCTCGTTCTGATCGACCGTAATGCGATGACGCCCCGCCCAAGGCGTCGGGACTGGCTTGCCCGGCGCAGCTGACCTCTGGTCCAGCAACCGTCGCAACCGACAGGCCAAACGCTTGTCGGGAAGGGCCGCCGTAGAAAGCTCTTCCTCCTGCCAAGCGGCTTCGCCGCTGCTGGTCTTGTCTCGCATCTGTGACGCCTCTGTGATTCGGCGTTACAGACAGAATCACGGCAGATTCGTACGCGGTAATAGGTCCCCGCCCACCATGAGGGTAAAGCTTCACCGGATGCGTGCTCCGAAATGTTGTGCGCCGGATCTCTAGTCGGGACTAGCCGAGACTGAGACGAGCCAGCGCGTGGGTCCAAATCGCTCGGCGACGCAGCGACATTGTTCGGTGCGACCCATCAGTCCGAAACCGGAATTTATGACCCTAACCGGTCCTTCTTCAGCCTATCATGAATGTCGCACATGCTTGTAAATCCGACATTGCGCTGGCGCTGTCCAGAGCGCTCCAGTTAGTTCGAGCGTCTGATAGCCGGCCAAGAGCGTGATTAGAAATCCGACAAACGCAGGAGCGTCCTTTGCTGCAATGCCTTGACCGTTTCGAGGGCGGCTAAGAGACCTTGGACACTTCTAAGAGATTTGCTCGCAGCGGTCGGCGGTGCTAAACTTCAAAGCCGCCGCACTGATGTGTCCGATTGCGCCGCCTCCTGCCGCTGTTGATGTGTGTCTTCGGAGTGACGCAAAAAAGGCGGAGACCGGGATGATGAGCTTGACGCGCCGCGATGTGTTGATCGCCGGGAGTGCAGGGTTTGCCGGAGTCGCGCTCTCCTCGCCGCTGAGCGCGCGTGCGAACGATGAAGCGCTGGAACTCGTCAAACAGCTCACCGGGCGGACGGCCACGGAGTCGGATCGCCTTCATCTGATAATGCCGGCGGTCTTCCCGACCGGTTACACCGTGCCTATGAGCCTCGACATCGACAGCCCCATGACTGAGGCCGACCACGTGAGACAAATCCGCGTGTTCGCGCCGCAGAACCCGATCATCGAAGTGGCCAGTTTCCATTTCGTCCCGCAACGCAGCCTGCCCCGCGTGTCGACCCGCATCCGCCTTGCCAAACCGCAGCATGTCATCGCTGTCGCCGAAATGAATGACGGCAATCTGCTGATGACCACGGCTTGGGTTGACGTCGCCACAAATGGCTGCGCCTGACATCTGAGAGGGAGCCGGACAGTGATCACCCCCACACCACGCGTGATCGTACCAAGCGCTGCGGCGAAGGGCGACGTCTTCCAGGTCAAGACCATCATCAGCCATGAGATGGAAACAGGGCTGCGCCACGATGATCAAGGCAATGTGATCCCGCGCAAGATCATTAACCAGTTTGTCTGCCGCTGTAACGACGCCGTGGTGTTCAGCGTCGATCTACACGAGGCGATTTCGGCTAACCCGTTCTTCGAATTTTCCCTGCGCGCGACAGAGAGCGGCCGGCTCGATTTCGTCTGGGAGGAAGACGGCGGTGCCGTCTATACGTTGTCGCACCAGCTCACGGTCGGTTGAGGTGGCGACGCAATCGACTGCGCGAATTATGGCGTGACAAGTTGAGTGGGAGCGTGACCGGAAAACTCCGAAACAGACGGGTATTCAGCATGCGCCCCGTCGCGAGATTTGCGATTGCCACGGGCCTCGTGCTTCTCGTCAGTCAATCCGGCGTGGCGGCGGGGGCCGATCAAGGCGCTCAACTCGCCGCGACCTGTGCGTCCTGCCATCGTCTCGATGGCGGCGGCACAGGCATTCCCAGCATCATCCGGCTTGGTGAGGCGAGGCTCACCAACGCCCTGCTTGCCTACCGGGCGAGCGAGAGTCCAAATCACATCATGCACGCTATCGCGCTGTCGCTCAGCGACGAGGAGATCGCGAGCGTCGCGCGCTACGTCGCAGCGCAGGGAAAGTAGCGCGCCATGAAATTCTGGACGCGTCGCGAGTTCGGCCGCCTGACTGGAGCAGCATTGCTAACGGCGCTCAACCAGCCGAAGGCGCGGGGCCAGGCCAAGGCGCGTGTCGTCGTGATCGGCGGCGGCATCGGCGGCGCAACGGTCGCCAGATATCTCGCCGTCAGCGCGACGGCTATCGAGGTGACCCTGGTCGAACCGCGGCAGAGCTACACGACCTGCTTCTTCAGCAATCTCTATCTCGCCGGGCTCCGCCCGTTCAAATCGCTCAGCCATGGTTATAAAGCGCTGGCAAGGCAATACGGCATCACCGTCATTCATGAATCCGCTGAGGCGATTGACCCGGCGGCGAAAACCGTTGCGCTGAACAACGGTTCGAAGCTCAGCTACGACCGTCTCGTTGTTGCGCCAGGCATCGCATTCAGGGATCGGGCGCTTAGGGGCTATGACGAAGCTGCGATGGAGATCATGCCGCACGGCTGGAATGCAGGGCCGCAAACCAGGCTGTTGCGCCAGCAACTGGAAAGCATGGAGGACGGCGGCCTGTTCGTCATCGTCGTCCCGCCGAATCCGTTTCGCTGTCCGCCCGCCCCCTACGAGCGCGCTTCGCTCATCGCCTCCTATTTCCAGCGCAGCAAACCCAAGGCCAAAATTCTGATCCTCGATTCGAAAGACAGCTTCAACGCGCAGGACCTGTTCCAGGACGCTTGGAACCGCCACTACCCGGGAATGATCGAATGGCTACCGGCCCAGTTCACTGGCGGGGTCACGGCGATCGACGCGAAGACCCGGTCGGTGATCACCGAGGGAGCAACATTCAAGGCCGCGGTGGCCAATGTCATCCCGGCGCAAATGGCCGGGCGCTTGGCGCAGCAGGCAGGGCTCGCCAATCAGTCGGGCTGGTGTCCGGTCGATCCGGTCACCTTCGAATCGGCGCTGCAGCCCGGCGTCCATCTGGTCGGCGACGCGATCATCGGCGGGGATATGCCGAAATCCGCCTTCTGCGCCAACAGCCAGGCCAAAGCCTGCGCCTTTGCCATCGCGGCCGATCTCACCGGATCAGCGCGTTTCCCGGCGCATTTGTTCAACACCTGCTACACCTATCTCGCCCCCGACGATGCGTTCAGCAACGCCATCAGCTTCAAGCCCGTCGACGGAAAGCTCAAGAGCGTCATCAGCTTCGTCAGCAAGGTCGAGGAAAGCTCCGAGGTCCGCCGGCAGGCTGCGCGCGCCGCGGAAGGCTGGTACGACGCCTTCACGCACGACGTGTTTGGCTGAAACGAAACTCAACTCGGCTCGACGGCCGGGCCGGCCATTGCGGAAATGCCGGCACCATTCTGGGCGCGCTCCGCCTCGGCGCCGGATCGTTGCTCCGGGATAAGCGTTGGAACAGGATCGGGCAGCCGCTCCAGCCGTAGCGAATTCACCACCACGAGGATGCTCGAGCCGGCCATGACCGCCGCCGCAAGGATTGGCTGCAGAAGTCCGAATGCTGCGAACGTCAGGGCGACGAGGTTGTAGCCGAACGCCCACATAAGGTTGGTCAAGATGGTCCTGCGGACCGCCCGGGCCACGTCGACGATCCAGGGCAGCATCCACAATCCGTCCGCAGGCAGCACGAGCGCCGCAGTCTCGCGGGCGAGATCGGTGGCGGAGCCGACGGCAATACCGACATCTGCGGCGGCCAGAACCGGCCCGTCATTCAGGCCATCGCCGACCATCGCCACCGAATCGTGCTCATGGCGGAGCCGATCCAGGGCCAGCCGTTTGGCCTCCGGCGAAAGGCCCGCTTGGACGTCCTTGATCCCGACCAGGGCCGCGATCCGCTCCGCCGCTTGCGCCAAGTCGCCGGTCAACAGCGTGGCGTCGAGCCCGCGCTCACGCAGAGCCGCGATCGCGGCCTGTGCCTCGGGAAGCGGCGAATCATCGAGCGACAGCACGGCGTGAACCCGCTCACCCCAACCGACATAGACCACCGAATGACCGCTCGCCTCCAGCGACCGCGCACGCTCGGCCAGCGACGGGGGAAGCGGCCAGCCCAGATCATTCATCAATCTGCCGTTCCCCGCCGCCACGGGCCGGCCTTCGGCGCTGCCGCGGATGCCACGGCCGGGGACCATCCGGATCTCGCGGGTGACGAGCGGTGTGATGCCTCGCTGAGCGGCGGCTGCCGCGATGGCCCGCGCCAGACCATGCTCGGAATGGCGCTCCAGACCGGCGGCGCGCGCCAGTACTTCGTCGATGCCGACCTCCTCGCGGTCGACGCCGACGAGACGCGCTTTGCCCGCCGTCAGAGTGCCGGTCTTGTCGAAGGCGAGCAACCGTACACGCGCGAGGGTCTCGAGCACGCCGGGGTCGCGGACGAGGCAGCCGTGCCGCGCCAGCCGGCCGATGCCGAGCGATATCGCCATCGGAGCAGCGAGGCCGACGGCACAAGGACAGGCAACCACCAGCACCGAGAGCCCAATCAGCAACGCCCGATCGAATGGCAATGACTGGGCCCAGTAAACGGTCGTCAGCCCGCCGAGGGCGAGGACGAGCGGCACGGACACGCCAACAACGCGATCGGCAAGGCGCTGGGTTGGACTGCGACGGCCCAGCGCTTCGCGCACCGACCGGCAAATCCGTGCCCAGCGGGTTGCGGTTCCGTCACCGCTGCTTTGGATCAGGAGCGGGCCATCGATATTGATACTGCCGGCAATCACCTTGGAGCCGGCGCGCTTTGTCACTTGCCGGCTTTCTCCGGTAATTACGGCTTCATCGGTGTTCGATTCCCCCTCGACAACCACGCCGTCGACCGGAATGCGCTCGCCTGGCCGGACCCGCACCAGCATGCCGGCCGTCACCTCCCGCACCGGACGGCGGATCTCTGCCGCGCCATCGACCGCGGTCGCGCTCTCGCTTTCTGCGGCCAGAAGAGGTTCCAGGTCGCGCGCCGCCCTGGCGCGGCCAACAGCCTCGAGATAGCGGCCAACTGTGAATAGCATCAGCACCATCACGGCGGTGTCGAAGTAGACATGCGTGCTGCCCTCGAACACGGCAAATGCCGAATAGAGGTAAGCGGCAGCAACGCCAAGCACGATGAGTGCCGACGACGTCACTTGGCCCTGAATGCCATTGAGCCACATGTCGCGCAGATAGGGTCCGCCGAGAATCACCACCGCCGGCGTGGCGAAGATCCAGAGCAAACAGTGAATCCACGGCAGCACGCCCGCATCGACGCCGGTGAACGCGTCCGAATAGAGGAGGAGGCTGAACATCATGATATTCATGGAGAGAAAACCTCCCACGCCGAGCTGGATCAGAAGCCAGGCGGCTTCCCACTCTTCGTGTCTGCCGCTCTTCACCTGAAAGGCGATACAACAGCCGTAGCAGCAGAACGCGCAAGCCTCACCGTTGAGCCAGCGCTCCATCGGGCGCAGACCGACGGGCAGCGAACAATGGCTACAGAGGATATCGCCATGCGCAGTCATGCGGGATGCCCGCCCAGCCAGGCAAGGCCGATATGCGCGTCGGAAGGCAGAAGACCACGGCCGAGCGTGATGAGACCGAGCAAAAGAATAAAGCCACCAGCCAGCCGCACGCCGCGCCGCCGCCAGGCTGGCCCGAGTATCCGGCCAACGCCGCCCATCATCAACATCGCGGGGAAGGTTCCCAGTCCAAACGATGCCATGACGAGAAACCCGGGAAGCGCTCCGGCGGTGCTCGCCGCCTGGGCGGCGAAGGCATAGACCAGGGGACATGGCAGGAAGCCGTTGAAAACGCCAAAGGCGAGCGGTGCGGCGCTGCTCCTGGCCGTCAACAGACCGCGCAGGGACAATGCAAATGTGCCGCCGCCAAATCCGATCGCAAGGCGATGAAAGACCTGCAGCAAGCCGAAGAACTGCAACGCCATGGCAATCATGAGCAGGCCAGCGACGATCGCGAGAATTCGTTGGCCGATGTCGAGGGAGCCGTTCAAGAGCGGCGCCGCCGTTAGCCCTTGCGTGGTGCAGATGACCTGACCGATCGCGCCCGCGAGCCCGCCCAGAAAGCAATAGGTTGTCAATCGTCCGGTATTATAGAGCAGGTGGCGAAGGACGGTTGCGCCTCCCCCTCGCTGATCGCGGCCCAGCGCGCAGGCAAAGCCGCCGCACATGCCGATGCAATGAAAGCTGCCTGCAAATCCAGCGGCGAAGATCACGAGGTAGTAGATCATTGGCGTTTGCGCAGTGGCGCGGACGCGGCGCTATTGCCGCACGAGATACAAAAGAAAGAGGATAAAGCCGACGGTGCAGCCGCCATAGATGAGGAAGCCAAGCATCTGCGGCAAGCCGGCGTCAGCAAGCTTAAAGACGGTGTCCTGTAGCATCCGCTGCTCCTATCTCAGCCGAAATAAAGACGAAGCACGTTTATCGCCAGCTCGAAGCACAGGAAAAGGAGGTTCAATGCGGCGACCCCAAGGAGAATTTTGGCTACCATCGTCTCCATCACTCCTGTCTTGCCAGCCCTTGCGACCGTCTACTTAGAACAGACGGCCGGGCCCGAGCCCGCCCCAATAAACATACATGTAGTACAGCCCCCAGGCGAACAGCAGCGCGTACACGACGAGAAGCCATAGCGGAATGAATCCCACACGCGCCTGTATCAGGCCGCCGGCATAGTCCTCCAGTTCAGGGTGCGAGCTTTGACGCACATCCAGTTCCGGATGCGTCGGGCTCTCCGGATCGCTGCTCTGCAGATCGCTCATTCTCCATTTCCCTTTCAAAAAACCCGTTGGCGGCTTTGTCGGTGCCGCTCAACGCGCCAGATAGGACGCCCCAGATGAACAAGAACAGGGCCGCCAGGCTCATCAGCATGGCGCCCGCATAGGGTCCGGTGACTTCAAAACCGAGCATGCGCTTAACCTCCGGCGGGCGCCTGTTCCTCGCCAGGCGGAGCTGGCGGGCCGGACGCCGGCACCGACGGATCGGGCACATAGGCTCGCTCCGGCTTGTCAGCGACCAGTTCCAGATCGTTCAGCGCAGCGCGGGCCTCCTTCTTGATCGAGAGCGGCTGCAGCGAGAGCGGGTCTTTATAGGCGGAAAGCGCCACCACGAAATAGGAAAGTGCCCACCGGTCCTCGTCCGGAAAGGCATCCCGATAGGACGGCATCGGCGTGCCGCTGAGGCCGGTAGTTATCGTCCGGAAGATGTCTTCGACGGCCGGGCCAGACTTGAACTGGCCGCTGGTGAGGTCGGCCGGCACGATGGCGAACCCGATATCATCCTTGAGGCCGGCCGCCTTCTCGCCGTCGCCCTTGCCACCTTGGCCATGGCACTCCCAGCACTTCGCCACCTGCCAAACCTCCTTACCACGGTCCAGCATCGTCTGGGACGGGGTCGGCGGGCGCCCGATATACAACGGTGGGCCAGGCGGTTCCTCGACGAAGAAAGCGTAAGGGCTGGCGGGATCGGAACGGTCAACCGCTAGCTCATACTTGATGTACTGAATCACCGCCAGCCGATCGTTGAGCGGCAGTTCGTACCAAGGGGGCATTGCCGTGCCGCGGATGCCGCGAGTAATGGTCCGCAGCATGTCGCCGTCCGTGGGCAGGGGCTCCTTTGTCAATCTGAACTTGAAGACTGCAGACGTGAAGTTCCTGGGCCGCTGGTTAAACATAAAGGTGGCGGCCGGCCCGTTGCCGTCGCCTTTGGCACCGTGGCAACCGATGCAGCGGCGCTCATAGACTTCCTTGCCATAAGCAATCCATTCCTCGGAGCGCGGCATGGTCGCATCCATGACCTCCAGGCTTTGCGGCTCGAACAGATCGCGCCATTTACCCCGGTTCGTGCCGAGCTTCTGGACGTAGGAAACAAGCGCTGCCAGCGATTCCGTCTCCGCCGCGATGCTGACGGTTTCGCCTGTGTATTCGTCGTTCGGCGTCAGGATGATCGGCCTTCTTTCGCGCGCCTTCAGCGGCACGAACAGCAACCCGTATGCATTGGGCGTCAGCTGGATCGCTTGCTTGCTGTCGAAGTCGAACAGGCCTTTGGTGACCTCTGTCCTTTCCAGGGTCCGATTGCCAGCGCCGTCGTCAACGATACGGACGGCTGCATCGGGCTCGTGGAAGAGGCCGCGATACGGCGCCATTATCGAGTCCGGCACCAGCATCCGCGGATTGTAGAAGTGCGCCAGGTGCCATTCGTCGCTGTATTTCAGGCCGACGCGCGTCAGGTCCGGTCCGATCCGGCGTGTGCCCAACAGGTGCGGCACGTCATAGGCGTATTCGCCCGCCTCGCTGACCGGTCCCCAGCGGCGGATCTCGCCGGTCACCGGCCGCACGAATTGCGAATGGCAGTACCAGCAGCCTTCGCGCAGGTAAATGTTGCGGCCGCGACGCTGCTGCTCGGTGTAGTCCGTCGCCTCTGAAACCGTCCATTTCAGCTGGCCGAAATCCGTGCGCACCACCGAGGTCACGCGCGTAGTTCGCGAGGACGGCTCCACGAAGGGCAGCACGCCCTGCGTGATCACCGCAAGGGTGATGCAGAAGACGCCGGCGAACAGCGCGAAGAAGCGAACGTTCACTGCGCGGGCCCTCCCGCTGGGGCCGGGATAGGCGCCTCCACCGGCCCGCGGGCGCGTCGCGCCTCAGCCGCCGGGCTGGTCAGTGCGGTCAGCATCAGATTCACCACCAGCAGCGACATACCGATATCCATGCTGATGCCCGCCAGGGTCCGCGCCAGCCAGTAGGGCTTCACCCAGACGAGCGAGTCGAGCCATTCGACCCCATTCATCCATTGATAACCCTGCTGCAGCCCGCCCGCTGTGAGGACCAGGCCCATGGTCGCGATGCCGACGGTGATCAGCCAGAACGACCAGTTGCCGAGCTTGAAGGACCAGAGTTCGCGCCCGAACAGCCGCGGCCAAGTATAGACGAGGCCCCCCATCGCCCAGACGACGAACGTGCCGAACACGGTGAGATGCGAATGCGAGATGACGAAATCGGTGAAATGGGTCGGCTGTTGCAGCTGCCGCAGCGCCTCGGTCGAGCCTTGGAAGCAGCCAACGAGATACATGAGCGAGCCCATGATCAGGAACTTCGCCGGCAAGTTCCTGCCGAACTCATGCCACTTGCCCATCATGGTGCCGAAGAAGTTCACCAGCACCGTCCACACGGGAATGATCAGCAGCATCGACGTGACGACGGCCAAGGTCTCGGCCCAGTCCGCGATCGGGCTGTAGAGGTAATGGTGAATGCCGACGAATGGGTAGAACAGTGCCAGGGACCAGAAGCCTACCAACGAGAGCTTATGGGCGTAGAGCGGATTTCGCGCGCTGACCGGCAGGAAATAGTAGATGATCACGTAGCCCGCGGGCGTTATCCACAGGCCGACGATGTAGTGGAGATAGAGGCCATGGAAGGCGGCGCTGTTGATGCCCGAGATCGTGTATGGCAGGATGAAGCTTCCAAGCACGAAGTTCATCGTCGTCCACACGAAAGTGGCGATCAGGTACCATAGCGCGACATAGATCGCCGGCTCGAGCCTTCGACTGATCGTGATCAGGAACTGCGCGGTAGCAACAGCCACCACGATGAAGAATGCGACCTTCGCGTAGAGCGGAAGCTCTCCGGCTTCCAAACCGTCACTGTCGCCGAGCAGCAAGCCGACCAAACCGGCAAGCGTTGCGACGTTCCAGACCCATGCGAGAAGAACCGACCACTCCGACCATATCACCCGCACCCCCGACAGACGCGGCACGAGATAGTAGCAAAGGCCGATGAAAAGCGTCGAGAAGGCGCCGAAGATGACACCGTTGACGTGGACCGGGCGCAGCCGGCCGAAGGTGAGCTCGAGGTTTCCCGATCCGAGATAGTCGGGGTAGTTGAAGGTGCCCGAGATCATGACGCCGACGGATGGCGTCACCATCAGCCAGAACATGCCGAAATAAAGCCAGGTCCGCACGACCCGTTTGTCGACCAGCGCATCCAGGTCCACATTCGCGAACTTGCCGCGCAGCTCCATCCCAGTCTCTGCCAACGCATGGCCCTTCCCCGCGCGGTTCCCGGGCCGCACGACTGCTTTAAGCCTACCGTTCCCCATCGAGGTGTCACTCCGATGGCGGACTCGCTTCGCGCTCCCTGAAGCCGGTGCCCCGGGCTATCGTCGAGACTAGTATTTGCCTGGCACCAACACCGAGCCGCTGTTCGACCAGGTGATGTACGCCTCGAGCGCCTTCATCGCCTCCGATTCGGGATCGATCTTCTCGCCCTGGCTTGGTTTCTCGATGCACCAGTTGATCATGTCGCGCAGTGTCGCGAACTTGGCCATCGACGCCTGGAACTTCGGGAACGCCTGCGGATGGGTATCGGATGCCATCGGATGGCACATGGCGCAGGCCCAGCCGGTGTTCGACAGCTTGACGCCCAACTGCTCCTTCATCGCCGCATCACCATGGAACAGGAGGTCTCCTTTCCTGACCTCCTCCATGAACGCTTCTTCATAGAGTTTCAGCTGCTTTGGCGTCACCGGATCCTTGTTGGCACTGGCCGGCCCGACGACGGCAGCTGCGACGACTGCTCCGGCGACGGTGGAACGCCTCAGAATGCGGAGGAATGTCGATGTGTTTATCATAGCCACCACCCTTATGGATTTGCCCATGGGTACTGTTTGTCGGCGATGCGTGACCGTATGACCTCCGCAATGCTCTTGTCGTGGTCCTCCGGCGACTGGACGAACACCTCCTTGCGGCCCCACATGATGTACTCGACATCGACCTTATCGTCGGCGTTGACGTTCACGGTTTCCCAACCGACCCCGTCGAAGGGATCGCCCGGATCGACACGGATCATCGGCTTGGTGAGCTTGGGCACGCCTTCCGGCGCATACGGCCACGGCCAGGAGGTCGCCAGCATGCCGATCGAGCGCATGCTGCCGATCTCGTTGTAGAGCACCTGGTGCACGTGACCGTGGATGTTGGTGACCTTGGTATAAGGCTTCAGCACGTCATTCACTTCGCGCCAGTCGCGCACCCAGAAGTTCCAGGGCGGGTAGTACTCGTACAGCGGATTATGGCTGAAGATGACGATCGGTTTGGACTTATCCCAGTCGGCGAGTGTCTTCTGCATCCAGTCGAGCTGGTCGCGGCCGACGCCGGCCCACGCGCCGGCAACCGTGCCGTCGAGGGTAGCCATATGGCCCATGCGCTCCTCTGGCGTCATCTTCTTCGCTGTCCAGTAGTCCGGTCCCCGGCTGACCGTATCGAGCCCAATGAAGCGCACGCCCTTGTGATCGAAGGTCCAATTGGGTTGGCCGAACAACTCGCCCCACTTCTTGCCCATATCCAGATACCAGTCATGCTCGCCCGGGATGTAGTATTTCTTGATCGTCAGATCCTTGAGGAGCTCAACGCCAAGCTCAAGTTCCTCGATCTTTCCGAGCTGGGCCAGGTCGCCGCCGAAGATCAGGAAGTCGGCCGGCGGATCCATGGCCTGGACCTCTTGCACGGCGCGCACCACCTTGTCGACGAAGCGCGTGTTGAGGGATCTCTCGTAGAGATGGGTGTCCGAAATCCAGGCAAACTTGAAGGGCGCTTCGGCGGCGTGAGCGACGTCAATGGTGTTGAGCAGCGGCCACCACGCGAACGTCTGGCCGACGGAAGCAGCGCCGAACAGCAGCGATCTGTGAATGAAGGTGCGGCGGGTGATTTGGAGCGAGTCGTCGGGGCGTACGCCAGGCTGCTGCAGCACCGCATGCATTTCGCGCCGAATGCGGTCAAGCTCGTCAGACATCAGGGTTCCTCCTCAGTGCAGACCGTTTCTTAAAGCGTCGGTCTTCTCGCAGGAACGCGACCCTGCTGAATCAGCGGGTCGCCCATTTTGTTATTTTTTCAGTTCAATCGTCAGACTAGTGGCCTTATTCTCCTCTACCGTTACGGGCTGCTCGATGGGCCCGGTAAAGGGATGGATCGCCACGAGCTTGTAGTCCCCCGGCGGAACATCGGTTATGCTGAATTTGCCATCGGCGCCGGTGACCGCGTAGTAGGGATTGTCCACCACATAGACCCAGCCCTCCATCCAGCCATGTGCGTCGCAATCGATGCGGACAGTGCCGGCACGCTTCAGTTCGACCGGTATACGCTGGCCCTTATTGGGCAGCGCCAGGTTGAAGGCGGTGCGCTTGCCATAATAGCCGTGGGTGTTGTGGAGCACTGGATCGCTGTTGACCACCTCCAACGAACCGGCCGGTATCATCTGCACCGCGGGCTCAAAGCGACATTTGAGGTTGTTAAGCTCAGGCAGCTTGCCGGGCTGCGGCCACGCCTTTCCCTGTGCCACGTCGACCAGCTGCACCGCCGCGTTCAGCACGGCCTGATCGCTGCCGACTTCGATCAGCGCCTCCTCGCGGGGGTCGCCGCACACCTCGATATTCTTGGTGGGGATGATCTTTGTTGTCGGCACGTCGCCGCGGTAGACGATCGTACCCTCGATCGCTCCGCCTCCCGTGACCGGACCCACTTCGTAGGCTTGGGCAGGCGCGGACATTGTCGCAACGAAAGCGATCGCCGCTAGTCCGCTCATCAATTCGCGATTCGTCATAAAGCCACCTCCTTCAAGAGAGATGAGGGGCAACTTTTAAAAATAGAGCCAAACCAGTGCCATGTCTAGCCATCCAGCAACAAAATATGATAAAGTAGGGCCGTTAGGCGAGTTTGTTAATCACAAACACACGCGGGGGTTACAAGCACACGCGGGGGTTTGGCGCGTCATTCTCGAAGTGCCGGAGGTACTTGATGGAGCGACGGCATGGACTCCTCCGCCCCTGGGCGTACGGTCCGCATACCCTCTTCTGCATCATATTCGCAGCGGCCCTGTCGATCTGCCAACCGCTCGTGCGAGCTGACACGGCGCCTGTGACGGTCGGTGGCCCATTCACGCTCACGGCGCCGGACGGAACGGCGGTCACCGATGAGACTTATCGCGGCAAATGGCTGCTGGTTTTCTTCGGCTATACGTCTTGTCCCGACATCTGTCCGACGACTCTGTCCGAAATCGCCGCGGCGATTGAGGAACTCGGCCCCGACGCCGCAAAACTGCAACCGCTCTTCATCACCGTCGATCCCGAACGCGACACGCCTGAGGTGATGGGAAGCTTTACCGCGGCGTTCGATCCGCGCATCGTGGGGCTGACCGGCAGCCCACAACAAATCGCTGCGGTTTCGGAGGCATATGGCGCCTACGGCGTGGCGCGCCAGGGCGAAGCGGGCGGTGACGACCACCTAATGGATCACGGCACCTACATCTACATCATGAACCCGCAGGGGCAATTCGTGGAGGGGCTAGACGCTGACACACCAAGCAGCGGCATTGCCGCTAGGTTGGGTGAACTGGTGCGATGACACGATCCCGGGGATGACGGAGATCACGATTATGCAGTTGATCCATCCATAGAAAGTTGTCTTTCGGAAGGAGAGCGGCCATGCAAAGACATACAAAGGAAGCTTCGGAGCTTAAGGCATTGATCCTCGCGGATCTTCATAAGGAGCCGGGATGCGGGGACGTCACCGATTTTGTGATTCAGCGGCTCGAAACCAAGGAGAACGGGGCAAACTGGACTGTCAAATATCTGGATCCTAATCAAGATAAGGTCTGCGAGACGATTCTGATAAACATAGCGCGAATGTTGCAGCTCAACTTCGACCTTCCTGAACGCGGATCGTGAGGAACGATGCGAGCGGGATCGGCGTGGATCGCGCCTCGACATAATTCGTATGCAAGCAGGGGAATCGGGCGATGGCGGAACCCACAGCGTTGCACACCGGCAAACCTGGCGGCGTAAAGAACGTCATTGCGCCGCGGCGATTTGGATCTCCGATGACCGGAGATGCGGGCGATATGGCCGGTGGGCAAGACAGTATCTTGGAGCCAGGCATTACGAGTTATGACGGTTTCTTTGCGGATGCGATCGAGCGTCTGCAGGGGGAACGGCGCTGCCGTGTGTTCGCGGACCTTGAGCGCATCGCCGGAGGCTTTCCCAATGCCGTGTGGCATTCCCCGCGCGGACCGAAGGACGTCGTGATCTGGTGCTCCAACGACTATCTCGGGATGGGGCAACACCCAAAGGTGGTCGCCGCCATGGTGGATACTGCTGCCCGCCTGGGAACGGGGGCCGGCGGGACGCGCAATATCTCCGGCACCAGCCATCCGCTCGTAGAGCTCGAGGGCGAGCTTGCCGATCTCCACGGCAAGGAGGCGGCACTGGTCTTCACGTCCGGTTATGTTTCGAACCAGACTGGCATCTCGACCATCGCCAAGCTGATCCCCGGTTGTCTGATCCTGTCGGATGCGCTCAACCACAATTCGATGATCGAGGGCATCCGCCAGTCCGGTAAGGAGAAGAGGATCTTCCGCCACAACGACGTCGATCATCTCGAGGAATTGTTGAAGGCGGCGGGTCCGGATCGGCCAAAACTCATCGTCTTCGAAAGTCTCTATTCGATGGGCGGCGACGTCGCGCCAATCAATCGCATTTGCGATATCGCCGATCGTTACGGCGCAATGACCTATCTCGACGAGGTCCATGCTGTGGGCATTTACGGCCCTCGCGGCGCCGGCATCGCTGCGCGCGACGGCGCCATGAACCGGATCGATGTGATCGAAGGCACGCTCGCCAAGGCCTTCGGCTGCCTCGGCGGCTATATCACGGGAAGTGCTGTGCTGATCGATGCGGTTCGTTCCTATGCTCCGGGTTTCATCTTCACCACCGCGTTGCCGCCGGCGATCTGCGCCGCGGCCACAGCGGCGATCAGGCATCTGAAAACCTCGCAGTGGGAGCGCAAGCGCCAGCAGGACCGCGTCCGGCGGGTCAAGGCGGCGCTGGGGGCCGCTGCGCTGCCGGTCATCCTGGGCGATACCCATATCGTTCCGGTGGCTGTCGGCGATCCGGCGAATTGCAAAGCGGCGAGCGACCTGCTGCTGAACGAGCACGGCATCTATATCCAGCCGATCAATTATCCGACCGTGGCGAAGGGAACTGAGCGGCTGCGCATCACGCCGACACCCTGTCATGAGGACATCATGATTGATCGGCTCGCGGCGGCTCTGTTCGATGTCTGGAATCGGCTCGGGCTGCCACGCGACAATCTCACCTGAGCGGCGAATGAAGCTTCGCCGTTGCCCGGACGTTCCGGGTCTTAAGGTTCAAGGAAATGGCTGCCAAGGAAATCATGTTCTCGTTCGAGGCTCGCGACAGAATGCTGCGCGGCATTGACACCCTGGCGAATGCGGTGAGCGTCACGCTTGGCCCACTAGGGCGCAACGTCGCGATCGGTAGGGAGCACGGCGCGCCGCGGGTCACGAAGGACGGCGTGACCGTCGCCAGGGAAATCGAACTCGACAACAAGTTCGAGAACATGGGCGCCCAGATGGTGCGCGAGATCGCAACAAGAACCTCCTATCAGGCCGGCGACGGCACGACCACCGCCGTCGTGATCGCGCATGCGATCGTCCGGGAGGGCGCCAAGGCCGTGGCCGCCGGCATGAATCCCATGGACCTGAAGCGCGGCATCGATCTCGCGGTCGAAGCCGTCGTCGCGGAACTCAAGAACAACGCCACGAAGGTCACCTCGAACGCCGAAATTGCGCAAGTCGGCACCATCTCGGCCAACGGCGATGAGGAGATTGGTCGCTGCCTAGCCGACGCCATGAAGAGGGTCGGCAATGACGGCCTGATCACCGTCGAGGACGGGATGTCGCTCAAAACCGAACTCGAATTCGTCGAGGGCATGCAGTTCGACCGCGGCTATATCTCGCCCCATTTCATCACCAATCGCGCAAAGATGCGGGTCGAGATGCAGGATGCCTATGTCCTCATCAGTGAGAAGAAACTATCCAGCCTGAACGAAATACTGCCGCTGCTGGAGAAGGTGGTGCAGGTCGGCAAGCCGCTGCTCATCATCGCCGAGGATGTCGAGCGTGAGGTGATTGCGGCGCTGGTGGTCAACAAGTTGCGTGGCGCTCTCAACGTTGCAGCAGTCAAGGCGCCGGCCTACGGAAACCGCCGCAAGGTGATGCTGCAGGATCTCGCGCTGATGACCCGCGGAACGGTGATCTCGGAGGATTTGGGCATCAAGCTCGAGCATGCTTCCCTCGATATGCTCGGGCGCACCAAGAAGGTGATGATCGACAAAGCAAAGACCACGATCGTCGGCGGCGCCGGCAAGCGGGCAAGCATCGAGGCCCGCATCGCTGAGATCAAGCTCGAGCTTGCGGAAACCACCTCCGATCACGACCGCGAGGAGCTACAGGAGCGGCTGGCCAGGCTCGCCGGTGGCGTCGCCGTGATCCGGGTCGGCGGTGCCACCGAAGTCGAAGTCAGGGAGAAGAAGGATCGCATCGATGACGCGATGAACGCGACAAGAGCCGCGGTCGCAGAGGGCATTCTCCCGGGCGGCGGGGTCGCCTTGCTACGCGCCGGCAGGGCGCTCAAGAAGCTCAAGGGCGGCAACGAGGACCAGCAGGTCGGAATCGCGATCGTCAGGAAGGCGATCACCTGGCCGGCTCGGCAGATCGCGATCAATGCCGGCCTGGAAGGCTCGGTCGTCATCGCCGGGATTCTCGAAAACCACGACAACGCCTATGGCTACGATGCCCAATCGGGCGTGTACGGGGATCTGGTCTCAAAGGGCATCATCGACCCGGCCAAGGTGGTGCGAACGGCGCTCCAGGGCGCGGCCTCGGTTGCGGGTCTTCTCCTGACAACGGAAGTCATGGTGGCCGAAGTGCCTGGCCCGCCGCCGCCGGAGCTTCCCGGTCACGAGCATCATCATCACGACATGGATATGGATTTCTGAGCGCATTGCGGGTGGCGGAAGCACCGAAGTGTGTCCGGACTGGATCGCCGCTGGCGACTGCTAGAAAGCACATTCGTCCGAACCACGGCCAACACAGCAGTATTCGGGATCAACTTCTGGAGGCACTCCGGGCTGAGCCATGACCATCGGTCGGCGATTCCGACGTGACGGTGACAGGCGGGATGGTTCAATTTTTGGGGTACCTATCGTCCAAAGAGGACCGGGCTGCATCGCGCGTTGGCGACGGTGCTGGACGGTTTGCGCGCCAGGCTGAACGACAAGGCGCTGATCGCCCACTATGTCGCCGCCTACAATGACGAGCCTCAAAAGCTCTATTCCGGTCAGGGCGCCTCGCGCGAAAAGGCAGCGCAACGGCTGGACGCCGCCAAGCGCGAATATGACCGGGTGCTGAACGCCTACGTCAAAGGCATGATCTCCGAAGCCGAGGCCGAGCAGCGCCTGCCCGAGCTGCGCACCGAGCGTCAGCGCCTCGAGGGCGAGCTCGCGGTGACACCGCAGCCGCCGAAAGTCGTCACGCTGAAGCCGGCGCTGGTCGCCCGCTACATCAGGGATATGGAAGCGCTAGCCGCCTCAATCGCCGAGAACGGCTATGTGTCGGAGGAAGCCAAGAAGCACCTGCGGGCCATCGTGTCGACGGTCACGGTCTGTCCGCCGAAAGCCGGCGAACCGCCCTCGATCGCCCTAGACGGCTGTCTGTCCAACCTGGTCGACCAGGGCCTAAATCAACGCCTCTCCGTTCGGGGGCGAGCGATGGTAGCGGGAGACCGTCCAATACTCAAACGTTTCGGGCGGGACTGAAGAGGTTGATGACTGCCGCACCCGGAGCAGTTCGACGTATTTCCTTATTTCGCTTGGCCCGCTGAAATGCAGCCGCGTTTTTAGAAGGAACGACCGTCACCGAACTCTCCACCCGCCGCAGCTGCCACGAAGGACCTTGTTCAGAAAGTGATCCTGCAAGCCTCTCGCGGTGAAATCTTATCCGTAAAGGAGACCATCGCAGAGATACGCCGAGACTCTCCGTATCTGCTGGTTACTGACGATGAGCTGGTCTACCTTATAGTCAGTGCGGCCCCGGCCTTTGGAATGGCAGTCGCTTTCGACCTCCACGAATAGTCCGCATGGAAACCATTGGTTCTACCCCTTATAGGACCGAGAGGGCACGGGGGGGCAGAAATTTCTACCAAACATTCCCGCCTTCGTGGTTGGAACCATTTCCGTTCGGGCGAGTTGCGGCTGACGGGGAAGGGACGCCCTACACACATGACCAAGAAGAACAAAGCAGGCCATCCGTCTGTCTCCAAAGCATTTCGGAAACTGATCCACTCCGAAGACAATCGTCGTCACATGCACAAGCTGTTAAGGCTAGCAGTCGAACCAGAACTGCCGCCGACCTTAGCGTCATTACTTGCGGCCATTGATCTGGCCAAACAGGGGAAGACCGAAGAAGGTGCCTAGCGGCTGGCTGAGCGTCAAACCGAGGAAAGCATTCCTGGCTGCTGCAAAAGGGGAGGGACGTTACTCCCCCAAGGCATAAACAGGTGGCCCGCCGCCCGTGAGAACGGCGACGGACCGCCTACAGCGGCTGCACATCCACGGAGAACACACGCCGCTGCGAGTTCTAAACCCGGGAGGGGCTGCGTTGTTCCCTACGACCTGGGTTGGTCGGCAGGCTCGTTCCGCTCTAAGTTCCCCTTCCACTCGTGTTCATCGAACCGGTTCGCCATCCGGTCCAGCAGCTTACGGGATGCCGCAATTACGCGGCGGGTTTCATCAAGGGAGAGCCGAAGGTCATCGATGTCTGCGCGCGCGCGACGCTCATTCAACCGAGAACTCGCTATTTGTAAGCGAGAGCTGTCTATTAACTGATACCAATCGGAAACCATCTTTGCAGAGCTAGCGCGCCCGCATCTCAAACTTGATCATAGCCTCTAAGAACGTCTCGTTGGACTCGTCGCGAACGGTCATCACAAATTCTCTATAGGGACCATCCGGCAGCTTATCCTTGGTAATCTCGACCAAGGCTTTCACCGCCTCTTGCTTTGCAGCTTCGAGGTCCGGGAGATCGGTACCCACAACGTCAAGGAAGACTTTGCCAGTGTCGGTGAAGTCGAAGAAATAGCGCGGCATCCCTACAAACACAGTAACGCGAGAATGGTTCACGCTTGCGTTGCGATTGGCTGTGCAGCGGGCGCTGGCCGCTCTAATGTGCGCAACGTTAACGAGCGTGACCTGACGTCCAATGATGTCCGCGACATTTGGTTAAAAACGTACCCGCCAAGACTCATCGCCCCGATCGGCTTAGAGTTACTTCCGAAAGGAAGCGCTCTCATGCTGCCATTGCCCCACGCCGTCGATCCAAAAGTAGTTGCCGAGATCAACAATCTTCTAGACCAGTACGCCGGGGCGGTACCGGTGCCCGTTCACAAGCTCGCCGCGGTTGTCCGGCTGCGCCTCAGAAGCCATCTTTCCATCGCGACTATTGAGGCGCTGATCGTGGACGAAGCCGAGTGTCGCCACCTGCCCATGCTGTTCGAACTGCCGGCAACACATGCGGCTGTAGTTTCATCTGCTCTGGGCCGTGCGATTTGAAGTTTAGGCGCTCTGCCCGTCTGGCAACGAAAGCGGACCTCTGGCTCGCGAAGCGGTA
>NZ_JAMYOQ010000036.1:0-56267 GCF_040319905.1 Mesorhizobium sp. M0833 | reverse complement strand
GGGCGGAGCTCACAAAGACGAGCGAAATCCCTGCGATCCCGCCCCATCCAAACATCCCCGGTTACTGCGCAACAGGCCCCTTGTGGGAGAAGGTGTCGCCGAAGGCGACGGATGAGGGGTGCGCCAGCTTGGCATCGCCTCATTTCTTCCAACACCCCTCAACCGTCTCGGCGCTTACGCGCCGATCCACCTTCTCCCACACGGGGGAGAAGGTGTCGCGCTCCTATCGCCGAGTCTGAAAATGCGCCGCTGCCGCGCATGGCCGGCGCCCGGACGTGCACATCCGTCTTGACGCAAGCCCGAACTGAGCCGCACAATCGCCCGCAGCAGGCGAAGGGAGGCCAGTCGCCTGCGGGAGGATATACCCATGACGGAAGCGATCAGGCTCTACTGGGGCCGGTTCGGACATGTTTCTGTCCTGAACGTCGCCAGCGACTTCGTCACCCATGCCCATGTCGAGGCGCATATCATCATCTGGCTGGAAGGCACCGCCGGCGAGATGACCATCGGCCGCGAGACGGTGCGGCTTGGACCGGGCACCGCCGCCGGCATCAATTCCTTCCAACCGCACAGCCACGCTCTGTCCCGCGACGGCACGCCCGGCCTGTTCCTCGCCTTTTACATCGATCCGGACTGGGCACGGAAACGCCGCGAGCTGCCTTCCGCCGCGCCGCTGTTCTCCGCCCCGGCAATCACGCTCGAGCCTTGGCTGCACAAGGCAGCGGCTAACCTCCTCGACCATCTCAGCGACAATGAGAGCATCGACGACATCGCCAATTACGAGATCGAGCGCTTCATCGACAGCGTGCTCGATGCCGCCGACGCGTCCGCACCGCAGACCGTGCGTGCCCGCGTCAACACCATGCAGGACTTCCGCGTCCGCAAGGCGATCCAGCTGATGAAAGCCAATGTCTGCGAGCGCATCTGCTTCGACGACGTGGCGCGCAGCGTCGGCCTGTCGCGGCCGCATTTCTTCGCGCTGTTCAAGGAACAGACCAATCTGACGCCCAACGTCTATTGGAACACGCTGCGCATGGAGGAAGCGGTGCGGCAATTGCAATGGTCGCAGGAGCCGCTGATCTCGGTCGCCTGCAATCTCGGCTTCACTACCCAGGGCAATTTCTCGCGCTTCTTCCGCGACCATGTCGGCGTCCCGCCGACGCTTTACCGCGAGGCGGCGCGGGCGATCAGCTGAGCGCCCGTTTTTCAGACTATTTGATAGGCGTTCAAGACGCATTGATAAGCGCCGCCAAGTCCGCCGCCCTACCCTCCCACGCAGCTGATTTGCGAGGGAACGATCAAATGGCGAAAGTCACCATCTCCAGCGTCATCGACGCGCCGGTCGAAAAGGTCTGGGCGCGCATACGCGACTTCAACGGCCTGCCGACCTGGCACCCGCGCATGGTCGAAAGTCATATCGAGGATGGCAAGGATGCCGGCACGATCGGCTGCATACGCAATTTCCAGCTCGCCAGCGGCGCCCGCCTCCGCGAAAAGCTGCTCGATTTCTCCGACGAGAATTTCCTCGTCAGCTACTCCATCCTGGAGACGCCGCAGCCGCTCACCAACCACAAGGCGACGCTGCAGTTGCGACGGGTGACCGACGGCGACCGTACCTATGCCGAATGGACCGCCAGCTTCGACGCGCCCCCAGAGGAAGCCGACAAGCTGGCCGAAGGCATGGGCGCAAACGTCTTCCAGGGCGGCTTCAACGCTCTGAAAGCCCATTTTGCCGGCCAAGGTTGAACTGGACTGTGCTGACAAACAGGAGCGTTCCATGACGCTTGCACTGCAGACTTTCCCGACAGTGAAGGACGCCGGCGCGGCGCTGAAAGCCGCTGGCGCCCGCTATCTCGGTGGCGGCACGCTGGTCGTTCGCGCCGCCAATGAAGGCGATGTGTCGATCTCCGGTTTCGTTAGGTCGACCGAACCGGCGCTGTCGGTCATCCGCATTTCCGGCGGCGAGGTGCGCATTGGCGCTTCGGTGACCATGGCGGCGATCGCCCGCCATCCGAATCTCGCCCCCCTGGCCCACGCCGCGCGCGTCGTCGGCGGACCGGCGATCCGCAACATGGCGACGGTCGGCGGCAATCTCTTCGCGCCGACACCTTACGGTGATTTCACCGTTGCGCTGCTGGCTCTGGACGCAACCGTCAGCACCGGTGACGGCGAGCTGCCGATTGAGACATTCCTGGCAAAGCGCGAGAGCAATGACGCCATCGTCACGGCGGTCGGCTTCACGCTGCCGAAGGAAGGCGGGTTTCGCTTCCTGAAAGTGTCGAGGGTCAAGCCAAAGGGCGTCTCGGTGCTGAGCATCGCCACCGTGCTGGAACAGGCGCCGGACGGCACCGTGTCGTCAGCGCGGATCGCGTTCGGCTGCATGGCCGACCGGCCGATCCGTGCCAGGGCGGCGGAGAAAGCCTTGATTGGCCGCAAACTCACCGCAGACGGCATTGCACCGGCGCTGGCTGTTGCGCGCGACGGCATCTCGCCGCCCACCGATCCGATCGCCAGTGCCTGGTATCGCAACGAAGTCCTGCCGGTCCATCTCGGCCGGCTGCTGCTCGCCTGAAAGACAGGGGCGCGTATGTCCGCCTGGCTGCGGCGCAAGGAGTAAAAAAGATGGCAAAGGTCCCGGTTCAGTTCACGCTCAATGGCGCCGAAAAGGCCGAGTTCATCGACAGCGGCACGACGCTGCTTCATGCGCTGCGCGACAAGATCGGCGACACCTCGCCGAAGGGCGGCTGCCATCAGGGCACCTGCGGTGCGTGCTCGGTCATCATCGATGGCGAACTCCGGCTCTCCTGCCTGACGCTGGCCGAGGCCTGCAATGGTGCGACTATCACCACAACGTCAGGGCTTTCGGAAGGCGGCGTGCTGCATCCGCTGCAACGCGCTTTGCTCGACGCTTTCGCCACGCAATGCGGTTTCTGCACACCGGGCATGATCATGGCAGCCAAGGTGCTGCTCGATCACACGCCGAACCCCAGTCGCGAGGATGTGGTCGAGGCGCTGTCGGGCAATATCTGCCGCTGTACCGGCTACGAGCCGATCATCCAGGCGGTACTGACCGCAGCGCGGTCCAATTCGCAGAACGCGGCTTGAGGGGAGTTAAGACAATGGAACTCCGCAAGAGCTATTTCGCCGACCAGCGCAAGGACGATCTGCACGAGATCGGCCAGCCGCGGCCGCGTTCGGATTCACCCGGCCATGTCACCGGCAAGACCACCTATTTCGCCGACCGCAATTTTCCCGGCATGCTGCATTTGAAGATGGTGCGCAGCCCGCACCACCACGCCCGCATCCGCAGCATCGACATATCCGAAGCGGAAAAGCACCCAGGCGTCGTCAAGGTGCTGACCGCCAAGGATGTGCCACACAATGTCTACACCATCCTGATCCTGATCCAGATCGGGCCGGAGGACGAGACGGTGCTGGCCGACGGCAAGGTGCGCTGGAAGGGCGAGGCGGTGGTGGCGGTGCTGGCCGAGACCGAGCGTGCCGCCCAGGAAGCCGCCGCCAAGGTCAAGGTCGATTACGAGGTGCTGCCGGCCGTCTTCGACATGGACGAAGCGCTGAAGCCCGGCGCGCCGATCGTCAACGAATATCACGGCCGGAATTATTACCTCTACGACAGCGGCGAATGCCGCAAGGTGCGCTTCGGCGATGTCGAGGCAGGCTTTGCCGGAGCCGACCACGTGCTCGAACAGACCTACCAGTCTTCGCCGATCGAGCATGCGCCGACCGAGACGACAGGCTGCATCGTCGCACCCGAGGGTAACGACCGTTTCACCTGCTACACCAACACGCAGGCGATGTTCTTCACCCTCGACAACACCTCGATCATCCTGCAGATGCCCGGCAACAAGCTGCATTTCGTCGGCGGCACCGTCGGCGGCGGCTTCGGCGGCAAGGTCGACGTCATCGTCGAGCCGATCGCCATCCTTGGCGCCAAAATAACAGGACGACCGGTCTGTTTTATCTACAGCCGCGAGGAAGAGATGCAGATTTCCTCGCCGCGCGCCGCCGAGAAGGTCGTCATCAAGGACGGCGTCATGAACGACGGCCGCATCGTCGCGCGCAAAGTGACCGGCTACACCGATGCCGGCGCCTATTCGCGCCATTCGCCCTACGGCGCGCAGAAGGGCGCAGGCCACTATCCCGGCCCATATACGATCCCGAACGTCTGGATCGACACTTATTGCGTCTACACCAACCGCACCCCGTCCTCGGCGATGCGCGGTTTCGGCGTCACCATCGGCGATTTCGCGCTGGAGGTGCAAATGGACAAGCTCGCACGGCTGATCGGTATGGACCCGCTCGAATTCCGCTTCATCAACGCCTACCGCGACGGCGACATGAAGGCGCATCGCCAGCCGACCGAGGGAGCGGCGCTGATCGAATGCATGCAGGAAGCCTCACGCGCCGCCAACTGGCCGGTGGCAGAGAAGTTCATGGCAATGTCGTCTTACGCGAAGGGAGCTTGAGATGGCGATCAGGCGCGGACGCGGCGTTGCCGCGATCAACTATCCGACCGGCATGAATCTCGGCGGCGACCCGACCCAGGCGCTGGTGCATTCGACGCCGACCGGCAATTTCATGGTGACGCTGTCGAGTGTCGATCTTGGCCAGGGCATGAAGCAGATCATGGCGCAGATCTGCGCCGAGACGATCGGCGTGCCGACCGACCGTGTCGTCGTAGACACCGCCGACACCGACACCGGTCCGCACTGCATGGGCACCTTCGCCTCGCGTGGCACGCACCGCGCCGGCAATGCGGTTATCCAGGCGGCCAGGGAAGCCCGCCAGGTGATGCTCGAAGTAGCGGCCGAGGAGCTGGAGGTGAATGCGTCCGACCTCGAAACCGATGGCCAGGGCAACATCCTGGTCAAGGGCGCGCCGCAGAAATCGATCTCGATCTTCGATGTCGCGCTGTCGGCGCATTTCAAGCGCGGCCGCTCGATTTCCGGCCGCGGCATGTTTTTGATCCCCCGCTCCTATCCCGAAAAGGAAACCGGCGCGATGAAGCCGTCGACCTGCTACGCCCACGCCTGCACGGTTGCCGAGGTCGAGGTCGATGACGAGACCGGCGAAGTCACCGTGCTGACGGTGAAGAACGTCTTTGAGATCGGCCGCGCGCTGAACCCGAAAATGGTCGAGCAGCAGCTCGTCGGCGGTTCGTGGATGGGCATCAGCCATGCTCTCTACGAAACGACCGAGCCCTATTATCCCAACCGCGACCATGGCGGCACCGACTTCAACCAATATCTGATGCCGGGTCCTGGCGATCTCGCGCAAACCGAGACCATCGTGCTGGAGAGGCCCTCGGCCGACGGGCCGTACGGCGCCAAGGGGCCGGGCGAAATGTGCGCCAACCCGCAAATCCCGGCGGTGGCCAACGCCGTCTTCGACGCCGTCGGTGTGCGCATCGACACGCTGCCGATCACGCCGGAGCGCATCCTGCGGGCGCTGAAGGCGCAAGCATCGAACTGAGTGCTGGAAATGCCCAAGAGAAGCGCCCGGACTTCAAGCGCAGAGACAGTCGCGACCTCGCCGGAGGCGGTGGCGTCCCGCCTCGCCGCCTCGCGCTATCTCGCCGATGAAAGCCTGGCCACCGCCATCTTCCTGGCGATCAGGCTGGGCAAGCCGCTGCTGCTCGAAGGCGCGCCCGGCGTCGGCAAGACGGAGGCGGCCAAAGCGATTGCCGAGGTGCTCGGGCGCGACTTGGTGCGGCTGCAATGCTACGAGGGTATCGACGCAGCACATGCGCTCTACGAATGGAATTACCAGCGCCAGCTGCTCGCCATCCGCCATGCCGGCGAGCACGAGGTCGACATCTACGACGACCGTTTCCTGATCGCGCGGCCGCTGCTGCAGGTGCTGAAGGCGCCGGAAAAGCGCGTGCTGCTGGTCGACGAAATCGACCGTTCCGACCATGAATTCGAAGCGCTGCTGCTGGAGTTCCTGTCCGATTTCCAGATCAGCATTCCCGAGCGCGGCACCATTCGCACGACGGCGCAGCCGATCGTCATCCTGACCTCGAACCGCACCCGTGAACTGGCCGAAGCGCTGCGGCGGCGCTGCGTCTATCACTGGATCACCTATCCCGACGCCATTCGCGAGGCCGAGATCATCATGCTGCGCGCCGGCGACGTCGCCGAGGCCACGGCGCGCGCCGTGGCTTCCGCCGTGCGCGACATCCGCGCGCGTCCGCTGGCCAAGCCGCCAGGCATCGCCGAGGCGGTCGAATGGGCCAATGCCGCCACCATCCTCGAAAAGGGCGGCAGCCCCTGGCCGGAAGCCTTCCGCCGCGCCATCGGCGTGCTGATCAAAGATGAGGAGGACCTTTCCTGCATCGCGCCCGAGCTCGGCAAGATTGTCGAGGAGGCGCTAGCGTGACGAGCAACCGAAGCGCGCTAGCGCGATACCCCAGGGCTAGTGCGCGACGCTGGCGGGACAGCGCCCCCCTCTGTCCTGCCGGACATCTCCCCCTCAAGGGGGGAGATTGGCAGCTTGGGCGCTCCGCTCAATTCTGCAACGTTGAAGATTGGCGAAAGCCGGCGAGATGTCTGATCTCCTCCCTTGAGGGGGAGATGTCCGGCAGGACAGAGGGGGGCGCGAAGGAATGATGCGTGCGGAAAGCTTGCCCCGTGCAACCACGCCGTTCCTCGGCTTCGCCCGGTTGCTTCGCAGCCACGCCTTCGCCGTCGCACCCGAACAAATCACCAGCTTCATGCAGGCGGTTACGTTGCTCGGCCCACGCTCGATGGCCGACATCCGCGAAGCGGCCCTCGCCACGCTGGCGCCGCCGCCCGACCGCCGCGACGAATTCGAGGCGCATTTCCGGAGCCATTTCTATGGGGATGCCGCGGCGCTGGTCGAAGGCGACGCCGACGAGGAAGCCCGCATCAAGGACGACGGCAAAACCAGCAAACAAGAAATCGAAGTGGTCCGCCAGGAGGAAGGCGGCGAACTGTCTTCGGCCAGCGAACAGTTGAGCGTGCGCGAGTTCCAGCGCGATCGCGACGGGCTTGCCGCCTTCCGCCGCAAGCTCGCCACCGCTTTGCCCGCCCGCCGGTCCTTCCGCACCGTACGCACGCATGCGCGCGGCAAGCTCGACCTGCGCCGCTCGCTGCGCGAAATCGTCAGTGCCGACGGCGATATCCCCTCGCCGCTGCTGCGCCGGCGGCAGACAGTGCCGCGCAAGCTTCTCATCCTGATCGACGTTTCGGGCTCGATGAAGCACTACACATCGGACTATCTCAAGCTGGCACACGCGGCGGTGCAAGGCGCCGACCGGGCGGAAGTCTTCACTTTCGGCACACGGCTGACCCGCATCACCTCGGCGCTGCGCATTCGCGACTGCGACCAGGCGCTGGCCCGCGCCGCTGCCCAGGTCGACGACTGGGACGGCGGCACCCGCATGGGTCCAACGCTGCTAGCCTTCCTCTCGGTGCCGCGCTTCTCCGCCTTTGCACGCGGGGCGGCAATCGTCATCCTGTCGGATGCGCTCGAGCGCGGCGATCATGCCGAGCTGGAAATGGCGATGCGCCGGCTGAGTGCCCGCGCCTTCCGACTCTCCCTGGCGACGCCGTTGGCCGGCGATCCGCGTTTCCAGCCGGCAACGGCAGCACTTCGCGCCATCCTGCCGATGCTCGACGACCTGGTCGACGGCTCGTCCATCGCGGGCCTCACCGATTTCATCCTGTCGCTCGCCCGCCCCGCCCCCGTGGCCGCGGCAATCTGGAAGAGGGTTTCGTGATGCAGAAGGCGATCGACGCGCATTTCCACATCTGGCGCCAAAAGGACCAGCCGTGGCTGGTCGGGCCGATGGTCCCGCGCATCTTTGGGCCCTACGAGCCGATCCGCCGCGACTATCCGATCGAGGAATTTCTCGCCGACCAACAAGGCTCGGGCGTCGAGAAGGCGGTCTATGTCCAGACCAACTGGGCCAAGGAGGATTTCGAGAACGAGGTCGCCTTCCTGCAGAAGACCGCGGAAGAAACCGGCTGGCCGCACGCCATCGTCGGCTATGCCGACATGACCGTGGACGACGTGCGTTCCCAGATCGAGCGGCTGATCAGATACCCTCTGCTGCGCGGCGTGCGCATGCAGCTGCACTGGCACGAAACGCCGGCCTTCCGCTTCGCCGCCTCGGCCGATCAGGTCATCGACCCGAAGGTGCGGGCCAATGTCGCGCGCCTCAAGGATTACGGCCTGTCCTTCGACCTGCAGCTTTTCCCCGCCCAGATGAAGGATGGGCTGACGCTCGTCGGCGAGAACCCCGAGACCAATTTCATTCTCACCCACGCCGGCATGCTGACCGGCATGGAGCCCGAAACCACCGAGGCCTGGAAGGCAGGGCTGCGCACGCTGTCAGCGGCGCCCAACCTCTATGCAAAGCTGTCCGGCCTCGGCACCTTCGTCCACCGTAACGATCCGGGGCTGATCAGCTATGTCGTCGACAACGCGATCGGCATCCTCGGCAGCGATCATCTGATGTTCGGCTCGAACTTCCCGATCGAGAAACTGTGGACCAGCCACGCCGAACTGATCAGGGCGCACCGGCAGGCCGTGGCAAAACACGGCGCGACCGCCGAGGCGGATGTCTTTTGGAACACGGCGGAGAAGATATATCGGCCGGTGTAGCGCCGCCGTAGAGCATCGAGGCGAGCCCCACCGAAGTCAGCAGGAAGCCCGGCCAGTCGAGCGGCTTGGCTCCGGCTTGGCGGTCGCCGGGAATAAAGCGGGCGACCAGCGCCAAACCTGCAACCCCAAGCGGGATGTTGATGAAGAAATTCCAGTGCCAGGAGAGATAAGTGGTGATGAAGCCGCCAAGCACCGGCCCGACCACCGGCGCAAACAGCGCCGGCCAGGTGATCAGCGCCGTGGCGTTGAGAAGCTCGGATTTCGGTGCATTGCGCAGCACCAGGATGCGGCCGACCGGCGTCATCAGCGCGCTGCCCAGGCCCTGCACCGCGCGGGCGGCAACGAACTCGGCCAGGTTCTGCGAGATGCCGCAGGCGAGTGAGGCCAGCGTGAACAGGGCGATCGCCACGAGGAAGATGTTGCGCGCGCCAAAGCGGTCGGCGAGCCAGCCAGACAATGGCACGAACACCGCCATGGTCAGCATATAGACGGTGATGCCGATGCTCATCGCCACCGCGGGCACGCCGAAGGATTCTCCCATCTGCGGCAGCGAGGTCGAGATGATGGTCGAATCCAGAAGCTGCATGAAGAAGGCGACGGCGACGATCAGCGCCACCCGCCGGGCTTGCCGCGCCGCCGGCGCGGTTTCGGGCAAGGCTTTGTTTTCGGGAATGGCGGTCATACACAGACTGTCCGAAGGGGAATTTTCACCCGCTCCATCAGCAACCGCGTAATTGTCCGGCAAACCGATGACGCACCGGTTTCAACAGCGTCTGGCCGGTGCCGTCCAGACCAGGTCCAACAAACTTTCGTGTGGCATCGCAGCCGGCCATTGCGATGACCTAGCCCTGGCGCCGAACCGGCTTTTTTCGATCCGCGATGACGCTTTGTGCCTGCTGGGGCGTCTTTATGCGGCTTCGATCTTCTCCAGGAACAGGCTGAGCTGGTCCGGGTCCATGTGCACGACGTGTCTGTCTTCGGGATACGCCAGGCTGTTCACATCGGCGACATACTCGGAGAAGGCAGCGATGCGTTCGGCCTGCAGGCGATCGTATTCGGCGGCGAAATTGCGATAGACCTTGGAATGGCGCGGCATGTGGCCACGGTTCTGGCCGAGGATGTCGTCGGCGAACAGGTATTGCGCATCGCAGCCGGTGCCCGCCCCCATCGACAACATGATCAGCGACGTCCGCTCCGAAATCGCCTTGGCCACCTCGACCGGCACCACCTCGATCTCGGCGCCGATCGCGCCGGCGGCCTCCAGTTGCTTCACCGCCTCGAACACCTGCATGGCGGTATCGGCGGTCTTGCCGACGGCCTTGAAGCCGCCGGTCCAGGTGGCGCGTGACGGGATGAGACCGACATGGCCGATTACCGGAATGGCATCGTCGGCCATCCGCTTGATGGTGGCGTAGCCGGCGCTGCAGTAGACCGCATCGGCGCTGGCCTTGTAGAGCCGGAACGCCCACCGGACGAAATCATCTGCGGTGCCGATCTCGAAGAAATTCTCGCCCGGCATGGTGAACAGGCTGGGTGCCGCATCGCGGTATTGCGGATTGAGCACCAGCTCCGGCGGTACCGAGACGATATCGACGCCGGCGCGTTCGGCGGCCTCGGCCTCGTCCATCGTCAGCACGCGCAGCATCGTCAGCTGCCGCTTGCCCTTCATGGCACGCAGGTCGGCGACGGTCGGTCTTTTCCGGCTCATGGATTTTGGTCCCCTTTGCTACGTGACAGAAGGCCGGTCAGGCGATCTGGATCATCACCTTGCCAGCTTCCACCTTGACGGGATAGGTCTGCAGATTGACACAGACGGGAGCCCCTTTGGCCTGGCCGGTTTTGTAATTGAAGCGGCCATTGTGCTTTGGGCATTCGATGATGTCGTCCATGACAAGCCCGTCGGCCAGATGCGCCTTCTCATGCGTACAAAACCCGTCGGTGGCGAAGAATTCATCGTCCGGCGAACGGTAGATAGCGAAGGTGCGGCCGCCATGGTCGAAGCGGATGACGTCTTCCTCGTCGACATCGTCCACGGCGCACGCTTCGACCCAATCGGCCATCTCTGCTTCTCCCGAAATTTCTGCGTTGCGCTGCTGCGGTGCCTATTCAGCCGCCGCCGACATGTTCACTTCGTGGAACTCGCCACGATAGGGCCTGGCCGTTGGCGGCAGTTCGCGCTTGAGGAAATAATCCTCGTATTTGAGCTGCCTGAGCAGGACCGGCCAGACCTCGCGATAGGCATGCCATATCGACGGGTTCGGCTCCGGCAGATCGTGCTTGATCAGTTCGTGCAGCCTGGGCAGCGCGTGGTAAGGCACCATCGGAAACATGTGATGCTCGACGTGGTAGTTCATGTTCCAGTAGATGAACCGGCTGATCGGATTCATGTATACGGTCCTGGTGTTGAGCCGGTGATCGACGACGTTGTCGGCCAGACCGATGTGCTGCAGCAGGCCGGTCATCACCATGTGCCAGGTGCCGTAGAGGCGCGGCACGCCGATGAGCACCACCGGTATCCACGACCGCATGAAAACGGCGAGCGCGATCGTGGCGATGTAGATGGCAATATGCCAGCGCGCCGCGATGACGGCCTTGTGCTGTTCCATCTCGGGAACGTAGCTTTTCTCGTCGGGCGTCAGCTTGCCGAACGCCTGGCGTACCAGCGCCGGAAGCGAATAGCGAAAATCGAGAATGCCGGTGAAAGCCAGCGCCGCACGCAAAAGGTCCGGCGGGCGCATCACGGCGATCTCGGCGTCGCGCCCGACGATGATGGTGTCGGTGTGGTGGCGGGCATGGCTCCAGCGCCAGGTCACCGGGTTGCGCATCAGCATGAAGCTGGCGATCTGGTAGACGACATCGTTCATCCAGCGCGTGCGGAAGGCAGTGCCGTGGCCGCATTCGTGCCAGCGCGAGTCGCTGGACGAGCCGTAGAGCACGCCGTAGACGAAGAAGAACGGCACGCACCACCAGGTACCCCAGAAATAGATGGCGCCGGCGGCCGAGCCGAGGATGGCAACGATCCAGATGATCGTGTCGCGGATCGCCGGGCCGTCCGAGCGCTGCATCAACTCCTTGATCGCCTTGCGGGGGACATCCGTGTGGTACCACTCCGCCGAGGCCAGTCCTGTCTCGATCGCCCTGCGCGTGCTTTCGCCGACCAGGCTGTAATCGCGCTTTACCGTGCCAGCCATTGTGACCTCCAATTCCCGATCGGCCGCAAGCCCTCCCCGCTCCGGCCGGAGCCAGCCTCCCACCTGGTGTCCCGTATCCTGTTCGCCATTATCACGACCTGCCTCCAAGAACAGGAAAACGGCCCGACGGCTGCGGATAATCCTGCTGCGGCTGTCTGGCAATCGCCGCGATCCGGCTTTCGGCGGCGGCGATCTCACCGGCACCGTCGAGAACCCGGAACACCGCATCGTAGGTGCGGCTCTCGCCGTGCTCCAGCCAGATCATCTCGCCGCGTTCGCGCGCCGCCAGATTCCCAAGCACATGATGTGTCGACGGCTCGATGCCAAGCGCGTACTGTCCGGCCTGGAAATTCTGCCATTGATAGGCGCAGGGCAACTGGTCCTTGCGCGTGACCACCTCGAAACCGAGGCCGAGCCTGTCGTTGACCACCGCCACCGGGACTTGGCCGGTGCTGTCGGCGCCGAGTTCGTGCTGCCAGACCTGTTCCTTGAATCCCGGTTGCGGCGCCGGCACCGTGCGGTAGCCGACCTGCTGCGCTTCATAGCGCTCGCCGGCATGGCCTGCCCAGACGACGTCGCGGATCGGCGCCAGGTAGCGCGATCCCTCGTCGAGCACCGGATAACTGACATTGATGTGATAGAAATACATATGAGGGGTCCGGTTGAAGCCGTGATTGACGACACGGTCCGAAAGCCGGATCTCGTTGCCGCCGACATCGGCCTCGATGCGCCGCAGCAGGTGCAGATCCTCGCCAAATACAGTCGATTGCTGGACGATAGCTTCGGCCCACAACACGCAGTGGTCGCCGTCCCAGGTCTCGCCGTAGCCGGTCAGCCGCGCTGGGATGGTGCTGACGCGGCCATGCAGCGAGTGGCGCACCGTCTTCTTGGGCGGGTAGTTGTAGGTGTCGGCCGGTACCTCGTTCATGAACAATATATGGTCGAGGCCGCAGGTCAGCAGAAGGCCGGAAAACGACCGCGCCCAGGCCAGCCCCTCCTCGCCTTCGTATTCGTGCAGGCCGGGATGGCGAAAGCCGCTCGGCGAATGCCAGCCGATCGCCTGGCCCCTGAAGTCGCAATCGGCGATATCGAGCGCCCGGTCGACCAGCGCAGTGAAACGCAGGCCGGAGCCGGTGCGGAATTCGAGCATACGGATGCCGCGCTCGACCCCATCGCCAAGCGTCATCAGCCGCACGCCGGCGAATTGCGACAGCATGCCTGAGCGTTCCGAGACCTGCCGGCGCGACAGCGTCTTGCCGTAAAGCTCTACCATGTAACGGCCAGTTCCTTCACTTGCTCCCGTCCTTCACTTCGCTCTCGTCTCCTTGAGGAGGGCCGACATGTCGGCGCCGGTGATGATGCTTTCCACGGTCAGCAGGTCGGTGTCCGCGACCGTCTGCTCGGCGACGATCTCGCCACGGCGCATAACGATGATGCGGTCAGCGACCTGGAAGACGTGATGGATGTTGTGGGTGATCAAAAGCACCGAGTGACCGGCATCGCGCACCTCCTTGACGAAGCGCAGCACGCCGTGTGTTTCCTCGACGCCGAGATTGTTGGTCGGCTCGTCGAGGATGATGACCTTGGCGGCGAACTGCATGGCGCGCGAGATGGCGATCGACTGACGCTCGCCGCCCGACAGCGTTGAGACCAGCGCATCGGCGTCGAGTTTCTTCGAGATGCCGACGCGCTTCAAAAGTGCCGAGGCGGCATCGCGCAATTGAGCGAGATCGAGCGGCGCGAACACGCCAAGCCATTTGAGATTGACCGGCTCGCGGCCGAGGAAAAGATTGCGCGCGATGCTGAGATCGGGAGCCAGCGAGGTGTCCTGGTGGATGGTCTCGATGCCGAGGTCCATCGCGTCGCGCGTCGAGCGGATGGAGACCTTCTGGCCGCGCACATAGATGTCGCCGCGATCGACGGGAAAGACCCCGGAGATCGCCTTGATTAATGTCGATTTGCCGGCGCCGTTGTCGCCGAGCAAGGCCACCACTTCGCCCTCGTTGAGCGTGAAGGAGGCGCTCTTCAGGGCGCGGACGCTGCCGAAGGATTTTTGCAGGTTCTGCAGCCGAAGTACTTCCATGATCAGCTCCTGGCGGCGTTCTTCTGCAGCAAAGCGTGCAGGATGAGCATGGCAAGGATGATGACGCCGACGAAGATGTTGTAGGCGAGCCCTGGAACGCCAATCAGCACGATGCCGTTGCGGATGCTGCGCAGCATCAGCGCGCCGACGATGGTGCCGAAAATGGTGCCGCGCCCACCGGTCAGCGCCGTGCCGCCGACGACCACCATGGCGATCACTTCCAGCTCATAGCCGGTGCCGGCCACCGGCGATGCCGCCGAGATGCGGAAGGCGCTGATCATGCCGGCGAGACCGGCCAGCACCGAGGTCAGGATGAACAGCCAGATCTTGACCGCATCGGCCGGCACACCACGCGCCACGGCAGCGTTACGGTTCGAGCCGATAGCGCTGATCCAGTTGCCGAGCTTGGCGTAGCGCAGCACATAGACCGCCAGCAGCGACAGGCCGATGAACCACCACAGCGAGGTATAGAAACGGAACGTTCCGATACTAAAGCTGCCGGCCAGCAGCGTCACGAAGAAGCCTGGCTGGTCCCAGGACTTCAGCGGAAAGCCCTGGGTGATGTAGAGGGCCGCGCCTCGCACCACGAGCAGCATCGACAGCGTCACAAGGAAGGACGAAATGCCGATCTTGGTGACGATCAGTCCGTTGATCGCACCGATCGCTATGCAGAGCACCAGTCCGGCCAGCAGCGCCACGCCAATATCGACCCCGCCGTTCTGCACCAGCAGCATGACCACGACCGGCGCCAGCCCGAATACGGCACCGACCGAAAGGTCGAACTCGCCGGCCGTCAAAAGCAGCGTCATGCCGAGCGCGATGATGCCGAGCTCGGGCAGGAACGCCATCATGTTGGAGATGTTGAGCGGCGACAGGAAATTGGCGTCGGCGATCGCGAACACCGCCAGCAGGACAATCAGGATGACGAGCGAAGAGAACTGCGGCGAGCGCATCAGGCTCGACCTGCGTCTGGCACGCGGCATTTCCTCTTCTGCAGTAATTGTCATGACAGCTCGAACCATACGCTAGGTGACGCCCGCCGCCTGCGCGGCGAGCGTCAGTTCCAATCACTTATTGTAGAGTTTCAGGATCGGTTCGACGCTCGAGGCGTCGTAGAGGCTGAAGGTGTGGATGTCGTAGCCGATCGGTTCGCCAGCGGCGGCCAGCCCGAGCAGCGCCACCGGCATGAAGCCTTGCGCCGAGGGAAACTGCCAGGCCGCCGCGTTGATGAACCCAGACTTGACTGACTCGGCCGTTTCCTTCGAATTGCCCCAGCCGACGACCGGGATCTTGCCGGCCGGCACGCCGGCGCCGTCGAACACCCGCTTGACGCTGGCCGCCACGGAATCGCCGAGCGCGATGATCGCCGGCGGGTTGTTGGCCACCATGTAGTCAGTCATCTTGGCGATGATGCCGGCCGGATCGGTGCCGCAATCGACCACGTCATATTTGATGCCGAGCGGATCGAAGACGCTGGCAATGCCTTCGGTCTCGAGCTGCTGGTAGCTGGCGCCCGGCACTTCGACCGGCAGGAACACCTTGTCGCCTTGCTTCACCATCTTGTGGTCGACCAGATACTTCGCCCAGATGACACCGGCTTCCTTCAGGTCGGCGCCGACGTAGGCCTGCCGGCCGGTCGCCGGATCGTCGGTGTTGAAGAACACGATCGGGATACCGGCAGCCTTCGCCGCCTTGACCTCCTCGGTCCACAGGCCGGGCTGCGCCGAGGTGGTGGCGATGCCGTCCGGCTTGGCGGCCAGTGCCGAGTTGAAGGCTTCCTTCTGCGCCGCCATGTCGCCGCCGCTGAACGAGATCTTGCAGGTCACCTTGAGCTGGTCGCACGCCTTGGTGGCACCGGCATTCCAGTCGATCCAGAAGGCGTCCGACGGGCCGCCATGCGACAACAGGTAGAACGTCTTCTGGGCATCCTGTGCCAGCGCCGGCGTACCCAGCGCCACGCCGGCGAGCACGATCGCCGCAGCCGCGATTTTCAACGCGAGTTTCAACATTTCTCTTCCTCCCTTGTTTCGTAGCCGAACCGCTCCGTCACAGTCCGTTGGCGCGGAATTTCCCGTCGAGGAATTTCTTGGCGCGCGGCACGTCGTCTTCCGAAAGATGCTCGATGATGACCGGAATGTTCGGATGCTTTTCGGCCAGCCGCTTGAGATAGAGGTCGTAATTCAGCGAACCGAGGCCAGGCGCCGGCAGCTCGATCTCGCCGACGCCGCGGAAAGTGTGGCTCTCCAGCGCGTCCTCGTCGCCGATGTCGGCGTGCTTCTCCGACTTGTCGCCGCCAGAACGCTTGACGTCCTTGGCGTGGGCGATTTTGATCTTGTCGGTCAGCGTGTCGAACACCTGGTTCAGGATCTGGTCCATCCTGTCGATATTGTGCGTTTCGAAATAGTTGGTCGGGTCCATCAACAGGCCGAGGCCTGGGTGGTCGACCTGCGCGAACATTCTCACCGTCTCCTCGACCGAACCGACGACATTGTTGACATAGGTTTCGAGCAGGAACACCGCGCCGTGGTCGTAGGCGGTCTGGGCAAGGTCGGCGATGATCTTGCGACATTCTTCAAAACCTTCCTCGGTCTTGTTCTTCGGGTGATGCACCCAGTCGGACTCGGTGTTGTAGGTACCGGTTTCCGAGATCACGTAAGGGGTGCCGAAATGGCGTGCGTTGCGGATGATCTCCTTCAGATAGCCGACGCGCCGCTCGCGCTCGCCCAGGTCCGGATGGATGATGTTGGTGTAACCCGATACGCAGCAGATCGGCAGATTGTGGTCGCGAAACATATCGCGGACGGTCTTGGCCTTGTCCCTGGTGATCTGTCCGGCCGACAGGTCGATGTCCCTAAAATGCAGGTCGAGCTGCACGGTGTTGAAATCGAGCGCACGGATCTTCTGCGCTGTTTCCTTGAGGCCATACGGAAAATAACCCGTGAAAATACCTGCCTGCATCATGGTGTGAAGTCCTCCCTGTAAGTGATTCAGTCAGTTGATATTTCGGAAAGTTTGACCGTCCGGCCCTTGTCGATGGAGCGGTAGCCAGCTTCGACCAGCGCCATGGTCTTGACGTTGTCGGCGACGGATAGCGCCGGCGGCTCGCCAGTCTTGACCGCGTGCTGGAGCTGCTCCATGACGCCGATAAAAGCATGCGGGAACCACATCGTGTCCCAGCTGGGTGTCACCCATTCACCACCGGTGGTCTCGGTCGAGGCATAGGTCAGCGTCGAGGCAGCGCCAGTCGGCCAGCCGATGGTGCCCTTGGCGACGCCCTTGGTGCCGTCGACGCGCCAGTTGATGTGCTGGTCGTCCTTGTAGCCCTCCTGGCGCGGCCCGGACCAGACATCCTCCAGCGATACGGCAAGCACACCGGACGGGAACTTGATCGTCGACACTGTGATGCCGTCCGAATGGTCGAAGCGGGTGCGCGGGTCCTTGCGGGTCAGGGTGGTGATCTCTAGGGGATCGCCGAACAGGAAGCGTAGTACGTCGAGATGGTGGACGCTCATGTTGGCGAGCGTCAATCGGTCATAGTCCTCGAGGAAGCTCTGCCAGTGCGGGATCGCATGCATGTCGATCTGGGCGAAGACGATGTCGCCGAGCGCGCCGCTGTCGATGACCTGCTTCAAGACGCGCATCGACTGGTCGTAGCGCATGTTCTGGTTGACCGAGAGGATCTTGCCTGCCTTGGCCGCCTCGTCGCGCAGTTTGACGGCCTCTTCAAGGGACAGCGCCAATGGCTTCTGCGCCAGTATCGCCTTGATATGTGCCTGCTTCAGCGCATGGCGGATCAGCGCCGGCTGCTGGTCGGGCGGAAAGGCAAGGTCGATGATCTCGACGTTTTTGTCCTCGATGAGCTGTTCCGGCGTGTCGTGGACGGCCGGGATATTCCAGCGTTTGGCGACCTTCTCGGCGCTGGCCTTAGTCCGCGAGGCAATCGCCACCACGGGGAAACCGGCTTCCTTGTAGGCGGCAAGGTGACATTCGGCCATGATCATGCCGGCGCCGACGCAGCCGATCCTGTATTCCCTGGTGCGGACTTTAACGTCCGGCTCGAAGCCGTTGCCGACCGTTTCTTGGCTTGCCATATGTTCCTCCCGAAGCTCGTTTCTTGCAGCCGCCGTCACCTTGCCAGCGCTCCCCCGCTTTGCCCGAAATAATGCACCCTGCCCGGCTCGCAGGATATCGCCACCATCGCGTCCGGCCTGATGTCCGGCTGGCCGCGCAACAGCGCCCGCAGACGCGCCTGCCCGGCGGCGAGCGTCACTAGGGTGTAGCCGCCGAGCGGCTCGACCTCGAACACTCGCGCCGGGCGGCCCGCGCCCCCCTCCGACCAGGCCTTGACCTTGATGTCTTCCGGCCTGAGTCCGATTTCGACGGCATCGGCCGGCGCCGTCTTGTCCGCGATGCGGATCGTGCCTTCCGCCGCCTCGACGCCTTCAGCGCCGTGCACGGACTTCAATATATTCATCATCGGCGAGCCAAGCAGCCGCGCCACATAGGTGCTGGCCGGCCGGTCATAAATCTCGGCCGGCGCGCCGATCTGCCTGATCTTGCCGTTGTCCAGAATGGCCATTCGGTCGGCGACCGACATCGCTTCTTCCTGGTCGTGCGTGACATAGATCAGCGTCTTGCCGAGCTCGCGCTGGATGCGCTTCAGCTCGACCCGCGTCTCCTCGCGCAGCCGGGCGTCGAGCGCCGAGATCGGATCATCCATCAGATAGGCGGCGGGATCACGCACCAGCGCGCGGGCGATCGCGACACGCTGCCGCTCACCTCCGGAAAGCTGTGCTGGCGGCTTGTGCAGGACATGGCCGATATGCAGCTTGGCCGCGACGTCGGCGAGGCGCTTTTCGATCTCGGCTTCGGCGACCCGGCGTTCGACCAGCGGAAAGCGGATGTTGTCGCGCGCGCTCATATGCGGAAACAGCGCCAGGTTCTGGAAGACCATCGCGACGTTGCGTTCGGCCGGCGACACTGCGTTGACCGGCTTTCCGTCGATCAGGATCTCGCCGGCGTCCGGCGTCTCGAGCCCAAGCACCAGGCGCAGCACCGTCGACTTGCCAGATAGAGGCGGGCCGAAGAAGCAGAAGAACTCATTGTCGTTGACAGTGAACGAGGCGTCATCGACGGCGAGCGTGTTGCCGTAGCGTTTGGTCACATTGCGGAAGACGATATCGGCCATGGTCTCAGCCCGCTCTCAAGGCAAGGCCGGTGGCGGCATCGAAGACGCGCACCGCCTCCGCCGCAGGTGCGACGACGGCTGTCTGCCCGATCGCCAGCCCGACATCATTGTCGAACACCGCCTTAACCGCGGTTTCCCCGTCGCCAAGGTGGATGATGGTGCGCGCGCCGATCCGCTCGACGAAACTCACCGGCATCGATAGGCCAGGGCCGTGTTCAGCCAGCTTCACCTGCTCCGGTCGAAAGCCATAAAACACCTCGCCGCGCATCCGGCGTGCGGCATCGGCGATCTCGACCGGCAGCGGCGGCGTCGCGCCCAGCGGGCCGAGATCGACGACCAGGCCACGGTCGCTTTCGGCCAGCCAGCCCTTGAGCAGGTTCATGCCCGGCGCGCCGATGAAGCGGGCGACGAAGACATTGGCCGGATCGTTGTAGACCTCGAGCGGCGTGCCGACTTGCTGCAGCACGCCGTGGTCCATCACCGCGATGCGGTCGGCCATGGTCATCGCTTCGAGCTGGTCGTGGGTGACGTAGACCATGGTCTGCCGGAACTGCCGCTGCAGCTGCTTCAATTCGGTCCGCATCACCGCCCGGAAGGCCGCGTCGACATTGGAAAGCGGCTCGTCGAGCAGGAAAATCGCCGGCTCCATGATCGCCGAACGGCCGATCGCCACCCGCTGCAATATGTTGACCGAAAGCCGGTCGGCCTTGCGGTCGAGCATTGGCGTCAGTTGCAGCATCTCGGCAATGGCGCCAACGCGGCGGTCGACCTCGGCCTTGAGTGCGCCGCGCATTTTCGGCCCGTAGGCGAGGTTCTGCCGCACGCTCATATGAGTGAAAATCGCATAGTTCTGGAAGACGAAGCCGACGCCGCGCCGCCCCATCGGCACGCCGGCCATGTCGCGCTCGCCGAACAGGATCTTGCCGCTGGTCGGCTCTTCCATGCCGGCGATCATGTTCATCGTCGTCGATTTGCCGCAGCCCGACGGCCCCAGCAGCGCCATGAATTCGCCGTCGGCAATGGCCAGATCCATCGTCTTCAGCGCGGTGAAGTCGCCAAATTTCTTGACCAGGTTCTGCAGATGGATCGTGCTCATGCCGCCACCTCGCGTACCCGGGCCATGCGTTTCATGGCAAACACCGCGGCGATGGACAGCACGATTAATATGGCCAGCGCGATTGCCGCCACATAGCCCCAGATCAGGTCCTGGGTGGTGAGCTTGTAGATGTAGACGGAGATGGTTTCGGTAGCGACGCCGGGACCGCCGCCGGTCATGATGTAGAGCGTGTCGAAGATCTTGAAGTTCTCGATCACCCTGATCGCCAGTGCGATGACGATGATCGTCTTCATCTTCGGCAGCACGATGGTGACGAATCGCTGCCAGGGGTTGGCGCCGAGCAGCGTCGCCGCCTTGATCTGGTCCTCAGGCACGCCGACCAGACCGGCAAGCAGGATCAGGAACATCAGGGGCGTCCATTGCCAGATGTCGGCGACCATGACGGCGATGAGTGCCAGCGTCGGGTCCGACAGCCAGGCGATGGTGACAGGAAAGCCTGAGATCGCCGACAGGATGTCGTTGACCGGGCCGCCTGATTGAAACAGCATGAAGAACATGTAGCCGGCCACCGCCGGCACCACCATCATCGGCATCAAGAGGATCGAGTAGAAGATCCGTTTGCCCGGAAACTCGTCGGCAAACAGCGTCGCGAGCGCCAGCCCGAGCAGGAACTCCGTCGGCACGCAGACGATCATGACGATGGCCGTGCGCTTCAGCGCGCTCCAGAAGCGTGCGTCGACGGCAAGGTCGGTGTAGTTGGCGAAACTGTTCCACATCGACCAGGCATTCCACCAGCCGGTGCCCGACAGCGGCGACCAGTCGGTGAGGCTGATATAGAGCTGCATCAGGAGCGGGAAGACGGCGATGAACAGCACCAGGATCTGCGCCGGCAGGGTCAGCCGGAAGCCGAGCCGTGCGCCCTCGTCCGGCAACACCGACGCCGCTTTGGAGGCTAGCATGTCGCCCTCCGAAATCGTCGCTGCCACCGCGCTCATTGCTTGAGCGCCCCGAAGGTCAGCCCGCGCACCAGATGGCGCTGGATGGCGATGCCCATGATCACCGGCGGCACCGCGGCGATCAGGCCGAGAGCAGCCTTGGCGCCGTAGAGCTGTCCGGTCATCGAGGAGGACAGCGAGGCCATGTAGACGGGGACCGTCACCCATTCGCGCGTCGTCAGAAGCAGCGCGATCAGATAGTCCGACCAGTTGAGGATGAAGACGAACAGCGCCGCACTGGCCAGCGGGGCGCGCATCATCGGCAGTGTGATGCGGGTGAAGACGCGCCACCGCGAACAGCCTTCGACCAGTGCCGCCTCCTCGATCTCGCGCGGCATGTCGTCGAAGAAGGTCTTCATCAGCCAGAAGGCGAAAGGCAGCGTGACGATGCCATAGATCAGCGACAGCCCCCACCAGCTGTCGGTGAAGTTGAGGAAGGCCCACATGATCATCACCGGGGTCATGACCGCCATCGGCGGAAACAGGCGAAGCTGGATCAGCGCCAGCGGCAGGTTCTGGCCCGAGCCGAAGCGCGACAGCCCGTAGGCCGCCGCGGTGCCCGCCGACATGGCGATCGCCGTGCCGAACGTGGCCGACAGCAGCGACGACAGGATCGGCTTCAAGGCGGTGCGGTCGAGCGCGACGATCAGATTGTTGGTCGATTCCCCGAAGACGAAGCGGAAATTGCTGAGCGTCGGGTTCTTCGGCCACCATGTCAGGTCGGCGCCGGTCGCCGACCATTCGGCGATCGGCTTGAACGCCATCGACACCATCCACAGGATCGGCACCAGCGTCACCGCCATCGCCGCAAGGATCGCGGCATAGCGGAATATCTCGAAAGGAACTGAACGCTTCATCTTGCGGCTTTGCTGGGTCCTTCGTTGGCGAGGGGAAGAGCGGCCGCTCCTCCCCTCCTTGGTAAGATCCTGCGAGGATCAGGCGATCGGATCGAGGACGGTCGGCCAGGCCTCCTTGTTTGTCTTGATGGCTTCGAGAAGCTTCTCCTCGCCGGTCCGACGGGCAATCTTCTTCCACTCGGCCTCGGTGTCGGCCATCGCCTGCTCGGCTGTCTTGGCCTTGGTCAACGCGGCGACGAGATTCTCGTCCAGCGCGTTGTGGAAGGCGGTGGCGCCGGGATAGTTGATGGTGGGCACGGTGCGGGCGACCGTCTCGCGCACCACGTCCATGTGGTAGGCGTGATAGGTCTGGCGAACCAGCGGATCGGAGAAATCCGACAGCCGGAACGGATCGAAATAGCCGCCCGGATTGGCGGTCATCCAGGCGTAGATGCGGCTTGAACCCAGCCACTGCAGGAACAGGTAGCAGGCTTCCGGGTTCTTGGCTTGCGAGGACACCGACGCCGACAGGTTAAGCCACAGCACCGAGCGGCTGACCAGTTTTCCGTCGATCTCGCGGCCGGGCGGCAGCATGGAGCCGATCTTTCCAGTGACAGCTGAATCCTTGTTGCCGGCATTGTCGAGGAATTTCGGCAGATTGGAGAAGGCACAGGTCATGGCCGCACCGCCCTTGGCGAAATTGCCGTATTGCTCCGGCCAACCCCAGGAGATCGCATCCGGCGAATGGTGCGAAAGCGACGCAATGTACTCGCTGGTCGCCGCGATACCTTGCTCCGAATTGATCAGCGGCTTGCCGGCATCGTCGAACAAGAACTGATTGGGCGAAGCCATTGAGACATAACGCTGATACCAGTTGGTATAGCCCCAGCCCTGGTTGCGCAGATCGGTCGAGCCGAACAGGCCCTTGTCCGGGCGCTGGAAGAAGGCTGCGATCTCGTCATGCTGCTTCCACGTCTTCGGCGCCGCCAGTTCATACCCGTATTTGTCGGAGAAGGCCTTCTTCTCGGCTGCGTCGCCGAACAGATCGGTGCGGTAGACCCAGGTCTGGAAATCGCCATCCAGCGACACGCCGTAGGTCGAGCCGCGATACTGGTTGAGCAGCGAGACGCCCTTGGCGCCGTTGACGTAGCCACGCTCGGGATCGTCCCATTCCGGCTTATATTGTGCAACGAAGTCGTCGAGCTTGAGGATGCCGCCGGTTTCGGCGAGGTCGCCAAGACGGTTCCATTCGACCGCGTAGATGTCGTAGGCTCCACCCTTGGTGGAGATGTCCTGCATCGTCTTGGTGAATTCCTGGCCGTTGGGCACACCGACGATCTCGAGCGGAATACCGGTTTCCTTCTCCCATAGATCCTTGATCGACGGCGCGCCCGCCGGAAACGGCTGCGTCAGCTGGCCGATCGAACCGTCGGACAGGCCGAGCACGATCTTCGTCGGCGCCTTGCCGGCGCCCTTCATCGCCTTGGCTGCCTCGATGGCGCGACCCTCGGGTGTGTCGGCGCCATACTGATAGCGCTCCGAGCCGTCGAAGCCGGTCGGGCCACCGATCATCCCGGGCGCCAGGGCATCGGCCGCATAGGCACGGCTTGGGCGAATGAATTTCGGCGCGATACCTGCGGCGGCAACAAGCACTGCCGCCTTTCCACCAGACGCCAGCAAACGGCGCCGCGACACGCGGATCAAATTCGACATTGGAAATCCTCCCTCAGGGCCTTGTTCCTCCATGGCCCTTATGATGGATATTGACGGCACTGCACCAAGGCTGTCAACATCATAAATAATCAAGATACATCATAATATCTCAAGGGAGGGGAAAATGGCGTTTATCAAGGCTCTCACACTGAAGCCGGTGCTTGAATTTGAGGGAACCAGGCTGCCCACCTCGCCGCGTTGGTCCGCCTCGGAATTTGGTCTAGCGCAGCGACTTGCGGATCGGCCAAGGCCGGTTACATCATTTCCCATCAGAATCGCGAGCGGCGATGAGGCCGCTCTCCGACATCGGACCTATGAAATGCGTAATCTCGATGCGCTTTTGGCACATTTTGGAATGAGGTGATCGACAGTGCGGTCCACCCTGACAGACATAGCCCGGGAAGCCGGCGTATCCGCCGCCACGGTCGACCGTGTGCTCAACAACCGCGCCGGGGTCAGGGCGCGCACTCGCGAGGTCGTGCTCGAAACGGCACAGCGGCTTGGCTATATCGCTGAAAATTCAAATAATCCGAGCTCGCTCAACGCGCTGCGCGGTGAGATCATACGGCTCGATTTCGCCCTGCCCGCCGGCACCAATTCCTTCATCAAGATGCTGCACCGCCAGATCGAGGCGCAGGCGCAGTCGCGGCCTGACCTCGACGTCCGCGTCGCCACTATCGAAGGCTTCAATCCGGATCGGCTCGCCCGTCTGCTGCAGGAACTGCACGGGCAGACGCAAGGCGTTGGTGTGATCGCGCTCGACCATCCGACGGTGCGCGAGGCGATCCGCTCGCTTTCGGCCAGCGGCGTCAAGGTCGTCACCCTCGCTTCCGACATCCTGCATGTGCCGAGGGTTGCCTATATCGGCATCGATAACCGCGCCGCCGGCCGGCTCGCCGGCTACCTGCTCAACCGCTTTATGGGCGCAGGGCGTCCGGGCAAGGTCGCGCTGTTCGCCGGTTCGCTCTCCTACCGCGGCCACGAAGAGCGCGAGATGGGCTTCCGCCACATACTGACGGAAGAATCGCCCAATCTGCAGATCGTCGAGATGCGCGAAATGCTCGACGATCGGGAAAAAGCCTATTCGGAAGCGTCCGCTTTGCTCGACCGACACCCGGACCTGGCCGCCATCTACAATGTCGGCGCTGGCAACACCGGCATCGCCCGCGCGCTGAAGGAACGCGGGCGCGCGCTGTCGACGGTCTTTCTCGGCCATGAGGTGACGGAAGGCACCAAGGAGCTCTTGCTCGACGGCACGCTCGACGCGGTCATCGACCAGAACCCGCGCGTCGAGGCCCGCGAGGCGCTCAACACCTTGACCCACGCGGTCAGGGGATTGCCTTACGAACTGCACCAGCCGAGGCTGCAAGTGATCTTCAGGGAGAGCATCCCGGAGATCTGAACCCAGGTGAATGGCTGGGGTTTCGTGAATCTTGCCGGCGCGCGACGCCAGGATCGTCAGCGTCGTCTATTCCGGCCAGCCGCTGAACAACACGCCGCTCGACCGTCTCGCGGCGACCGTCGGCTTCAGGATGCTGGAAGACCAGCTCACCGTTGGCGCGCAATATCTCAGCGTTGGCAAGATCACGCGCACCAACCGCAGCAAACCGGACGAACCGGCGCTCGTCGATGACGGCTTCGATCTGGTCAACGTCTTTGCCAACTGGCGCATCAACGGCCACGCCAATCTCGATTTCAGCGTCGACCTGGCCGCGGGGCGCGGCGGGACTGATGGCCGGCTAGAGCTTGCTCACCATCGCTTGCGCATCTTCGCCCAGACCGATGGCGATCCGGTCGCCGGAGGCAATGCCTGATATGTCGCAGACGACCAGCGGCATGCTGATTTCGTAGAGGAATTCGGCAACGATGGCGCCGACGGCAAGGATCGGGTCCGGCCGCTCCAGGATAATACCGGCCGGCGCCGTCCCTCTGCGAATCGCTTCGGCCAGAACCGAAGACGAGGACGACGACCCCCGCCCGCTCGGCATCACCAGGATCTTGCCGGCGATATTGCCGCCCAGGTCCGGATGCGAATGGTCGATGATGTCGCCCGTTTCGACATCGATCCCGCCCCAGAAGCTGAGCGCCTGCGAAAGCACCAGCGCCGGGCCCTGTGCGGAGCCGGCAAGGTGGAATGTACCGGTCGTGGCCGGCGCCTTCATGGCGCGCCTCGCACGACGCGGCCGGCCGCGGCCGAGCGGACGCAGTCTTCCATGTCACCGAAGGCCACCGAGACACCGATGTTGCCAGGTGCGTAATGCGCCCATTTGCCCGAATTGGTCATCACCACGCCATCGAGACGCTCGAGGATCGACGTGACATAGGTGCAGGTGTCGGTAACCGGGACAAGGCCGAAGGCTTCCATGCCGGCCAGTGCGCCTTCGTCCTGCAGTCGCGTCAGCGTGGCACGCCCTGTGTTGACATAGATCGGGACGCCCCTGCCCGGCGCAACTTCGCGCAGCAGCGGCAACAGGCGCATCCACTCTTCATGGGAGAAATGCGGCGTGCCTAACGACACGGCTGCAAGCTGCACGCCGTCGGGGACGCTCGACAGCCTGGCCAGCGCATGGCGGATATCAGCGCGAGAGATCCGGATTTTTTCCTCCGGCACCAGGCCGTGCAACGCCTCATCCAGCGTCGTCGCCTCCGGCGTAATGCCGACCGCATGAAACAGCGCCACAGCGCCCGTCGTTGCCGCCGCCGCCCCCAGCGCCTTCAGTTGGTCCTCGTCACGCGGCTGCGGCAGGCCTGATATGACAGGAATGCGGTCGCCGCTCTTTTGCCCGACAAGTAGTCCGACACCCACGAACAGGGCGTCGCTGGGCTCGAGACCGCCAGTCAGCTCGAACAGGATCTGGCCTCGTCGATTTTCACTCAGATGCAGCCCCCAGGCCGGCGCGCGTCCGGTCATTGCGCAGCATAAATCGATGAAATCGCCATAGCGGTTGGTTCGCGCCCCGATCACCGAATTGGCAAAGACGATGGCGTTGGACTCACCCCAGGCTATCTGCTCGCCGAACCTTGGCCGGAACCGAGTCTGATAGGGTGCGCAGGTGAAGGTCGCCTGGCAGCCGAGGTCCAGATGCGCCATCATCAGGCGTCGCGCCGGCGCTTCTTGCGACATCGGCATCTTCACCAATCCGGGATGGATGAGGTCGAACGAACCGACATTCAGCGTCGTCGGCACCCGAACGCGGCCGCCGCCCTCGATCAGCCTTTCGACGAAATCGAGGCTGGCCTGGCCGTGATAGAGGCAGCCGTCGATATGGGCACCGGCAATATCCAACAACTTGCGGGCGCCGACCGCCTTCGCGAAGGCGACCAGGATCTTCATGGCGGCAGCCGCTGCCGACCCTTGCTCGCCATGCAGCATCGACTGGTCGCCGGCCGTCAATTCCAGCGTCATCGGCAAATTCCCGAGCCAGCACTATGCCGATCAAGCACTCCCTGATTGCGGAGCGTCTGGCAAGACAGAGCTTCGGATCTCTTCTACTTCGCGGCGATCAGCAGACCAGACGTTCACAGCTCATCGCAAAGCAAGAGACGCGAAGCACAGTCGGAGAGCGGGCGATCCACGGCGGAAACGGCGCTATTCCTTCTGCGACGGTCCGTCGGCCGTGCTGCGGTCACCATCTGCAGAATGCGGCAGGATGCCGAAGTCGCGCGACTTGGTCCCATGCGCCGCTGTCAGGAAACCATCGGCTGTGAGACCTCGCCTCAAAAGCTCACGTACCGCGGCCGACCGGCTCGGCATGTGCTTTTCGAAGCGCCAGTTCTCCAACGCCGCCAGTTCATCGACAGTCAGCATGATCTGCAATCGTTCCGGGCGTTCCAGTTCGGACATCTCGGCCTCCGGTCATACCAGCCTAGTTAGTATGTCCCTGATTTTGTGTAGAATTAGGTACGTGAGCAGAGTACGTCAAGACCTTCAGATGTGTGACTCATGCAGAAGTCCGATGAAGCGGATCAAGCATCAAATGGACAATCAACAAAATACGCTAACTATTTGACACGAAGCGATTTTTCAATGGTCTTCGCTTGCCAATCACGAGCCCTGGGCGCATGGTAGAACACGAGGGACAAACCGCTCCTGAAAGGAAGGTTTTCCATGCGCTACGGATTCTCGGTTCGCCTGCACGAAGACGTCGGTTCCCGAGTTCGAGCTACATTGCGGTCCGGGATTGCCATCAATCTGACTGCTGTCGCCGAAGCCGTGCGACTGCAAAACCTCGCCGAGAATATTGCGCGCGAAGACATCGAATGGCTCGTCATGCAGGCAGCCCAGCTCCAAGGCGCAGCTATCGAGTTCGACGGCTTCGCGGAAGCCGATCTGGCGGAGTTTGCGTGCACTCAGCTGATGCAAAGCAGCCCCGCATTGGGCTGGGACGCCCTGGAAGGCGGGGTGGCCGCTTCGCCGTATCTTGGCCGTCAAACACATTGAGGCGCGTGCTCTTGTGAGCCCAGCCATGCTGCCGCCACGTGCTCGGCAAAAAAGCCCGCCGCAATGGCGGGCTTTGGACGGCTGGAGGTCTGGTGGACGAAGGCCTCTCGGCCCGGTCCGACATTTCATTCCGATGTATTCGCCTTAGCGGCGCGCGATAAGCAGGCACAATTGGCGCAGATCGCTATCGTAAGTGCCTTCGCTACTCAGCACGTCTACGCAGCGCTTCTTCATCCTGGCCAACTTGTCGCTCGACATGTCGGCGACGACCTGGGGTAAGCTGAGATTGCTGGGATTGCTGGGATTGGACGGGCTGCCCGGGTTGGACAGATTGCTCGGATTGGTACCACCGATCCCGACACCGGCGCCGAGATTGATGCCGCTGCCGACCCTGACCCCCGCGCCAGCCCCAACGCCGCTGCCGATACCTGCCCCCGCGCCGGCGGCAATGCCGCTCGAACCGCCAACCGTTGCGCCGGCACCGGCGTTGATGCCGCTTCTGCCCCCGACCGACGCGCCGGCGCCTGCGGCGATGTCCCTGGAACCGCCAACCGTAGCACCGGCACCGGTGTTAATGCCGCTGCCGCCCACCAAGGCACCGAAGCCTGCCTTGATGCCGCCGCTGCCGCCAACCGTTGCGCCGGCACCGGCGTTGATGCCGCCGCGACCGCCAACCGTCGCGCCGAGGCCGGCATTGATGCCGCCGTTGCCGCCGATGGATGTTCCAACACCAACGGCAATTCCGTTCGCGGCATTCACGGGCATCGAGAGCATGAAAAGCGCTACGCTGCCTGCCACTGCACCGGTGATTGTTTTGATGTTGATGGTCATAACATTCTCCCTGCTGTAGTTTCGCTGAGCAACCCGCGAACTCGCCGGTTGCATTACGCCCTAAGTGCAAGGAAGAAGATCGGTTTCTTTGCCGATCAACTTGCTGGTCCCATGGTGTATTTTCAAAGAACAGCCGCGTGAAATTTGTATTGAAATTTTCCGAAAGTTTGAAGCGATGCGAGAGTCAGCTGGTGGGCGCCGCAACAGACGAACGTCGCAACGGGTCGGCGGCCGAAAAGGCGAATTCCTAATCTGCAAACCACAACATCAAACCGACCCCTCGGCAATAGAACAATGGGCCGAGAATATCCGCGCTGCGCGGGTTTGCTTCACCGTGCTGCGTCATTTTTGACCGGTCTGGACTGTCTCTGCTGCCGACCGCGGACGAAAGTACAGAGCGCCGAACCGCGAGATCCAGCGTTGGAATCAAATCCGCGCGAGTTCACGCTTTGCGTGGTCGCGCCTTGGGTTTGGTTCCGTCCTTGGCGGCCGGCGCCGGCTTAAGCTGACGTGCTTTCGACTTCGGCCGGCTGGCGGTCTCTTTCGTGGCGATTTCTGCGTCGATTTCGGCGGTAGCCTGATCCCAATGCTGCTGATGCGCCCCGTCGGGCCTGCCTGCCTGTTCCCAGATCGCGTGTGCACGCTGGCGAATCCGTTCCTGTCTGTCCCTCACCGTTGCCTCCGTCGGTTTATGCGTAAGCAACTTTGTTCTAGCTGAAATTTCGACCGGCGTCTTGAGCCCCCAGGCAACACCGTCATTGAACCTCTCTGTCACACAGGACGGCGACGCCGAGGAGCGCCGCCTTCTTGATGATCAGCCCTTCAAGGTCGGCGTCCGAGCGCTCGGTTCCGGTGCGTTCGCGCAACAGTGCAATCGCCGCCTTCATCGACAGCAGCCCATCGCCTCGTTCAGCAAGCAGTTTGTCGACGGCGGCGGCCACGTTGGCCCGCTCGACATGCGGCAGCATGGGAATGGCTCCTTTCCTTGTTTCGCGACGACAGCGGCTCCATCCCGATCGCTCGGGATGGAGCTCTTATTCGATAATTTAGACCGTGACCTTTCCAAATCCGGTTCGCGGTTTGGAACGCCGATCACTCGATGACGTGCACGATCTTGCGGGTGCCTGGGTCGACGAGCACGGTGCGATTGCCGACGACGACGTATCTGTACTTCACGTCGGGAACATCGATCGGTTGCAGCTCGACCGTATCTGGCACCGTGGAACCGATATTGAGCTCCACGCCCAGAAGATTGATCGACGCCAACGGGTGCTTATGGACGTATTCGCGGATGACCGTCTGCTGTTCGGGCGTGACAATCACCTGGTCCGCGGTGGCCACGCCGACGCCGGCGAGCAACACCAATCCCCCCGCAGCAGGAACAAGGTGGATTTTCATCGTCTACTCCTGTTGTTACGGGCCTCGCCCTTACAGTTGCGACGCGGCATTCCGGTCGAAGCGGCGAACCCTCTAGGCAAACGCCCACGCCACCTTGTTGTTCCGTAAGTGGCGGCTAATCGAATGGCGGTGAAGTGCCCGCGCGGTGCGGCGAATGACATGCAAATGAGCTACGGTGGCCCGCGTCGCAAGACGCGGGCCGATCGGTTTCCCGATCAGCAGCGACACCGGAGGGGGGTGATATCGGCTGCGTCTGAAACAACGTTTAGGACAAGCTAATGTTCCTAAGAGAGGGCAACAAACCTGCCGGTACAGCGCGGCGTTACCGCCCATGGGCAAGCCCCTGTGGCAGCAAATGAAGCGGCTACTGCTTTGGCGGCTGTGGCGGCACTTCGCCGGGCTTGAGCACCGGGGTCTTGCCCTCGTCCGGCGGTGGCGCCGCCATGCCCTGATCGCCCGTTGGCGGCGGCTTCAGGACCCCACCGCATGGCTCGAGCGTGTCGGACAAATTGTTGCCGGCCGGCTTCTGCTGCTGGTTCTTCTGATCCTGCGGCTCGACCTTGCAGCGGTCGGATTGCGCCTGTTCGCCCGGCTGCGCGGCCGCCGGCGCCGCCAGCAGCGCGCCTAGCATATATGGCAAGAAAATGAGCGGTCTCATGTCGAGCTCCTTTCGCGCCAGTATCTTCTGAATGTGAAGGCTGGCAGGCGCGATTGGTTCCGTCGTGCGGCAATGCGCCCAGACCGCAGCGGCCCGGAACCGGCCGCCAGACTTATGAGTTCAACCACTGAGCCAGTTCAGGGCCGCCGACATTATGGAGAACCAGCGATGGAACCGCGCAGGAAAGAACGAACCGACAACGAGACAGAGAGCCCGACGATCCAGCAGCAGGACTGGGATGCCATCCGGAGCGGGAGAATTCTCCCAGACGGCGTGCCGCAAAACGGCGACATCCGTTACGACGTCGAGAAAGACGGCGAACTGCCGGAGGAGGACGACGACAACGCCTACCAGGACAGCGACGAGGCCTTGCCGGACGATACTGAGGAACGCGTTATTTCACGCGATCTCGCACGCGAAGGTGGTCCTTTCGACGAGGAATGAGCGACTGCCTTTCGCACTGCGCTCGCTGTCCGGGTAGACGGTCGGATGAGCCCCTGCTTTCAATTCGGGAAGTCGAAGACCGGCTCCTGGCAGCGATAGACCAGACATTGACCGTCAGGCGTCTTGATATACGCGGAGCGCGGCACTTGCGGCCAGTCGCATTCATTGCCGAATTGGCGGACGTAACGGTCGTAGGTGTTCTGGCCGGTGGTCAGCACCACCGAGCGATGCCTCTGGATCAGAAGCTGCGTCTGTTCGCATGTCATCGCGCGGCTGTCCGGCCGGGCGTCGGCCGTCGCGGCAAACAGAAGCGCCCCGGCTGTAAGGACTGCCGCTTGTGTCAAGACTCTGGCAAGCATGACGCCATCTCCCGTGAAGCCTAACGCGCATCTTGGTTTCGCAAGCGCCGGATCGAGCCGCCCTCGCAAAGAAAAGATCGTACAGATTGCCAGGGAAAATGCAAAAGCCCGCCGCACCTTTCGGCGCGGCGGGCTTCAACTGAACGTCACTCTTAGTCAGGCTTGGGCGGCTTACTCCTCCTTCACCGGCCCGAACCGGCGCACGATCATTTCGAAGACGATATCCGAGATCCACATCGCCGATACGCCAATCAGAAAGGCCGCGGCTAGCGTCGTGGTGTCGTCGTCCGGCGAAGGAAAGGGCAGGCCGGCGGCGCGGAAATAATGCACGACCGGCAGCGTCAGATAGGCCGCCGCCAGCGCGCCGCAGATCGGCGAGGCCACCATTTCGCGGACCTTGTAGCGGTGACGTGACAAGGCCCGCAAAATGCCGCCGGACAGGCCGGCGACCAATACCGGCGCCTTGATGCCCAGAACGTCGAGCAGCTCATGCATCATGGCGTCCACCCGCACCATCTGGCGCCCTGCCCGTTGAAGGCGTTCATCTCGTTGAGCTCGGGCCGGGTCATGGCGGCGACGACCGGGGCGGATGGCCGGCGTGGCTGACTTTGGTCGCACCAGACTTGCCGCGGATTGCCGGTCGGCGCGGTTGTCGTGCAGCCGGCCAGCACCAGGCAGAGGATCAGCGCCTTGCCCATTTCTCAGCCTCCGCTCTTGCTGCCGCATCGGTCATGCCGGCGGCCTTCCGCCCTTCGGCGGAAGCCTCGCGGTTCATTTCGAGGCGGTCCTCGGCGGCCGCGATTTTTGCCTCTGCCTGTTTGACCGCCTCCTTCTTCGCCCGGTTGATGCCGCCCGCAATATAAAGGCCGATGCCGCCGGCCACAGCAGCGAATACCGTCATGACGACCTTGTTGCCGATGATGGCGCTGAGAATGGCGAGGAGCGCGGTCATCACAAATCCTCCGCGCGGCGGCGGCGCAGGAACTCGGTCAAGACGCCGTTGATCACAAGAAACCAGGGGAACCATTCCCCTGGGATGACCGGCGAAAGAACCTGCGGGTCGACATAGGTGACGATGCTCGCGATGATGCCGATAGCCGTCTGAAGCCGCGCCCAGACAATTGTTTCGCTGCCGCGGAAGAAGCTCTTGATCCGGGTCCACATGTCATTTCCTTCCGAATAGTTTGAGGATTGCTGAGAATTTGAGGATGGTGGCGATCAGCGCTGCCCAGAGGCCGGGCCTGGCGGCAGGCGATGGAGGCGCGGAGGACGCGGGCGTGGCGGTCGCTTGTGGAACCGGAATTGGCTTCGCTGGCTCTGGCGGAGCTGCAGGGACGACCGCCGACGACACCGGGCCGGCAGACGGCCAAGGCGTGTCCTTGATGCGCGACCATTTGCGATAGGCCTCGGCAAGCCTGGTATCGTAGGCGTTCTTACGGTAGCCGGCGCCGTTGTAGCCCTTGGCGAAGCCCGCCCAGTCATGATTGCGCAGATTGTCGTTGAGCTTGTTCGTCTTGATGAAGTTGATCGCGGCCTCAAGCTGGGCTTCCTCGTCGGCCATCATGGCTTCCACCATGGCCTGCACTGTCGCAAACCCGGCGGCGGCGTGGTTTTCGCCGAGAACCTGGCCAAGACCCCATGACGCGGATTTGAGCGCCGCGGTTTCGTCGATCGCACAAGCTGCCTTGAGCCGTGGGTAGCCATCCCTGGGATAGGGCTTCTCGCCCCACTTCGAATAGGCGAGGCCAGCGGCTACCGCTCTTGCCCGCTTGGCACCCGACAGGTTGCGATAGAAGACGTGCGGCTCGAACAGGATGACCGGCCGGCCAAGGGCGTCGAAGCCGTGCCCGCTCGTTTCAACATCGAGGAACGCGTGCATCTCGTCCTCGCCGACGCCGATCCGGGCGCCGAGTTTCGGCAAGTCCATATCATCGAGGCGCCTGGCGGCGCCCTTGAACAAAGGGTCCATAGGTTTCCTTTCCGCCCTCGCGGGCAGAGTTTTGAGCTTGAAACGGCACGTGCGTGGCGGCAGAGCAGAATTGGGCGGCAGCGCGCGCCGATGTGGCAAGCAAGGTTGATGTTTTCGACCCGCCATGTGAAATGGCCGCGGGATGGTGCACATGTCTGATGATGAACAAACCGCTGCGGCGCGCTGGACGGTGAAGTCCGAACTCCGCGCCGTCGGTCGCGACAAGCCGCTGCTGCTGGTGCTGGCGGCGATCCTCTGCCTCTATTGTGCGTTTATCGCCGGACCGATCGTCTACGCGGTGCTGGCCATCAACGGCATTGCGGATTTCTTCAAATGAAGCCGGTTCCGGCGATCTCGCTCCGGTCCCGGTTCCTGCGTCCACCGCGCCCGAAATTGCTCGACCTGGATGAAATTGCTTAGCCGGGATGAAACCGTTCCCGTCTATCGTTCGTACCTGTAGCGGGTACGGGAGGACACGTGACGATAAGAATCAGGCTTCCAGGCGGGACTTTGAAGATCAAGAAAAGGGACGAGCTGCGGCGGCGCGAGCAGAAGCGCGAGGTGCCGGTTTGGCAGGTCGGCAATTATTTCGTCATCTGGTGGCCGAGCGGCATGTCCGATCGCCCATCGTCGCCCAACAAGTCCTCGCCCAGGAAATAGCCCGGGCACCCGACGATCCCGACCCGGCACTGATGCCTCGGTGCCGGATCAGGAACCGCCGTGCGCGCCAAACTTCCGAGACCGCTCGACAAATCCCAGAAAAAGTCAGCGGACAGGCGTTGACTCTTCCGCCACGGAAGGTTTTGATGCTGCATTGCACAATCAGGCGGGGGCCGATGGCAGTACGTATCAGAATGCCAGGCGGCACGCTGAAGGTGAAAGTGTACCGCGAATTGCGCGATCGCGAGCGCGCCCGCCGCATACCTGTCGTCAAGATCGGCCGGGTTTATTTCACCTGGTGGTCGAACCGCCAGCGACTCATTGACGACCAGTCGCCACGGTGAACGTCCCAATTCTTCCGACCTGGCATGCGCCTGGGAAGCCCGCTCAGCCTCCGCAGGCGAGCTCGCAAGATAAGTTGATGAGGCTGCTGTTGACTCTTCCGTGACGGAAGGTCTCTACTTACCGCATTGCACGAAAATTGCTGCGTTGCACAACGGGAGTTGGACCGATGGCAGTGCGTATCAGGTTGCCTGGCGGCACTCTGAAGATGAAGACCTATCGTGAGTTGCGAGCCCGGGAACGCGACCGCCGCGTGCCTGTGATGAAGATGGGTTCGCTTTATTTTGTCTGGTGGTCGAAACGCCAGGAACCTCACCAGAAGCCGCAGGACAGCAGACGGTAGCGGCTCCGCCGGCGACGGGTCCGCGTCAGCGATGAACCCTGACAATTCCGAAATACAACTCCAGCTGTAGGAATTTTTGGTCGGCCGGCTGTGCCATTGTTGGTGCGCACAGCATCCAGAGCGGCCCTCGCAGAGCAATTCTTCCGACGTCTTTTCGGCGATTTTCAAACGGCGTCCAGACTGGCGGGCGCGGGTGTTTGCAACTTGCAAACCGCCGCCGCTTGTCGCAATAGCTAGGTCGTAAAGAGACGCATGGATGATGGAGGCTGACCTGTCTATTGCGAACAGCCAATTTCGGTTGTCGGCTCAGTTAGCCGACGAGCCACCAATCCGACGTGCAATTATTGATTCGGACCTCGAAGATATTGATTCGGACCTCGAAGACGCGGCGCGGACATTCTTCGAAGGGGTATCTGAACACCAACATTGGAAGCATTTCTTCGAGCGATCGCAGCTTTTCGCAGAGAGGGTGCGAAAGTCGCGCTTCGGCCGCAACTGATATGCCATTCGTTCCACCATTCCTCTACCGCCTAGCCGGCATCAACTCCGGCCCCGCAACGAAGCTAAGTCTGCGGAGCGTCCGCAGTTTGCGGCGAGGCAAGCATGCGATCGGCGAAGAATGCATCATCAACGGCGTCTTTTCCTTCGATCGCGCCGATGCAAAGATCACCGTTGGAAAAAGATCCTATATCGGCAAGAGCCACCTCGTGGCGGCTGAGAAGATCGAAATCGGAGATGACGTGATCATTAGTTGGGGTACCACAGTCGTCGATCACAACTCACACGCGACGGGTTGGCAAGACCGCAAGGAAGATGTCGCCGACTGGCATCAGGGAAAAAAGGACTGGTCAAAGATCACCATTGCGCCAGTGAAGATTGAAGACAGCGTCTTTATCGGCTTCAACGTCATTATTCTCAAGGGCGTAACGATCGGCAAGGGATCGGTCGTTGGTGCGGGGTCTGTCGTCACGAAAGACGTGCCGCCCTTTAGTATGGTCGGCGGTAATCCTGCAAAGCAAATCGGCGGCGCTGCTGCTAGATCATTGACTTGAGCACAGAGCTCCGGCCATGTAGGCCATGCTGCGCATCGCCGTCTTGGGTGCAAACCTTAGAAATTCGGTCCGCAGTCTGTGTTTTACCCATCCTTTTTTTTCGCCAGCCAAATGCTGTTCATAGGCGAGGTCGTGCGCAAAAACCTTTAGCCGTTCTACCTTTAGCCCGGACGTTTTGAGAAGGTTTTCAAACGTTTGGGTCGTGTAAAAGTTGATATGCCCATACGGCCCTGACATTCGAATGGCCTTGCTGAGATCTCGCGTATGCTCCAAAGGCACTTCAATATAGAGCTTCTTGCAGACCCGAGCTGCCTCCCTCAGAAACATCCGTTCGTGCTCGACGTGTTCGACGACGTGAATGGCAAGCCCGAGATCGAACGACTTGTCGGGATGAGGGATGTGATAGCCGTCGAATACGTCGATGCTGTCCAGTTTGGCGATTTTTCTTGCCTTGATGGCCTCGACGCCGCTCTTCGAAATCTCGACGGCGCCAAGCTTCTTACCGAGCCCCTTCCTGTTCAGCTTATCCAGCACCGCACCTTCGCCCGCCCCGATGTCAAGAATCCTGTCGAAGAATTGGCCTTGAATGACCGCTTCGATGTGCCCGACCGACTGGTTTGAAGCTATGTCCCGTTTTGCGGCTACTTTTCCATCGGCGTAATAGTCGTCATAGATGTCGATGATGCTGCCGGCATGCGCCATGAGACAATCCTCCAAGGATAGCCCCCGCCGACCTCATCCTGCCATTGCCTGCGAATGGCGTCCAGCGTCGACTACGCCGCCTACCCAGACCTCAACGAGACCCTCAATGTCGCCGTCAGGAACCGGGATTTCGCGGCTGTGTGCCGGATCCTTCGGCTTTGCGACCATGATCATTGCGCCCACCACCAGCCATTCCTCGCCCTCCTCGAGCTCGGTGATGATTTCGCCCTTATGCTGAATAGCGAATGCCATTGCTTATCCCCTTTCCGCGACTTGTTCGATGAAGCGCAGCGCATTGCCGTCATGGCCGGCATCGTTGAAATGCAAGCCCTCTTGATAGTTTCCCGAATTGATGTAGTCGAAGCCGTCGATCGGGATGGTCAGCACATTGCGCGATCGATAGGTTTGACGGATTGCGCCAAGGGCGGCATCATAGCTCCGACCGCCCGTGTAGCTTGCATCCCATGCGGCTGACGGCCGCGTCGGCGGCATCACAAGGATACGCGGTGCAGCGGCCGCTTCCAGCGTGTTGATGATTGTTGCGATGTTTGCCGATATCGTGGCCGGCGGCGTGCCAAAGCTGTCATTGATGCCGAGCGCCAGGATGGGCACGATCTTGCCGCCGGCGTAGCCGCATTGAGCGGCGGCCGATGTAAGACGCGCGGTGTTGAATGACGAGAAGGCATAGCTGCCGTGTGCCGCGCGCAAGGTGCGCAGGCGCGGACGCGAGCCGGCCGCCTTGACGCCAAGCCTGATGAGCCCGGTAATCTCGACAGGACCGCCGACAGCCGTAAGAGTGTAATTGCCGCTTGCCGCCTGCCCGGTGAGCGACGGCCCCGAATACCTATCAAGCGCCAGGGCGCCGGCGCAGTTGACGGTTTTGTACGCCGCGCCGCCGTTGAAGACAAAGGCAAGCGATCCCTGAGCGGCGTCCTGAGTGTAGTGGACGTCGACCTGTTCATAGGTGCCGGTAAACGCCAAGGAAGCGCCGGCGGCGAGGATGATGCTCTCGCCGATCGGCCCGCGCGACCCTGTCGACACGCTCCCGGCGGCGGTAACGCCATAGAAAGTCGGAAGGTAGGTAGAGCTTGGCCGCAAAGCAGTCATGCCCGGTTCATCGTCGGCAATGCCGATATTGGCAAAACGCGTAACCAGGTTGAACCAGTGTTTCGGCCCGTCGCTGGCAAGCGCCCAATGGCCGATGCTATCGGCGATCAGGCAGAGCACATCGTTGTTGGCGATGTGTTCGGCCATCGTCGCGCGAAAGCCGTCATAGAGATTTTGCAGCGACGGCCGGCGCGGAATGAAGAAGCGCTTACTGTTGACGGCCGGCTTGCCAGGTCCCCAAAAACCGTCGCCAGATGCGGGAATGGCCGTCAAGGCGAAATTTCCAGGCGGCACATAGGGATTGGGATGAGCGCTCGCCGCGGACGCAAACAGCGCGGTCGCATCGACGACGCCGTTAGGATCGGCGCTAGCCAGCAGGTTCATGCCGGTATTGCTAGCGCCGCCGGTCAAGGCCCGGTCGGCATCGGCGAGCAGACCGGTCTTGATCGTAAAGCGGACCTCGTACCGATGCTGGGCGGACGATGCTACGGTCGCGCCATTCGACAGCGCGCCTGATTTGATCCATGCCGGGATGCCTTGCGGGTTGACGTTGTTTTGAAATTTGTAGGCGCCACCGCTGATCGCCGGATATTTGCCGGCTGGGATTGGGATACCCAGCGGGATATGAACGACCCCGTTGACCAGCGTCACCGCATATGTGCTTAGGATGTTGACCACCAACCCGCCGAGATAGTCCACTACATGAATGAGCGCAGCGCCGGCGCCAGCGCCAGCGCCAACGTCCACCGCTGTAATATGGCCGTCGGCCGGCGCTGGCGTCTGCATGATGACGCTGTAGCTGCCCGGAACGTCCGACCCCGTGTTGACCAGCGTCGGCCAGCCGATTTCCTGGCTAACGCCGACAGCGGAAACGAGACCGTTTGCCGTGGTATAGGCAGCACGCGCCTTGACGGCGACTTCGCCGGTGAAGGTCGCCTTCCACTGCGGACCATTTACAGCGCCTATAGTCTTGGCAGTGTGCGAGGCCGGAACCGCCGCCGTGAACCACTCGACTTCGCCGTTCGGAATTGCCCCGGCAGTGTAGTACCAGCTACCAGCGCCAGTGCGCTGGACGCCCATGACGCTGCCGGCAGGCTTCAGGATCGAAAGCCCTGAAACAACAGACGACGGGCCGGCTGGAACGGACATTGTCTGCTCGGAAACCAGGCTAAGCGTCCCGTCGCCCTCGACGTGGGCAATAAGGATGTGGGCTGTTCCCGGCACGATGCCAAATCCAAGCTCCAAGGTCGACAGATATTCATCGACCGTCGACAGCGATCCAGGCCAGAAATAGACGCTGTCGTTCGTAATCACCGTGCCGCCGACGGAACCCGTGATTGGAACGGGTCCGACGATCCTTGAGCTGATCAGGCCAATTTCCGCCGTTGCCGCCCGGACGCCCGTATCAACTGCCACCGGTCCGGCCCCGACATTGAACAACCCCAAAGAACCAGTCGAAACTTCGGTCCAGAAATACTCGCCGACATCGACATTCCTGCCCAGCACCGCCGCAGCGGCGGCGCCGGCCAGTCCTGCCGACGCCGCAAAGCTGAACGTCGGCGCCACTGTGTAGGAGCCCGGCGCCGTGATCAGTATCTGCGTCAGCGCGCCGCCCGCCACCACGAAGCGGCCGGCAGCGCCCGACCCGGTGCCGCCGGTAAACGCCAGGTCGAATGTGCCGTTGGCGCCGCCCGAGCCTGGCGTGATCGCACCGTTGCCGGCAACGCCGAAGCCGATTGCGGCGGCAGTCGTCGGGAAAATGCCCTTGCCGTAAAGCGATGCGTCGCGTGCGGCCTGAGCGTTGATGACGGCCGCCGCGGCGGCGACGGCATCGGAATTGGTCGCAGCCCGGTCGGCTGTAGTTTGCCCGGCATTCGCGGCGGAAGCGGCTGCGCTGGCGGATGCCTGGCCGGCGCTGGCTTCGGCAGCATCCTTCAGCGCCTGGGTTTCATCGCGCAATGCTTCGACCTCGTCGACCATCTCCGCGATGTCGGGCGGAACGGATGCGGCGATGGTGATGGCATCGGCGCCGACGGCCGGTTCGTCGGCCGTGAACTCGAACACGCGGTCCGCATTGACCGATCCGATCTGGGTGTGGACCGTCGTGCCCTTCTGCAGGGTGCGCGTAGTGCGGGCATCGGCGGCGCGGAACCATTCGCCTGCGCTCGGCGTGTAGATGCCGTTCTGCGTCGGGTCGGCCTGGTCCTTGACCAGCACGCGGTCTCCGACCTCGGCCGGCACGCCGTCGATCGCCTGCAGGCCGTGCAGTAGGATGTCGGCCGTGGTCGCGAGGCGCACGGGTTCGCGTTCGCCGGTCAGGAGGCGAACGGCGGCAGTTGCAGGTCGGGACATGAGGGCTTTGCTCCATAAAAAAGCCCCGCATAAGCGAGGCTGGAAGGGGTTCAGTGCTGTCGGTGGGAAACTTAAGCTACGCGGCCGGACACCGCGCTATCCGGCGCAGCCGGCGATTTTCCGGAGAGAGAGCGGCAACGGGCTACAGCAATCCGCCAATGAGCCTTCTTGTGCCGCCCATCGCCGCCAGTCCGCAGGCCATGCCGGCGCAGTCGGCGACCCAGTCGCGGATATCCATATCGCGCGCGATCAGTTGGGCGCCCTGAAGAAGCTCGATCGCCGCGCCGGTGATGGCGAGGAGCAGGACCAGTCTCGTCTTGTGTTCCGGCCAGCCGAGGCTTCCAAGCGCCGCCAGCACCGCGAATGCCGCGGCGTGGTTGAGCTTGTCGTGGTGGAAGGTGAAGCCCAGGTCCAACTCCTGCAGGAAGCGCACCGGCGAAAGCGCGAGCAGGAGAACGCCGGCCAAGGTGAGCAGAAAAACGATCCTTGCCATGGTCGAAAAAGAGTCAGTGCGCAACAGGTCAATCCTTCGTCTGAAATGGGAGACGATCCAGAAGGCACCACCGACTGGACCGCTCTGCGGTTATCAGGCCATAAGCCAGCATCGTGACCACAATCAGACCGCTGGCTAGTTGCGGCACGCTCTACCCGGACCGTCCGGCCACAAAACGGATAGCGCATCACAGACCGCGGGGGTCGCACCCCTTCGGACCAGAGGCAAATACCGCTTCTAGCCATGCTTCGAACGGGAGTCCCGAGTGGCGGCTCAGCGGAAAACCCCTGTTTTAGAGAAGGTCTCGGATATTGACAGGTGTTCCCGGTGGCAGGTCTTTCACCTTCGCAATAAGTTGGCCCATTATGTGCCAATAAACTTCCAGGTCCGACAGCTCCTGGTTTTTGATTTCGTCCTTGCCGTTGAGAAACAGCGGTATCTTATAGCCGATGCATTGGTTGTAAGCCGGCTCGGCGCCACCAGCCTCGCCCCAATCAGCGTAAAGATTGGCGGCCAACGCCGCGTCTTCATCCTCTATGGCATCGACCTCGTGGAAGGTGCGGATGTTGGCCGGCACTTGGAGCGCCTCTCCCGTGCCGGGCTCGAACATCACGACACCAGGTTCCCCTTGTTCCAGCCTTTGGCTGTCGACTGCAAGCGCCGTCCCCAGCCAATCATAACCAAAGCAGGTGATCCGGCCGGTGAATTCCGGAAAACCCAGGCAGACACGTGCGTTCCAACGTGCCACGTCCTGCGCCCGGATTATCCTGTACAAACCGTGCTTGAACGAAGCACCGCCGAAGCTGGTCAGCAACTCGGCTAACCCAGGCACTTTCGTATCCAGGGAGAAATTGCCGGTGTCCGCGGGCACCCTGCTATCCACCGGGAAGTTTTGGCGAAATGTCTCGAACATTGCGATCTCCAATTAATCAGCCGATCAATCTGACGGCACCAGCCTACTCTTGCCGAACGTCGAACGGCTTGATGGTAGCGGAAGGGAGACCTCGTTCATCAAACACATCGAAGACTCGCTCAGATAAGACGAGGTTAAGATTCTTGGCGATGCCGAAGTCATCGCGACCCGCTTTCCCGCTAACCTTCAGCCACACGAAAGATGGAAGCTCTACCTCGGGCTGAAGTTCGCGGAAATCTTCGGCCGTTACGACTTCGACAGGGGCGAATGTCGCTCCGGTGAAGCCGATTTCTGACAATGCGTGCGCGGCCTCTTCCGTCACGAGAAAACATGGAAAGCTTGTTATAAGAACATCACCGATCCATCCCTCCATCTGGTACACGAGCTTGCTTACGATAGGAGGGTGGACACTGGTATCCATGACAGTGCCGTCACCCAATCCGCCGGCCACATCGGGTAGAATTCAAAGTATCTCATCATTCACCTATTGGTGGATCGAACAAATGCCCATATTTCTTGTCGATTTCTGTAACATAGTCAAGAACATTCCGACGAGTGGCATGAGGGTTTTTCTTATAGAAATATTCCCATTCGCTGCGAATTACCTTCAGGTGCAAGTTTATGTCGAACTCGTTCCGGATTCCACGAAGATTCTCGATTGAATGCAGCTCTTGCTCTGTAAAAAGCCCGGGATACCTCTTAAAAACTCCCTACTCGACGCCATGATGCACTCTATAGTCGCTTTTGTTGAGACTAGGATTCGCATCGAAAAAGGTTTTTCGATAGTCGTTGGACGGAGCCCATCCAACCTTCGCCCCGGCATGTTTAACTTTGGACGTATCCCTAGCAAGCATCGCAGCTGATAGCGCGGTTTCAACTGCACTGTCGGATATTTCGCCGGGTGGTGTCTTCCGGCGTGACATTGGTGGCGAGACCGAGCGCGCAAGCGCTTGCTGGTGTCTAAGGGTTTCGGCATCTACACCATGAAAAAGCGCCTCGCCGCCTTCGGCTAGGTCAGTCGGCAGCCTCGAAAATATTGGGAGTTTCTCTACCCATGGCTTGGCAATCTTCGCGGCGACGCGTTCCAGCGCCACGGCCGCCAACCTATCGCCAGGAATTGCGCCCGCGGCATTGAGCAGTGTTTCGCCGTAGTTACCTTCCAGCGCTGCATTTCCAGCCTTCTCCAGTGCAAACGACGCCGCCAATGGCGTGAAGTCGGCCACCGAGATGCTGTCTTCGCCAAGCCCATCGGAGCCCACGAGTTTTTGCGCGAGAAGACGCCACAGGCTCCCCCGCTCACTGTCGCCGGCTATCAATCTCCCGAGCCACTCTTGATTCGTCGGTAAGTAGCTGGTGAGTTCCGCGTTTGATACCGATCGTCCTGGCTCGACAGTGTTGGCTAAATCGAGCAGCATCATCGGGTCGACTACAACTGCCCGGACCGACCTGTCCGCGATGCTTTTATCTGTTTGGGACGCGCTGGTCTGAAGCAGGTGGCTCAGCACTGCTTCGCGCGCGGCTTGATTCGGTAGCGCGGCGAACACATTGCGCAGCTCTGCGGTCTGGTGTTGCGGCTGGGCCTTGAGTCTGCCGACAATGTCCTCAGCGACAGAGTTGGGTAGCGGCTGGGCGGTCTCAAAACCCAACTGTTGCTGGGCGGCGATGGAGCCAATGATCGCCGCCCGATAGTCTCCCGGCTTCGACAGGTTGCTCCAGGCCGCATCAAGGTTCGCGAATGCCTCGCGGACATAGCCGCCCGGATCGGCCTGCCTGGCCTTGAACGTCAGGTCCGCGGCGGTGGCGATAGCGTCATGGCGCGCTTTGTCCACTTCCGGCGTTGAACTATCTGCGGTGGGGTCGGCGTCCTTGACCATGGCCCGCACGGCGTTATTCGACAGGTCGCGCATGCCGTGGAATTGACGATTAACCTCAACGGTCCTGTTGAACGCCTCGAAGCGCCTGGCGCCTTCGGTAGCGCCATACAGAGCGACGAACTGTTCCGGCGTTGGGATCGGGCCGGAATAGGTTCCATTGTCCCTGATGTCGGCCGGCGCATTCTGCTCGGCCAGGATAATGTTTGTGCGTTTTTCGACTTGCCGCATCGCGTCGGCGGCTCGGGCCTGCTGGACCAACCCTGGCCGCTCTTCGGGGGCAATGTCGCCCCCAAAAGCCTGCGCCAACGTTTGGTCCGGCGTAAGCTTGCCTACGCGGTCACGGAGCGAAGCCGGTGCGGCAGTTCCATCCGCCGGAGGCCCACTCACAGCCTCGACGGTATCGTCCTTGGTCCTGCCGTCAGTCGCTCCCGACCCCCCACCTAGCATCTCAGGGCGCGCTTCGGGTCCTGGGCGATCATCGCCTTGACGAGCGCTTTCGCCGTCTTGCTGCGCCAGGCGGTTTCGGCCGCTTGGCGGGCAAGCGGGTTGCCCATCTTGCCGATCAGGTCGAGCCCGCTCTGCCTGATCGCCTCGAATGTTTCTATGTCGTTCGGGTCGCTTTGCGCGATCGAGCCGGTATAGATTTGCTCGACCTCGCTCCACTCGGTCTGTTCATAGCTCTGGCGCCGCGCGTGCTGCTGCGCGGCCATGCGCGCCGAGCCGGCGAGCCGCAACGCCTGCTTTTGCGCCAGGAAATTGGCGCGTTCGCCCTCCGGCACTTTCGCCACGGTGTCGTCGAAGATCTGGTCGAACAGGCCGGGCTTGACGACGCCGGCGCTGCGCGGATCGAGCTGGCCATACATGAAGTCGTGCAGGCCGCTGCCGTCGGCCGGCGCGGTCTGCACCGCCACGGCCTCGGCGTGGGCGATGCGTGCGTTCAGCTCGCGGCCGATAATGTCGGCGTCGAACGCATCCTGCTGCCGCTTCTGCTGCCGGAAGCGCTTGGCAATCGCCGAGAGCTCGTCGCCAAAGCCTTGCATGGCGGCGCCCACCGGCGAGCCGTCGGGATAGGAGGCCACAGTGCCGATATCGAGCCGGCGTTGGGCAAGCTGGAGCGGGATGGTGGCCATCAGTAGAGGCCTCCACCCGGCGCCGGCGGGAAGGCGCTTCTGCCGAACGTCACCGCCTTGGCCGGGTCGTAGAGGCCGGAGATGCCCGACACGAGGTTGCCGCCGGCCTTGAAGATCGAGGCGCCCACCGCCTGCTTGCCGGAAAAGCGCGCGATCGCCGCTTGCGTGGCGAGACCGTTCTGGCGCAGCTGCGAGCCGTACTGGATCGCCTTGAGGTCGAGCTGGCCCTGCCTGGCATTGGCGGCCAGCACTTCGGTCGGCGAGCCTGCGATGGCGACGCCCGAAGTGCCGGCCTGGGCACGCGCCTGCGCCTGGAGGAGATCCTGCTTGTGGCGCTCCTGGCCCTGCTCGAAGGCCGAGCTTTGGGCGTCGGCCCGCGCCTGCTGTTCATAGGCTTTGGCCTGGTAGTCGGCCATCTGCTTGGACTGCTGGCCTTCCGCCAGCGCGCCGCCGACGGAAAGCGCCGTACCGATAAGAGCTAGTGTGCACATGGTCAGCCTCGTTCGCCGGCGGGAATGAATTTGCTTTTGATGCCGTCGACCGGTGCGCCGATCGCAGAGCGCCGGTCGAGCACGCCGCCGGGGCTGAGAAAGGACAAAAGCAGCCGGTCGGCCTGGATTGCCGGGCGGCTGAGACGCGTGGGTGCTGTGGCCCGCGGGCCGGCCATGGCGGTGCGCCGGATGGTGGTCAGGTTGACCTTCAGGTCGACGGCGCCGTCGGCATCAAGAATGCCGTTGGCGGTGGCGACGGCGCGGCTCAAGGCATCGGCCGCGAACAGCTCCTGGCGCAGCTGCTCGATCAGCTCGTGAACGCTCCTCCAGCGCTCACCGAGGGAAGCCGCCTTTGTTCGGATCTCGGCGCCAAGCGCTTCAATGTCGACGCGGGCTTCGCTTCGGGCGGCGGCGATGCGGCGCTTGTCCGCTGCCTCGATGGTCTGCTCGATCAGCGCAATTGCATCGTTGCAGTCGTCAAGGGCGGCACGGGCTGCTGCCAGGTCGCCCTCGCCGAAAATCGCGCGATCCTCGGCCTGTTGCAGCTCCTGCTTGCGGGCGATGGCATTGTTAAGGTCGGTGTCGAGCAAGGCGCGGATGGCAGCGAAATCGGCAGCCGTCCGCGCCCTGCCGAGGTCTTCGGCATGGGTTGGGGTCACGGGTGGGTTCCTCGGTTGGGGAAGCGATGGAGGACAGAGAAGTGATCTCCCCCCTCGAGGGGGAGATGGCCGGTAGGCCAGAGGGGGTCGTCTCGCGTGGAGCGCCAACCCCTTCAATTCGCGATGGGAGGCCGCGTCAGGACGTGCCGACCCCCTCTGTCGCCTTCGGCGACATCTCTCCCCCTCGAGGGGGGAGATTAACTAAGGCTCGGCGTCGAACACCGGCGTTATCGCCCTGATCGTGCAGGGCGTTGGATTGAGGTGGCGGATCTTCACCCGCCCCTGCCCTTCCCAGCTGTCGTCGATCGGCACCTCGACATTGCCGGTGAACAATTTCGCCATGCCATCGGGAGCAATCACGGACGGGATGCGAACCTGCTCCCAGCGGCCGCGGATGAACGACTGGACCTGAAGCCCGGTTGTGTCGGTCTCCAGCAGCGAAAGAATGAGCTTGGCCACCTTCTTGCGCCGGCCGACGATCGATCCGTCGCGGCCGCCGACATCGAGCTCCAGCGTGTTGGCTTCGGACTGGTAGCCGAGCCCGACCTGCCATTTGGCTGCCGTAGCCCCACCGGGCAGCGAAGCCGCGCCAGCCGCCACCGCAAGGCCCTTGTAGACCTTGCCATCGGCCAGGACGTCGACTGTTTCGCCGTTGAGATGACCAAGCCCTGAGACCGTGCCGACAGCGACGCCGTCATAGGTCAGGCCGCAGTCGACTTCGAATGCATCGCCGATCCTGCCATACTCGAACGGCGCGGTTTTTATTTCGATATAGCGCCTGGTCACGCCGCCGATCGTGCGCTTGACGATCAGCCAGAGATCGTCGTTGCCGTCCTGGCCGGGCGTCACCACGGCGCTTTCGACAACAGCCCAGTTCGATCCAGCGAAGCTTCCGGCGATCTGGTGGATATGCATGCCGCGAACGTCTTGCGACGGCTGCTGCGTGTAGCCGCCGAGCTCGCCATCCCCGAGCGGAAACCACAGCAGCGGGTCGGGGTCGGTCTGGAAGGCGAGTTCGACGACGCCTTTCTTCGCAATGTGCTCCGATATTTGACCGACATCGTCGGAAGTGAAGCGACCGGTGGCGTTTTGCGTTAGCTCGGCGATCGATTTGCGGGAGCGGGTGACATATAGGAACGACTGCCCCGCATCGACGGGACGCAGCGGGGCACAGCCAAAGGTCCGCGACCGGCGGTTCTTGAACGAGGACGGCGTCAGCGCCTCGTCGATGCCCGAGCCCGACAGCGCCCTCACCCCGCCAAGCGTTCCGATGATCAGCGCACCGTCCGATTCCGCCACCCACGTAATGTCATTGGCCTGGCCGCCACCTGCCTGCACGAATTCCAGCGCGTCGGTGTCTTTCTCACCGGTGGCGAAGTTATCGAAATCGCCAGTTTGCGAGGCATAGACCGAGAATTTTCGGCTGAACGCCAGGCGCTCCTCGTAAAGCGAACCGCTCTGGACGTACTTGCCGGGCACGAACGTGCCGAGACGCCAGCGGATGATCGGGCTGAGATCGGGCAGAGCGTGCCCGTATAACTGGACCGTGACTACCGTCGTGCTGGTCCGGCCAATGATCTTGGCCCAGCGCCAGAAGCCGTCCGCGCCAAGCAGACGAATGGCGCGACCGATATCGCTGGTCTGGAAGCCGATGCCGTCATTGATGCCGACGATCGAGGAGGCCGAAAGATCGAACGGCGTTTGCGACGGCGCGTATTCGTGCAAGGCCAGTTCGGCGATAGCGGTTCCATCGCTGCCGCCACCTGAAAACAGCAGCTGATAATATTCGTAGGCAACCGTGTTGTTGAAGCCGTCGAAGAAGCGGGTTTCCGACTTGGACCAGCCGGTCTCTCCGTCCCGGCTGTCGAGCGTCGTCCAGTCGGTGCCGTTGTGCGAGGCCTGGAATTGCCACTGGGTCGGCGATGCAGTGTCTGAGTGATCATTCGTGGCGGTAATCCAGTAGGCGTCGACCGTCTTGGTCCCGCCGCCGCCGAACTGGTAGCGCAGATACCCGCTCGGAAAGCCCGCTATGTTCTCCCCCTTCTGCTTGTCGCCATCGAACACCTGCCACACGTCGGATGAGCCGTTGCTGTTGCTGACCGTGCCGCTTGGCAGCGTATTCGAGGCCATGACCGGCATGGCGTTGCCGGTTGCGGCCGGTGTCAACGTCGTGGCGGTGGTGTTGATCTTGTCGTATGGGCCGTCGAGAAAGACGAAATCGGCGAGCGTCCAGGTCGTGTGCGCGGTGCGCGTCAGCACTTTGACCGGATGATCCTTGTGGGTGATCCACATCTGGTCTGCCGACTGGACGAATTGCAGGTCGAACAGATCGGCCTCGAGATAAGGCGAAACGACTTCGACCGTGCCGACACGCGCACCATAGGCATAGACGCGGATGTAGAGATCGCCGAATTCGAGCGCATAGGCCTGGTCGGCCGAGAAGATGAACGGGATCAGCCGTGTCGCCTTTGATGGAGCCTTCACCTCAGCGCAAAAATAGGTGCCGCCGCGCTTCCTGATGCCGCCATGCGGCAGCGTGACGAAGTTGGTGCATTTCGACAGCGCCGCCCGGTAAAGCTCGAGCGAGGCGCGAGCATGCAAGCGGGGAGAAATCTCGCCGCGGATGAAAGCGTCCTGGACCGGATAGAGCGTGGTCATCGGCCGACGAACCTGTTGTCGCCGCGCTGGAGAGCCCAGGAGGTTCTGGATAATCTGCCGCCGCGCTGGATGGCATTGGCCGAGTAGGCGGCGTCCAGCGCCCTGTCATAGGCGCTGCGGGCGACGTCGATCATGCCGGCCTTGTGGGTCAAGGGATGCGCGATCTTGACGGCGAGCGCCGCCACCATCACTTCGCTGAACAGCGCGTCCCAGTCGTTGGGGTCGGTCAGGTTGGCGACATAGCGGATGATGCGCGGGCCGGCCTGATCGGAATAGATCAGCCCGGCCTCCTGCCGCCATGAGAGCGGAACGCCGTCCGGCTCGCCATTCCCCGTCAGCGGCAAGGGCCGCAGGCAATCGGCAGGAAGCTCATAGGCAAAGTTCAGCGTGCCAGCACCGCTGCCGGTGTCGAAGCCGGCGACCGAGGCCGCCAGGATGGCGAAGACAAAGGCGTGCTTGGTCAATTCGGCCTCGCGGGTCAGGTCAAAATGCAGATTGAGCAGGCGCGCCGCCTTGGCGTCCTGGTCGAGGCTGTCGATCGGCGTCTCGTCGAGCACGGCGAGCGCCATGTTGGCGATGTCGAGCGGGGTGATGGCCATAGCTCAGGCCTCCGGCTGTGTGGTTGGTCGGGGAAAACGGGGCATGGTGTCTCCACGGCAAAAAGCCGCTTCGAGGCGGCTGGGGATTTCTTGTGATTTTGGCTTGGGCAGATGTTGCACGTCTCGTGCATGAGGCCGTCACGCCACCAACCGCCCGTCAGGAAATGGCGTGGCAGACGCTTCGTCAGCCGTCTTTTTCCCATTCGAGCAAGAAAGACGGCAATGCTTGGGCTATTGCAGTTTCACGACACCGCCGCGCAACGCGGCGATGTCTTGCCTTGATTGTGTCAGCCGACGCGTGCGCTGGTCGCGATCCACTGCCCTGTTTCGGCTGACTTGACAAAGGCGCCTGATTTCGCCCTTCCGGCACCTCCTGCCATAGCCAAGCCCTTGTCCAGGGCATCCTGAAGACTCGGCGTGTAGTAGGCGGTGTTTTCCAGACCGCTGAAGAAGTTTATGCGATGAACTTCCCCCTTCTTGCTCATGACAATCCCCGCTTTTCGGAGCACTTCCTGAACTGTTTTGTACTTCATGTTCATAGTTACCTCCCTTGCCGAGACAGTCAGCATCGCCCTTTCTTGTAACTGTTTGGTGCCGTCGATTGGCCAAAGGGCAACATGAATGTTGTAGCGAACCCCAAAATTCACATCACTCTGACGCAGCGCAGCGGGTGAACTTGGGATTCGCCACCGTGGCCGACCTGGCGTCCCGAAGGGGCGAGACGTCGGACGCCCGCCCCTTCGCCGATCAGGACTCGGTCGTCTTCAGCGCGATGAACGTCATGTGCTTGACGCTCGAGGCCGTGCGGTCCCAGTTTGCCGCCAGTGCCAACTCGACATCGGTGGCGAATTCGCCGGCCGAGGACGCGTCGAGAAAGCGGGTGCCCGGCACATGCGGCACGAAATGCCGGCGGCCGACCATTTCAGTGACGCCGCCGCCATGGCCCTGCCGCGGCTTGCGGTCGAACTCGAGCGGCCCGCCTTCGGTGTTGACCGGCAGCTCGTTCCACAGAATCGCCTTGTCCTTGAACATGAACGCGGTGTAGACGCCGCCGGCAACCGGAATGTCGTCATCGACGACGGCCCTCAGCCCCATGTAATAGGGGATCAGCGGCCCGCCCTGCTCGGACAACGGCACATAGTCGATGAGATCGGCGAGTTTCAGTGCCTTCATCTGTTTCGAATGCATCCAGATCGTCTTGAACTTGTCGGCGCGGTCGCCCATCAGATAGGCGGCCTCGATGATGTCGGTGTCGACGATGGAGGCGCCGGTGACGCGCACCAGGTCGCCGCCGTCATTGGCGATGTTGTCGGCCAGCACGCCTTTCAGGATTCCGAGCAGCGTCAGCTTGTTGGCGCGCTGCCAGTAGTCGGTCTGGCGACGCACGATGAGCTTCTGCGGATCGTCACCGGCAAGGATCGAGGTCAGGTCCGGGATGCCCCAGGCCTGCGCACGCACATTGCGGGCCGCGACTTCGCGGCGCGCGCCGATCTTCTTCATCTCGATCGAGTCGGCCGGGTCGTCATTGACCGGCTCGGAAGGATCGTTGCCGAGATCCTTCCAGCCGGGCATGTCGACGGAGCGCCCGCCCAGGCTGAGCTTCGAGGCGATCGACGGGTCGGAAAACAGGATCCCGGCCTGGTAAATCTCCAGCGACTGGACGTGCTCCTCGAACGAGTATTGCGCGTAGACGGACGGAACGATCGCGTCCGCGATACGGGTGTAGGCGTCTGCCATTTTTGTCTTCCTTCAGGTTTGGGGTCAAAGAGGGTTGTTGGGCATCCACAGGTCGGGGTTTTCGCCGGCCTCGCGTGCCAGCCGCCGGGCGCGGGCGGGGTCGCTTTTGACGAGCGCCGAGATGCCAGTCAGGTTGCGCTCGCCGGCGGCATTGCGCTTGAAGGGGTTGCCTCCGCTCAAGGCAGCATTGCCGTCGATCGTGTCTTCGCGGAACATCGGCTCGCCGATAGCGTGGAACGCCTTGGCGATCTGCGGGTCGGTCAAGGCGCCGTCCGGCAGAAGGATGCCCTTCGCCTTGTAGGCATTGACCAGGCCGAGCTTCTTCATCGCCCGGTTGGCGACCTCGAGCTTCTGGCGAAAGCCATCGCTCCCGGTCGGTCCCCAATCCCGCACGAGGTCGTCGTGCGTAGTCTCGACCGAGCGGGCAACGGCGATTTGCTGTGCCTTGGCCTGCTCGGCCATGTAGCCGACGAAGCGGTCGTGATAGGCCTGTGCAACCTTCGGGGTAGCACCGGCCTCGACCGCCCAGGCCTTGGACGCAGTGGCGAGCTCGTCCGAATAGGCGAAGTTTTCGGGGAGCCCGTCGGGGCGCCGGTACTCGACCTTCTCGGGCGAGGTCAGCGGACGCATCGCCTCGGGCAGCCGGGCATGGAACCTGTCCCAGTCTTCCGCGGCTGCATCGGCTGCCGGAACGCGCAGGCTCTCACCCTGCTGCCGCTCCAGCTCCGCATAGGAGGCGAAAACTCGATCGAGGCTTTCAGGCTTGGTCCAGCCCTTGGTTTCAGCAAGCTTGCGGTTGCCTTCGGAAAGACCGTCAAACCAACTTTTGGCCGCAGGCGGGGCGGACCCGTTGTCCCCGTTGGCCGGTGGCCGTGCAAGGTTGCCCGCCGGTGGCGCCGCCACCACGGACCCGGCGTCTGCCAGATCTGTCATGAGAAGATTCCTTTTGCTGAGAGTTTGAAGGCCGGTGATGAGAGCACTGGCGGTGAACTTGGTATCTCCCCCCTCGAGGGGGAGATGGCCGGCAGGCCAGAGGGGGTAGCCGCGCGTGGAGCGCCGACCTCATCTGTCGCCGGGGGTCGCGCCCGGTCGAACCGACCCCCTCTGTCGCCTTCGGCGACATCTCCCCCTCAAGGAAGGAGATTGGCGCCTACGCATTGTCGCCCCAGTTCTCCCAGAGCAGCGTGATCGTGCCGGTCACGGCAATCGTGCCGTCGGCATCGATGTCGGTGCCGGTGGCAAACGCCAGGTTGAGATAGAGGTCGACCGGCGTCACGGTGCCGTCGAGCGTCAAGGCTGCGGCAACATCGGCAATCGACGCGCTCGACAGCGCGGCACCCGCGCCATCCAGCGCACGGCCGGTCGCCGCCAGCACATTGACCATGGTTCCGGCAAGCACAGCGCTCGATGCTGCCGCCGAGCCGAGCGACCAGGTCAGCGCGGCATTGTCGTTGATGGTCGACGCGCGGGTAGTCAGCACCGCAAACTGCAGCCGGGCCGTACCGCCCTTGATACGGATCTTGCCATCGATGAAATCGAACAGCTTCTGGCTGGCATAGGCCAGTGCATCGGTGACCGGCACCGGCATGGCATTGAAGGAGAAGACGGTGCGGTAGGCGCCGCCCTGTCCGGTCGTCCTGGCGGTAAGCCCCGCCTTGGACGGGGCAAGGCCGGCTTCTCTGGCGGCGGCACGCGAAAGCGTCCGGGCAAGACCTCGTGTCATTCGATTTCTCCATTTTTGAGGATTCGAGGAAGAGTTGGCCGCTGCGTAGAAAAAGCAGATCGGGCACATGGGGCCGTCGAAGATTAGTCTCGTTTGGGCATCGTCTTGCCGAGCCGTCGTCTCCGGCCGTCAGACAAAAACAACCATGTCTTATTTCGTGAGGCACGGTGCCTATGTTCCGCCGCAAATGCGACCGTACTTGGCAAAATCAGCCCGCGTATTAGTTCATAGACTTCAAGGGAGTATCAGACGATGACCATGTCCAGAGCCATTGCCGCCATGTTCGTAACCGCCGCGCTGGCAGGCTGCGCGCAGACCGAAGCACAGCAGAGAACCAGCACCGGTGCGATGCTTGGCGCCGGCGCCGGTGCGCTTGCCGGCCAGGCCATAGGCGGCAACACCAAAAGCACGGTTATCGGCGCAGCCAGCGGCGCCCTGCTCGGTGCGGTCGTCGGCAACGCCACCACCCCGCAACCGCGCGGCGAACAGCTCTGCCGCTATCAGGATCGCTACGGCCGCATCTACACCGCCCCCTGCGATGACCGGTATTATAACGGCAATTATTGAGCGTAGCGCTGGCGACGGCCGATCAGCCCCCGCTCCCCGTTCTACGGGGAGCGGGGAAACAGCTTCAGCCTCGGCGCATCCTTTCCCCCGATGATTTGGTCCTTCCGCTGATTAAACCTCGGCGCTATCGTCTGCTCTCCAAAGGGGGCGACGATGCGATTTTTGATTACCTCACTGCTGGTTGTTTGTTCGGTTTCCGCACACGCCAGACAGGCTGTCAGTGTTGGGCGGATTGACGAATGCCTGGTCTTGCCGGTGGCCGCCGTCGACAATCGTGTCAAAGCCATTTTGGAGGTGACATTGGACAAGGCCGGCAAGGTCAAGTCGGTTACAGTCGTATCCTACGAACCTCATTCGGAAGCAGCCGCGGAAGCGGCCCAGCAACTTACGAAATCAATCCAGAGGTGTTGGCCGCCAGGCGTCAAAACCAGCCCGTTGCGGATCACAGTGGATTTGAGCAAATTCTAGCTATAGCGCAGCCTCAGAGAGAAGAACGTTCAACCCGCGAAATTTTCGTCCACGAACATCTCGGCAAATTTCTGGGGTGGGAGGGTTACACCATTGACGCGGGCGATCTCGAGATTCCTTGCCCACATATCCCGGATTGCTGCCGGCATTCCCTCGGGCATGTGCATAGAGTGGGCTATTGCGTCATGCCATTGTCCGTCGCCGCCATAGATCGATCGCAGTTTGGGGGCCATCCTTTTCAAGCCATCCTCCGACTCTTGAGAAAGTTCTCCGATCGCCCAGAGCACATAAACATCGAGCAGCCTAAGCAGCGGCTGTCCGTCATAACGTGGGTTAGTCAACATTTAACCTTTCACGCATCATAGGTGGCATAATAAATAACCCGTTCGCAGATGGCAGAAATGCTTGGCTTTTCTTTCTGCGATGCAACCAAAGCCTCGGTAATCTCGATCGCAAGGTTGATTTCGAGAAAGTATGCCAGGCCCTCTTTAGCTGCCTCGGGTGGTACCAACACCCCATCCTGCTGAGGCAGAACCATCGCGTCTGAATCCTCTGTCCAAGGCTCCGCCGCGTAGATTGTGGGCTCCGCTGCGTAGACCGGGTCCTCCTCGTCAAATTCCGACAACCGCCCAACGATATCCAGCAACTTCATTTTTTTCCCCATAGGGAAAATCCTCCTCGGCCATTCGGATGCAGTGTTTTCTGGAAGATACTCCCTCGATCATGTTGAGATCTAGGGACGAGTTGCATTACACCGGGTTCGTAAACTTGCACAATGATCGGCCGAAAGCGTCATGGCCTCCGCAAGGTCAGTGCTCCCCGTACCCTACCCATCCGCCGGTGCCGCTTTCTCCGGCGCCGCCTTAAGCAGAATCCCGATAGCTCGATTCCAGTAGCGCACCGCTTCAAAATGCCCTTGTCTGGTCAACCAGATCTTATTCTCCAAACTGACTGGATCGCCGATCTCAAACAGCTCCATGCCCTTGGGGCGCAAATATCTATTTTGGTCGGGCATTTTCAGTCCACCAACCGAGCAAATAGATCGGCGAGGTCACGCGCTATCGTCTCAGCGGATTGCCGATTCATACCTATGAATGGGATGCGTACGATTGGCATGGCCGCATCTTCAGTGTCGAAGCCATAGCCTTCACCTCCTCCGTCAGATGCGAATAAGAAGATGCCTGGCGCATATTTTTCAACCTCATATCCGCGGTTGAAGTCAGCCAGTTCTTCGGCTTTAAAAAAATAGTATAGTTATTGCCGATGAAACCTTCGCCTCCATTATGCTCTTTGAGGAAATCATGTAATCCTTGGCAGCACGACTCCCAACCGTGCGGACAGGCCGTCGACGACTGCGGATTCAGCCGGTGCGTCGAATGTCCCTCAGTTAAATATGTCCCATTGCTATCGTCCCAGGTCGCTCAGCAACTGGTTCCACCACGGCATACCCCTGTTGTCGGTGAACTGCCGCCAAACTTCACTGGATTGATTTCATGCACATCCACTACGGCGCGAACTATGGCAACAATAGCACTACCGACCGTCGTAGGGCTCAATCGTCGCTGACGGAATACCAAAGCGGTCGAGTAGATTCAGCACACGCTCTATATGACCACACGCAGATCGCCAGCAATGATAACATCGCCGAACCATCCTTCCATCTGGTAGGTGAGTTTGCTCACAACAGGGGGTGAACGCTTGTGTCCATGATGGTGCCACGGCCTATTCCGCCGGCGACATTGGGCTTTATGTAAAAATAGTCCACCATTCACCTAATGAGGATCAAAAAAATGAAAGCCCAACCTCATTGCTACTTACCATCGTAAGGCTCGATGACAGCAAACGGTATTCCCAATGATTCCAGCAAATCAAGAATGCGTTTCGAGATGACGAGGCGATAGTCCGCTGCGATCCCGAAATCGTCCCGGCCGGCCTTGCCATTCACTTTAAGCCAGACGAAGGGTGGAAGTTCCTGCCCAGGTTGATCCTCATGAAACTCTTCGGATGTTGTCACTTCGGCGTCGGCGAACGTCGCGCCTGAAAAACCCATCTTTTGCAGTGCGCGCTGGGTGTCTTCGGTGACGAGGTAACACGGGAACGTCGTAACGATCACATCGCCAAACCAGCCCTCTATAACGTAGTGAAGCTTGGTCACGATTGGCGGATGGACACTCGAGTCAAGAACGGTGTTTTCACCAAGTCCACCAGCGACGTTCGGCCATATGTAAAAATATTGCATCACTCACCTATGTCGGTAGCAAATCAAGTTGTCCGGTTTGGTAGCACATCATTTGTCCGCTTCAGTTTTGCGTCGAAGCGGTTCACGCGGCTTGCCCGGCGCGGCAGGTTTCTTGGATTGTGGCGCCGTCGGGCGTGTATCGGGCGATGCGGCGGGGCCCGTGGAAGACCGCGAGCGTCCCATCGGGGTATTGCCTGACCTTGACCGCGGCTTTGACGAAGTGATGTCGGATCGGGCTGTGCGGGAGTTGCAATCGCATGCGCGCGAAGGCGACTGTGTTGTCGCGGGCAACGACGCGCTCCTCCTCGATGCACAGGATCTGGGCCAGTTGCTGTGGGTCGGCGGC
>NZ_JAMYOQ010000035.1:0-56409 GCF_040319905.1 Mesorhizobium sp. M0833 | reverse complement strand
AGAGAACCTTGCAGACCATCGACAACCCGTTCGGCACGAGGTTGTCACCCATGTCTTAGGTACATTCTGTTACCCATGTCTCCGGGTCGTACCTTCGATTTTTGGTAGCGGGAGAGGGACTTGAACCCCCGACCCCAGGATTATGATTCCCGTGCTCTAACCAACTGAGCTACCCCGCCAGGGCGGCGAAGGCCCGAAATCCAGCTTAAATCGGCAGGCATATCGGCGCGTTCGCCAAGGTCGCGCGGATATAAGGTTGCGAGGCCAAGCCTGTCAAGCATCGAAGTGGCTGCCGCGCCGGCATATTGCTGGCGCCTAAAGCTTTGCCGGGCAGACATTTGGGCGCACACGTCATGGGGGGCGGGAGCTGCAGTCTCCGAACGCGCCTAAAGCTTTGCCGGGCAGACATTTGGGCGCACAGGCCGGGGTTGAGTTCAGCGAGGCACGTCGCTATGTCTCGGCCACGAAAGCCATGGTCATGAGTTGATGAAACCGCGCATTGCAGTCCTCGGTTGCGGATACTGGGGCAGCAACCACATCCGCACCCTAAAGGCGCTCGGCGCGCTGCACGCGGTTTCGGACGTCAACCCCGCGCGTGCGGAGGGTTTTGCCAGCGAGCAGGATTGCCTGGCGATCGAGCCGGAGGCGCTGTTTGCCCGCGACGATGTCGACGCCATTGTCATGGCGCTGCCGCCGCAGTTCCATGCCGACATGGCGGTGCGCGCCGTGCTCGGCGGCAAGGACGTGCTGGTGGAGAAGCCGATCGCGCTGACGGTGGCCGATGCCGAACGCTCGGTGCAGGCGGCCGCCGATAATGGCCGTGTCTTCATGGTCGGCCACGTGCTGCGCTTTCATCCCGCCTTCGAGACGCTGAAGGCGCTGATCGACAATGGCGAACTCGGCGAAGTCCGCTACATCCACTCGCATCGGCTCGGGCTCGGCAAGTTCCACACCGAAAACGACGCGTTGTGGGATCTGGCGCCGCACGATCTGTCGATGATCCTCGCCATCACCGGCACCGAACCGGTCGAGGTGCGCGGCGAAGGCGCTGCCCTTCTCGACAATCTCAGCGACTTTGCGCATCTGCATATGCGCTTTCCCAGCGGCTTGCGCGGCCATCTGTTCGCCTCGCGGCTCAACCCTTACCGCGAACGGCGGCTGACCGTGGTCGGCACCAAGGCGATGGCGGTGTTCGACGATGTCGAGCCGTGGGAGCGCAAGCTTGCCGTCTACCGCCATGCGGTGTGGCAGGACAGCGGCCAATGGGCGTTCACCGCCAACGAGCCGTCCTATGTGGCGGTCGGCGAGGGCATGCCGCTGACGCGCGAGCTGGAGCATTTCATCCACTGCATCGAGACGCGGGCCGAACCGCGCACCAGCGGTGAGGAAGCCATCCGCGTGCTGCGCATCCTGACCGCCGGCACCGTTGCCCACACCAGACCCTAAAGAGAAAACGCCGTCTATTCGGCGGGAACCCGCGCCGGCTGGACGGCAAGCCGCGTCAGCATCGCTTCGGCTTCGGCGCCGCGCTCGGAGCGCTGGATGAAGCCGCCGCCGAACACGCGCGCCTCGTTGCCGTGGTCGGAATAGAGCACGCAGGCCTGACCGGGGGCGATGCCGGACTCGCCGTCAACCAGCTCCACCGAAGTGACGCCGGCGCGGTGATGCAGCACCGCCGGGCGCGGCGGCCGCGTCGAGCGCACCTTGGCGAAAAGCTCAAGCCCGGCCGCCGGGATATCGGTCAGCGGGCCATCGCCGAGCCAGTTCATGTTGCGCAAGAAGATCTTGTGGGTTTCCAGCGCCTCGCGCGGGCCGACGACGACACGGGCCCGGTCGGCGTCGAGATGGACGACGTAGAGCGGCTCGCCGGAGGCGATGCCGATGCCGCGGCGCTGACCGACGGTGTAGCGCAAAATGCCCTCGTGACGGCCAAGCACGCGCCCGTCTATATGGACGATGTCGCCCGGATTGGCGGCAGCCGGCTTCAGCTTGGCGATGATGTCGGAATACTTGCCCTGCGGCACGAAGCAGATGTCCTGGCTGTCCTGCTTGGCCGCAACCGTCAGTCCCATCTCCTCGGCGATGGCGCGAACCTCAGGCTTCGACAGGCCGCCGAGCGGAAAACGCAGATAGTCGATCTGCGCCTGGGTGGTGGCGAACAGGAAGTAGCTCTGGTCGCGGTCGGCGTCGACCGGCCGGTAAAGCGCGCGATGGGCGCCATTGGCGCCGGAGCGGATGTAGTGGCCGGTGGCCAGCGCATCGGCGCCGAGTTCCTTGGCGGTCGCGAGAAGGTCGGCGAATTTCACCGTCTGATTGCAGGAAACGCAAGGGATCGGCGTTTCGCCGGCGACATAGCTCTCGGCGAACGGGTCGATCACCGCCTTGCGGAAGCGCTCCTCGTAATCGAGCACGTAATGCGGGATGGCGAGCGTCTCGGAGACGCGGCGGGCATCGTCGATGTCCTGGCCGGCGCAGCATGAGCCGGCCCGGTGCGTTGCCGCGCCGTGGTCATAAAGCTGCAGCGTGACGCCGACGACGTCGTAGCCCTCGCGCTTCAGGAGGCCGGCAACGACCGACGAATCGACACCGCCCGACATGGCGACGACGACGCGGGTGTTTTCGGGGCGTCCGGGAAGATCGAGGCTGTTCATGGTTCTTTCGTTCTGCGCGGCGCTTCAATGCCAATGGCCGGAATATAGGTCAAGCGTCTCGGCTGCGCCAGCTTTGCCGGGCCGGTTCATTTTTCCTGCCGGGTTCAATGCGCTTGCCGGCAGATGTTTCAAATGCCGATGAAAAGGCTAACGCCGCGTTCATGATCCTTACCTAACCATTAGGGTCTGCTTAGGCAAATTTTAAAGCTGTGGCGGTAATGTGGTGGCGATTGGGTCTTTGAGTTTTTTGTAGAGAGTACGATGACCGATCTAATTAGACCGCGAGTCAAATATGTTATCGGGCCAGACGGCAGCCCACTTACTATCGCCGATCTGCCGCCGACAAACACACGTCGCTGGGTTATCCGGCGCAAGGCGGAAGTGGTGGCGGCGGTGCGTGGCGGGCTTTTGAGCCTCGAAGAGGCATGCCAGCGCTACAAGCTCACCACCGAGGAATTCCTGTCCTGGCAGGCGTCGATCGACGAATACGGCCTTGCCGGCCTGCGCACCACGCGCATCCAGCAATACCGGCATTAGGCCGATAAGGGCGCTGATCAGCGCCCTTACGTTTGCGAGGGGCGACGATCTGCAATTTCAGACCGTCAGCACCACCTTGCCGATCGGCCTGGTGGCGAGAAAGGCATGGGCGGCACCGGCCTGTTCGAGCGGAAACGCCTTTGCCACGTGGACGGCCATCTTTTTCGCGTCGATCAATTTGCCGAGCTCCACCAGGGCGGCACGGTCGGGCACTACGGACATGCGCTCGACGCGGATGCCTCGCGTCCTGGCCTTTGCCTTGGTGGCATCGCTGACATCGAGCAGCGACACCAGAACGCCGCCGGCGGTGAGCACTTTCAGCGATTGCTCCGCATGTACGCCGCCGAACGGGTCCAGAACCAGATCGATGTCGCGGGCCTTCCCGGTGAAATCATCCCTTGTGTAGTCGATCACCTCGTCGGCGCCGAGCGAGCCGACGAAATCGAGCTTTTCCGGGCTGGCGGTCGCGACGACGTAAGCGCCGTGCGCCTTGGCGATCTGTACCGCCAGATGGCCGACGCCACCGGCTCCGGCGTGGATCAGCACGCGCTTACCAGGTTCGAGCCGGCCATGGCGAACAAGGCCTTGCCAGGCCGTCAGGCCGGCCAGCGGCAGCGCGGCGGCTTGCGCGTGATCTATGCCTTCGGGTTTCGGCGCAAGCTCATCAGCCGGGACAGCGGCGAGTTCGGCGTAGGCTGCCGCCTGTTTGGGAAAGCGCGTCATGCCGAACACGGCATCGCCGACCTTGAGGCCGGAGACGCCGGAGCCCAGCGCCTCGACAACTCCCGAAACGTCCCAGCCAAGGACAAAAGGCGGCTCGCCAAGCAGCGGATAGTGGCCGCCGCGCACCGCACCATCGACCGGATTGATGCCGGCCGCCTCGATGCGGACGAGCACTTCGCCGGCCTCGGGTGATGGCGCGGGGCGATCGGCAATGACGAGGACGTCGGGTCCGCCGAAGGAATTCTGGACAATGGCACGCATGGAAGGCTCTCCTGCTGGTTTTGATATGCCACTATCATTTGGATAGTTACATTCTCTTGTCTAGTATGTACCTTTTTGATATATACGCACCTCATGGATAGTGAAGATGTTTCCCCTTTCGGCTATGACGCCTTTCGGCGGTCGTGCCCGTCACACGCCGTGCTCGAGACGCTCGCCAGCAAATGGGTCTACCTGGTGATCTGTGCGCTGCGCCGGGGCCGGCTCCGCAACGGCGAATTGGCGCGCAAGCTCGAAGGCATCACGCCGAAAATGCTGACGCAGACGCTGCGTATCCTGGAACGCGACGGGCTTGTGCGGCGCGAGGTTTTCCCGGTCGTTCCGCCGCGGGTCGAATATGAGCTGACCGAACTTGGCCAGAACCTGGCAGGACTGCTCAATCAGATCAGAGCCTGGTCGGAGCGGCATGTGCCCGACATCAAAAATGCGCGCGCACGGGCGGCGGAACAGCAAGAAGATCTGGGTGCCTGAGGCGGGCACAGTTCGGTGCGCAGCAATAGCGCGCAAGCGCGACGCGCGTTAAAGTCTTGTTTTCAGCCGATCATGGCGCTGCGGCCGCCGACTTCCGTGTCGCGCGCCTTGGTGTCGCGCGATTCCAGCATCTCGGCCTTGGAAAGCTCCGCTTCGGCTTCGCTCAGCAATGATTCGGCGACATTTCGCTGCTGGGCGAGGTCGCTTTGCGAATTTCTAAGGTTGTCGCGGCGTAGACGTGCCGCCTTGGCGAAGGTTGGATAAGCAAAGTGATTGATGTCGGTGATGCCGGCCTTCTTCTCTTCGGCAGCGATCTGAAGTTCCAGCTCGACGGCCATGCGCTCGAATTCGGCGATCATCATGTCGAGCTGCAGCAGCTGCCGCCGCTTCTCGCTCACCTGAAATTGCTTCAGCCGAACGAGGTTTTCACGTGACTTCATGATTCGGTACTCCCGGAAACGCACACCTGCACATATCGTCCAATTCACCCGGCAAGGCCCAGGCCTGACCCGTTTCCACCGGCTTTCCCGGAACTATGGGAAACAAACTCCTAAAGTTTTTTGCCGGCGGTAACCATTCGTTTACGGGCATTGTTAATCATACGGCTCAGGACTTAAGGGCGGGTAAAAATTCTGCTTCTCGTCGCGAAACCCGGCCAGTGAGTCCGAAGAGTCACTTAGTCTGGCTTATTAATGTGCCGCATTAACGGTTTGGGTCTGTGATTCGTTATTGGATTCAACAAGGTGTAGAAAGGGGTTAAAAAATCTGATACCGTCACGGACGGGGAATTAGGTTTTATTAACCATTCGATGGCAGCCTCTGCTCAGGGCAATCACTGCTCCGGTCCTGGACGGGTCGTGAAATGGTCCGGCAGCAGAAAAGGGGAATGAAATGCGCGTTCTGCTGATAGAAGACGACAGTGCAACCGCACAAAGCATCGAGCTGATGCTGAAATCAGAAAGTTTCAATGTCTATACGACCGACCTTGGCGAAGAGGGCGTCGATCTAGGCAAGCTTTATGATTACGACATCATTCTCCTCGATCTCAATCTCCCCGACATGTCGGGCTATGAAGTTTTGAGAACGCTTCGCCTTTCCAAGGTGAAGACGCCGATCCTTATCCTCTCCGGCATGGCCGGCATCGAGGACAAGGTGCGCGGCCTCGGCTTCGGCGCCGACGATTACATGACCAAGCCCTTCCACAAGGACGAACTGGTCGCCCGCATCCATGCCATCGTGCGGCGTTCCAAGGGCCACGCCCAGTCGGTCATCACCACCGGCGACCTGGTGGTCAATCTCGATGCCAAGACCGTTGAGGTCGGTGGCCAGCGCGTGCATCTGACCGGCAAGGAATATCAGATGCTGGAACTGCTCTCGCTGCGCAAGGGCACCACGCTGACCAAGGAAATGTTCCTCAACCATCTCTATGGCGGCATGGATGAGCCGGAGCTGAAGATCATCGACGTCTTTATCTGCAAGCTGCGCAAGAAGCTTGACGCCGCGTCTGGCGGGCAGAATTACATCGAGACCGTCTGGGGCCGCGGCTATGTGCTGCGTGAGCCCGAAGATATCCGCGTCAGCGCCTGAACTAGCGGCGTGATCCCAAGGTGGGCGCCGGGTTTTTCGGAAAAGAACTTGGCAAAACAACAAGATAGAGCCGATCCGATTTTGGTCGGAATGGAACAGCTCTGATCAGGCGGCAATCTTCAAGGCGCGGAAGCACTCGAGCAATTGCGGCCGGTTGAACGGCTTCAGCAGGTAGCCCTGGGCACCGGCTCGTTTTGCGCGCATGATCGCCCCGACATCGACCTCGACCAGCGAAATCAAAACCTGCGGCAATACCGGGCTTTCCATGGCGCGCACGCGGCGGATGAGGTCCTGCGCCTGCATGTCCGGCAAGGCGCCGTCGACGACGATGATATCAGGCATGTCGGCCGCGCACATCTCGATCGCCTCGTGGCCGCTGGCGGCTTCGATCACCATCATGCCGGAACCGCCCAGGATACGCCTTGCGACCTTCCTGATGACGCTCGAATTATCGACGAACATGCAGCGTTTCATTCCCGGACCCTCTTGCCGTTTGGCGAACCGACAGCGTCGTGGCATCTGTCGGGGAACATAGGCCGATCTGGTAAAGAAGCCGAAAAGCCGTTAGGTAAAATTCTCCTGAAGGTGTTTTTTAGCGAAATCTTCTTTCGCAATGCTTCACGCAATCAATCTGCAAGCGCGTCTCACAGATATTAAGACCACGCCGTAAATATGACTTGGAGAAAATACTTTCCCCGCTCTTTCGGAGAACTTCAGGCTGCGGAAAGGACGATCTCGTCGGCGGTCGCGTGGATCGAAATCGTCATGTTGGCTTCGCGGGCCAGGAGCAGCGTGTAATAGGGCTGCACCGAATGCGCGTCGATCGGCTCGTCCGGCCTGTTGCCGGAATGCAATTCCAGGAATTTGGGCGGCACGCGCAGCATCGGGCCGCTCGCCGCGAGTGCAAAGCGCGGCTCGGTCTCCAGGTTCTCCAGCGTGACCGCCAGCCTGCCGCCGCGCGGAATGGCGGCGTTGGCGACGAGGATGAGATTGAGCAGCAGCTTGACCTTGTTCTTGGGCAACAGCGCACGGGTCCCGTTCCAGACCAGTTCCGGCTTCTCGTTCTTCAGGAAGGCGATGGCCACGGCCTCGGCATCCCCGGTGTCGATCAGCATGCCGGCGGAACCGGCGGCGCCGAAGGCGATGCGGGCGAATTGCAGGCGGGCGGAAGCGTTTTTGGCGCTTTGGCGGATCAGTTTCATGGCGTCTTCGTCGGCGCCGCCCTCGTCGAGCAGCTCAAGCCCGTTGTTTATGGCGCCGACCGGCGAAATGATGTCGTGGCAGACCCGGCTGCACAAAAGCGCCGCCAGGTCGGGTGCGGAAAGGGTGAAAAGCTCGGCCATCGGCAAAAATCCCTGCAAATTTCACAACACAATGACCGGGCGATCATGACCACGCCTGTCAACACGAATCACGCTCTCTCCCAAGCATTCTGAATACACAGCGCTTGTGCGTGCAGCAACAAATCCAAAATTGTCGTTGTCGAAAATGGTGTGTTCACGCAGCAGGGTGCTGCGCGGGCGATGCGAAACAGCCTTCGAACCGCCATCTTCATGTGAGAGTTTAATGGTTGAAAAAGGATTACGGCATAGTTTGCCCCTAACAGTCATCCTTAACGGCCGCCAAAGAGCCGTACGGATGCGAGGCGTCGGCGAAAGTGCTCCCTGACGGAGATTGGAAGCATGGTTTCCCGATTCTACGACCGGACTTTTTTCCGTGTCATCTCAATGACGATCGCGCTCATCGGCCTTGTCGCCTTTTCGGCATCGGCGGCGCGGGCGCAGGAATACACGGCCCAGGAGATCGTCGATTCCGGTCATAAATTCTTCGGCGCGACATCGGGCGGGCTCGCCACCGTCGTCGAGAAGATTTTCGCCACCTATGGCCTGCCGAACGGCTATCTGCTCGGCGAGGAGGGGTCCGGGGCGCTGATCGGTGGCCTGACCTATGGCGAAGGCACGCTCTACACCAAGAATGCCGGCGATCACAAAGTGTTCTGGCAAGGCCCGTCGCTCGGCTGGGATTTCGGCGGCGAGGGCTCGCGCGTCATGATGCTGGTCTACAATCTGGACGATGTGAGCAGCCTCTATAACCGTTTTGGCGGCGTCGCCGGCTCCGCCTATGTCGTCGCCGGCGTCGGTTTCAACGTGCTGAAGAACAACAATGTGCTGCTCGTGCCGATCCGTACCGGCGTCGGCGCCCGTCTCGGCGTCAATCTCGGCTACCTCAAGCTCACCCAGCGCGCGACCTGGAATCCGTTCTGACCGGCATGACGGAGCGACGGCGATTGGGCCTGTGATCCAGCGGCCCGAGCTTTGCCGCGGCATACTCTTGCCGTGGCGCCGGATTTCCGTCATGCGAAGATGGCAAAGTCGACCTTTGGCGGTTGCCATGCACAACGGATAGTCATCTTGGTCCAGTCGATCCTGTTCTTTGTTCTCGGCTTTCTCTGCGCGGGCTTTCTGGCGCTGATGATTGCTCCGGCCGTGTGGCGGAGGGCGGTGGCGCTGACGCGCAAGCGCGTCGAGAGTTCGATGCCGTTGACGCTGGCCGAGATCCAGGCCGACAAGGATCGCATTCGCGCCGAGTTCGCGGTTTCGGTGCGCCGGCTTGAAATGACCGTCAAGTCATTGCGCGAGAAGGCCGCCGAACAGCTGGTCGAGATCGGCCGCGACCGCGAAGCCCTGAAGGAATTGGCGGCCGAGCGGCAGGACAAGAACCGGGTCGTCGCCGATCTTACAACCAGGGGCGAGGAGCTTCGCAAGCGCGATGAGCAGCTGCAGCAGCTGTCGGAGCGGCTTGCGGAGACCGAGCGCGCCCTCGAAAAGCGCGGGCTCGAACTGCGGAAACTGGAGCACATGTATGACGACGCCAGTTTCTCATCCAGCAGCCGGCAGATCGAGCTGGTGGCGCGCGAATCCGAGCTGCAGAAGCTGGCGAGCGACATTTCGCTGCTGCGCGGCCAGCGCAAGGAGGCGGACAGGCGCAGCCAGGAATTGGCAGCCGAAAGCAAGGCTTTGCGGGACGCGCTGAAGGCCGAGAAGAAAAGAACCGGCGACCTCGAAAAGAAAATCGAACGCCTGCTCGCCACGCTGGCCGATCGCGAGGACAGGCTGGAGCGCCGCGAGAGGGAACTGGTGCGCCTTCGCGAAAAGCCGAAAAGCGCTGAAAGGGCGCCTGCGGCGGGTCTTGCCGGCGTGCCAGGCAGTCAGGTCAATGCGGCCGCCAACGGCGACATCGAAAAGACAACCGCCAAGCTCGACGCCGACCGCGAGCGGCTGGAGGCCAGGCTGACATCGCTGGCACGCGAGAACAGGCGGCTGAAGACAGATCTTGCTGCCGTCGAAACGTCGAAATCACGGGCCGGAGATGATGCCGGCAGCCCCAGCGCGGCATTGCGCGAAGAGATGAACGATCTGGCGGCGCAAGTCGTGGCCTTGACGGCAAGGCTCGACGGGCCGGATTCGCCGATCGCCCGGGCGCTTGCAGCGGCTGAGGATACGCGGCCGGGGAGCGGCGGACGCAGCCTTGCCGATCGGGTGCGGGCGCTGCAGAAGGCCGCTTCGACCGACTGAGATTCCGCAAGCGCGAGCGCGGCGGCTCTGAAGCGCGTCGCGTTCGACCGGCCTCATCAGACGTGCTTTAAGTTATCGCAAAACCGCCGCACGCTTTTGCGCAGCCTGCATCAGGCTGCGGAAAAATGATGCAGCGCGATGGCTGACGCGGCGGCGACGTTCAGGCTGTCGAAGCCTTGCGCCATACCGATCCGCAGTGTCTGCAGGCGGGCAAGCAGGCTTTCCGGCAGGCCTTCGCCCTCGGTGCCGAGATAGAGCGCCAGCCGCTCGTTTCTCCTGGCATCGCGAATGTCGATCTGCCCGCGCGGCGACAAGGCGAATTGGCTGAAGCCTTGCCGGTCGAGCATTGCGGTGCAGCCGGCGGTATCGGCAAAACAGGCGAAGGGGACTTTCAAGGCAGCGCCGACCGAAACGCGGATTGCCTTGCGGTACAGCGGATCGCAGCAGGTCGGGTCGAGAAGCACGGCATCCGCGCCAAAAGCCGCGGCATTGCGGAAGATCGAGCCCATATTGTCATGATTGGCGATGCCGACCAGCACCACGATCAGCGCGCGGGCGGGCAGCGCGCCAAGCAAGGCTTCGGGGGAGATGGCCGCACCCTTGCGGCCGATCGCCAATATGCCGCGATGCATGTGGAATCCGGCGATCCTGTCTATGATTTCGCCGGATGCGACATAGATCGGAAGCCCGGCAGGCGCCTTGCGCAAGACGTCATCGAGGCCGGCCAGCCGGTTTTCGAGTACCAGCACCGATTCTGCCTCGAAGCGCCGGGCGGCGAGCAGCGTGTCAAGCACCACCTTGCCTTCGGCGACGAACCGGCCTTGCCGGCCGGCAAGATCTCGCTCCCGGATGTCGAGATAGGCTGCGACGCGGGGATCGTGCGGATCGTCTATGCGGATCGGATTCATGGCTTCCTCGGCGGACCATGGCGTCGGCCACGAATCGGGACTCGGTTTCGGAAGGCATGATGCCGGAACCGAAGCTCAGACCGTATCTCAGCGTCGAAATGGATGCACGCCGTTCTAACGGTCATCCAGTCACTGGGGCGCCGGGCCAGGATGGAATCTGCCCGGGCTTTGGCGACGGGGGAATATTGATTCCCGCGGTACGGCTCTTCGGCAAGCCGCTTCAATGCAGAATTTCGATGGGGCGAGGGAACCGCACAGGGCCATGCCGCGTCATAGAAGCGGGCTCCTGCTGCGGTCCTGGGAGGACATCGATGATCAGGCTCCTCCTCGTCTTTGCCGCCACGCTTGCCCTTGCATGCGGCGTGGCCCGCGCGGCCAAGCTCGATCCGGCCACCGTCAATCAGGCCCAATTCACTGTCGGCGAACCGAAGGGTGTCGATCCGATGCTGCTGAAGGCGCAGATCCTTCTGGATCGCGCCCGCTTCTCGCCGGGCCTGATCGACGGTCGCCTTTCCCAGAACTTCGCCAAGGCCGTCGCCGCGTTTCAGGCGGCAAACGGACTTCCGCCCGATGGCAAGCTCAGTCCACAGACCTGGAGCAAACTCATCGCAACCTCCGCCAAGCCGGTGCTGGCGACCTATGAGGTGATGCGCAAGGATGTGCGTGGACCGTTCACCCGGCGTATTCCCGCCCGCTTGGAGAGGATGGCTCGCTTGCGGCGGCTCGGCTACCGCAATGCGGTGGAGAGATTGGCCGAGCGCTTCCATGTCAGCGAGCAATTGCTGAGAATGCTCAATCCGGGCACCAGCCTCAGGAAGCCCGGCAGGACCTTGGTGGTGCCGGATGTCGACAGGGGCGACCCTCCCGCCGGCGTCGCCACCATCGAGGTCGACAAGGGCGCTCGCCTGGTGCGTGTGCTCGACCGTGCCGGCAAATGGCTGGCGGTCTACCCCGCCTCGATTGGGAGCGAGGAGAAGCCGGCGCCGAGCGGCATGGCAGAGGTCAGGCGCGTGGTGCACAACCCTACCTATCACTACGATCCGGACTTCGCTTTCAAGGGGGTCAAGACCAAGCGGCCCTTCACCATCGCTGCCGGGCCGAACAATCCCGTGGGATCGGTCTGGATCGACCTTTCCATCGAAAGCTACGGCATCCACGGCACGCCCGAACCAGGCAAGATCGGCACGACCTTTTCGCATGGCTGCATCCGGTTGACCAATTGGGATGCCGAAGACCTTGCCTCCATGGTGCAGCCGGGCACCAAGGTCGAGTTCAAGGACGAGATGGCGCAGGCCGCCGACGAGCGTGTTCAGTAGCAAGGCCGACTTGGCAGCAAGGCGGATTTGGCAGCAAGGCGGATTTGGCGGCAAAGCGGATTTGGCGGGGTGTTCTCCGCCTCGGCCGCTCAAGTCCCGGCGCGACGCAGCCGGTGAGCCATCTGCGACAGTTCACCTTCGCCAAAAATGCCGTCCAGCATATGCAGCAATTCGCGCACCGCCCCGGATTTGCAGGAATAATAGATCATTTGCCGATCGCGGCGGGTCTCGACAAGGTCGGAAGCCCTGAGCTTGGCCAGATGCTGTGACAGGGCGGATTGGCTGAGCGACACCTTCTCGGCTATGGCGCCGACCGACATCTCGCCCTCGGCCAGATAGCTCATGATCAACAAACGCTTTTCGTTGCCCATCAGCGTCAGAAACGCAGCCGCGGTTCCGGCGTTGGCGACTAGTTTGTTCGAGACCATAGATCCCCCATGCCTTCTTGCTCATCCGCCGCTATGGGGGCAATAGCGTCGGATTCCATAGACTTTCCCTATAGATGCACGCCAGCGATTCAGCGTCACTCGCAAAGGTAGAACATTTCGCTCAAATCTCAAGGCTTGCTTTCCATGCAAGCCGATTAACTGTGCGGCTGTGATTAATTTGCCGATCGGGCAGCCTTTGCCATGTCGACCAGGACAAGCCTGAGGTCGCGCGCCGCTCTCAGCGGCTCGGGGAAGAAAACCCGACAGACATTGTCGCCCGATACGAGATCCATCCCGTCCGCGTCGAACCCGGTGACGATCCAGCCGTCGCCCCCGGCTCCGCCGAAATGACTTGCGTAGAGGGCAATCGCATCGAGATGGTCGGCGTTCATATGGTCGAGTGCCGATTGCTCGCCGGCGGCAAGCTCTTCGACGATCGCTCCCGTCGCGACCAGATCGGTGCGGTCGAGCAGATAGGCCTTGCCGAAGCCTCCGTTCAGGCTGGCGCGCTCCGGTTCGAGCCGGAAGATCGAGAAGTCGCCGAGCCCGGCATAGAGTTTTGCCTTGGGGTTGCGGTTGAGGTAGCGCCGCTCGGCGCGGGCGTGTTCGTTCGATCCGCGTTCGAGCCGCACGGCGCGGCAGACGAGCGTCAGTCGCGGATGCGCCAGCGGATCGCCCTTGCCGGGTTCGCCGACGAGCAACGAGCAGCGCGGGTCGGCAAGGATAGCGCCGGTGTGGGCGGACAGCATCGAGACCAGGATCAATGGCGTGCCGTCGATGTCGGTGGCGACGCCGACGCGGCTGGCCAGCGGCGAACCGGTCCCTGGTTCGAGCACCGCCATCGCGCCGAAACGGGCGCTGCGGATCAGCGTCTTTGCCAACCTGATCGCCTCGGCGTCGGTTGCGCGGATCACATCTTTCCTGGGTTCGTCCAAAGCACCACCGTCGCTTTTATTTCGGCGCCATGCGGATGGCGCCATCGAGGCGAATGGTCTCGCCATTGAGCATCTGGTTCTCGACGATGTGCAAGACAAGTGCCGCGTATTCCGAAGGCTCGCCCAAACGGGAAGGGAAGGGTACTGCGGCGCCGAGCGAATCCTGCACCTCCTGCGGCATGCCGGCCATCATCGGCGTCCTGAAGATGCCAGGCGCGATGGTGCAGACGCGAATGCCAAAGCGGGCGAGATCGCGCGCCACCGGCAGCGTCATGCCGACGACGCCGGCTTTGGACGCGGAATAGGCCGCCTGGCCGATCTGGCCGTCATAGGCCGCGACCGATGCGGTGTTGACGATCACGCCGCGCTCGCCGCCCTGTAGCGGTTCGAGCCTCGCGGTCCGGTCGGCGACCAGGCGGATCATGTTGAAGGTGCCGATCAGATTGACCTCGATCACCTTGCGGTATTGATCGAGTGGGTGCGCTCCATCCTTGCCGATCGTCTTCAAGCCGATGGCGATGCCGGCGCAATTGACCAGAATGCGCGGCTCGCCGAGCGTCTCACCCACTCCCGCGACAGCAGCGGCACCGCTCTCCGCGTCGCTCACATCACATTGGACGGCGATGCCGCCGATGTCGGCCGCCACCTTGGCCGCCCGGTCAATGCCGAGATCGAGGACGGCAACCCTGGCGCCACGGACGGCAAGAGCGCGCGCCGTCGCCTCGCCAAGGCCAGAGCCGCCGCCGGTGACGATCGCAATCTGGCCGTTCGGGTTCATCTTGACGTTCGCCTCCCTGCCCAGACTAATGCTGCGAAGCCACCGTGCCAACAGCGCCGGAACGGTCACGCCATCGCGGCGATGTGCTCGGCAATCCTTGCCTGGTCGGCGTGGCAAACCTCGCCCACCAGCCTTGCCACCGCGCCCGGCATGATCTCGTGCGCCAAAAGCCGATCGGGATCGACCGGACGCGGCATCGAGATCTGCCCGCGCGGCAGCCTCTTGAAGCCGAGCGGGCCGTAATAGGGTTCGTCGCCGACCAGCATCACGGCAGGCGCGCCGGCCTTGGCGGCGGCTTCCAGCGCGATTGCCACCAGCTTGCGGCCAATGCCGAGATTTTTGAAGGCCGGCCGCACGGCGAGCGGCCCGAGCATCAGCGCGCGGCCGGCACCGGCGGCGATACGCGTCATCCGTACCGAGGCGACGACGATTGCGCCGTCGACGGCGACGAATGACAAAGCGCGTTCGTGCGAGCCAGCTTGGCGGATCTTGTAGGCGGCAAGCACGAAACGGCCCGGCCCGAAAGCCTCGTTGTTGATGGCGTCGATTTCAGGATCGTGCGCCGGAGTTTCCGGCAGGTATTTCACGTCGGCAAGGCTCATGGTCTTTGCGTTCCGGTATACGAGGAAAGGTTTGCTGCAAGCGGCAGCGTTCGCCAGTCAGCGCTTCATCAAGCGCGGGCGCTCTTTCGTCGTCGGTCGAACCGGATCACGGCAAAGTCAAACATGCGGATGTCCGCTACCACCAATTTTCAGCCGCCGCAATCGGCCGGCGCAGCCGACATGCACTCGACGCAGCCGTTGACGATCTGTTCAGCGTCGGGGATTTCCGCGGGGCCGCTTGCTGCCCTACATCGGGTAGGAACGCGAAAGGATATTTCATGGGATTGCTAGTCGAAGGCCAATGGCAGGACCGCTGGTACGATACCGGGGAGAGCGGCGGGAAATTCGTGCGCGCGCAGTCACAGTGGCGCGACTGGGTGACCCGCGACGGCGCGCCGGCCGAAGGGCGAAAACGCGGCTTCAAGGCCGAGCCCGGCCGCTATCACCTCTATGTCTCGCTCGCCTGCCCGTGGGCGCATCGGACGCTGATCTTTCGCGTGCTCAAGAAACTCGAGGACGTGATTTCCATCTCGGTTGTCCATCATTTCATGGGCGCCGACGGCTGGACGTTCCTGGCCGAGGACGGCGCCACCGGCGACACGCTCTACGGCCTCGATTTCCTGTACCAGATCTACACCAGGGCCGATCCCGGCTATTCGGGCCGGGTCACCGTTCCCGTGCTGTGGGACAAACGCGAGCAGACCATCGTTTCCAACGAATCCTCCGAGATCATCCGCATGCTCAATTCGGCCTTCGACGAATGGGGCGATGCCAAGCTCGATTTCTATCCGCAACCGTGGCGCGGCGAGATCGATGCGATCAATGCGCTGGTCTATCCCGCGGTCAACAACGGCGTTTACCGTGCCGGCTTCGCCACCACGCAGGCAGCCTACGAGGAGGCATTCGGCGAATTGTTCTCGGCGCTCGACACGCTGGAGGATCGCCTGTCAAAGCAGCGCTATCTCGTCGGCGGCCGCATCACCGAGGCGGATTGGCGGCTGTTCACGACACTGGTCCGCTTCGACCCGGTCTATGTCGGCCATTTCAAATGCAATCTGCGCCGCATCGCCGACTATCCGAACCTGTCGAATTATCTGCGCGACCTCTACCAGGTGCCGGGCGTCGCCGGCACGGTGAATTTGCACCACATCAAGGCGCATTATTACCGCAGCCACGAGACCATCAACCCGACACGGATCGTGCCCGTCGGGCCAGAGCTCGACTATTCCGCCCCGCATGATCGGGCGCGATTCAGGAAGGCGGCGTGAGACCGGTGGACCTAAAGCGCATCGTTCGACCCGGCCTTATGCGGTACGCTTCAGGTTCTTGTTTTGATGCATGTCGCGATCGCGAATCCGCTGCACACTTTTGCGCGACATGCATTAGCGGAAGATTTCGGTGTTGATACGGGCCTGTCTGGCAAGCTCTGCTTTCAGAAAATTCTTGCCCATGCGACTGGAGTAGCCTGCGGCGTTAATGCCGAAGACGACAAGTCCGCCAAACAGCAGGACAAAGACCCAGACGAAGAGAGGGATGGCGTCGCCCCCCGGGATGGTTCCAGCCGCAAAAGCTAGGCCTCCCAGTATCAGCGAAAGCAGACACGAGGTTAAAGACGAAAAAAGCGTTATTTTCCAATATTCGTCGCGATTAAAAAGTCGAAGGTTTTTCCTGATGAATTTGTAAGAGACGAAGGAGGTCGACCCAAACGCAATTGCAATGCCGGTGGCGTTGCCGAAGCTGTCCGGTAACGAAGGGAACATGATCGATATGCCCATAAATATGACGGTCAGGCCCATCATTACCAGACTATAGACCCCTACATAGGGCCAGACGTTCACCGATCTTGCTTGTCCGACATCCATGGTATTGCCCCCATTTCGTGAGCGATAGCTTGGAATTTTTCAAATAGCCAAGCAAGCCTACCAATAGGGTAGTGTTGGTTGACTCCCAAAAATCTCGGCGATGCGCCGCAAAGTCGCTGGTGTCGTGCCTTCCGGCAAGCGATCGAGCGAAAAGAAGCCGGCTTCGGCGATCTCGCGGTCGGGCAGTTTCGGTGCTGTCTGGTTGAACTCCTCGACCAGATAGAGGCCGACATGATCGCGGCGGCTAGCGCGGCGGTTGAAATGCAGCGATTTCAGCACCGGCGGTCCGGTCAGCGCGATGTTGCCTTCCTCGGACAGTTCGCGCGCCAGCGCCTCGATCATGGTCTCGCCCGGCTCGACGCCGCCGCCCGGAAGATGCCAGCCCGGAACATAGGTGTGGCGGATGAGGAAGACCGAATTGGAGGCTCGGTCGTGGATCAAGCCGCGCACGCCGAGCGTCATCGGCCGCCGCAGTACGAAGTACAGGTGAAACAGCCTTGCCCTGAGGCCCGGCCATCCGGTCTGGCGCAGGGCTTGCTCCGGATCCGGTGTCGTCATCGTCCGCGAAACCGTGAGTGGAAAGCGGCGCGCGCCTCGCCTATGAAGAAAAGATGTTCAGGCTCGCGCATGTTTCCGATGTCCATCTGGGGCCGCTCCCCGATGTAACCTATCGCGATCTCGCCTCCAAGCGCGTGGTCGGCTACGTCAATTGGCAGCGCAACCGCCGCCGCCACATGCACGACGCCGTCATCGACACGATCGTCGCCGACATGAAGGCCAGCGGGCCGGACCATCTCGCCATCACGGGCGACCTGGTCAATCTGGCGCTCGACGGTGAGCTCGAGATGGCCAAGCACTGGCTGGAGACGCTGGGCTCGCCCAACGACGTGTCGGTCGTGCCGGGAAACCATGACGCCTATGTGCCGGGTGCCTTCGACAAGACCTGCCGGTCGTGGGCGGCGTGGATGACCGGCGACGGCGTTAATACGCCGGTCGACCGCAACACCTTTCCGTATCTGCGCGTACGCGGCGATGTTGCGCTGATCGGCGTCTCCACGGCGCGCGCCACGGCTCCGTTCATGGCCAACGGCTTCTTTCTGGAAGGCCAGGCGGAACGGCTGCGCGGCATGCTCGACGCCACAGGCAAGCGCGGCCTGTTCCGGGTGATCATGATCCACCACCCGCCGATGCGCGGCGCCGTTTCGCAGAACAAGCGGCTGTTCGGCATCTCGCGCTTCCACAGGGTGCTTCACCGGCACGGCGCCGAGCTTGTGCTGCATGGCCATTCGCATGTGCCGTCGCTGTTCTTCATCGGCGCCCGCAAGACAAAAATCCCGGTGGTCGGCGTCGCCGCTGCCGGGCAGGCCCCCGGCAGTTCGCATGCGCCGGCGCAATACAATCTGCTCGACATCGACGGTGAAAAGGACAATTGGCGGATCAGGCTGACGCGCCGCGGCCTGACCGGGCCGGCATTGCCGCCCAGCGACCTGCAGACGCTGGAGCTTGGCGTCGAGGCCGAGGCGTCGATGGCTAGAGCAATTCCAGGAAAAGTGTGAAGCGGTTTTTCGGAATTGCGTCAGAACAAAGAGATAGAGCCGTTCAGCATTTCGGTGAAACGCTGAACCGCTTTAGAAGCTGATTTTCATCGCGACGATGCGGTCCCAGAACAGTACGAGCGAAATCGCCAGGCCGACCAGGGCGCCGGCGGCGATCAGGCCGAGGCCGGAAAAGAACGCCGACCAGCCGTTGCTGCGCGCGGCGATCTGCAGCGGCGGCTCGGCCTCCGCCACCAGGGCGCGTTTGAGGCCGGCGACGGCTTGCTCGATGCCGCCTTCCATCATTCTCTGGCGCTCGACAACGCGCTCGGCGACATAGCGCGTCACCTGGTCGGCAACGACCTTCATGTCGGTCGATTCGGCAAGGACGACGCGGCCGATGCGCGTGTCCTTGAGAAAGCGGTAGGTGCGGCGGTCGCGTCCCATGGCGACATGGCTGACGGCGTCGATCCACAGCCGTGGCTGCAGGCCGGACGAGACGGCGAAGTCGAAACTGTCCATGTCGGTGGGCACGTCGCCGAAGACCGGTGCGAGTTCGGCGGCAAGCAGATCGAGCCGCATGCGATGCGCTTCGCGCATGTCGACGACGACATCGTCGCGGTCGGCGAAGGCGTTCTTGACGTCGCGAATGGCATCGGACAGTTTTCGCGACTGATCGATCTGGGTGATGTTCTCGCCTGCGTCCTTCATCGGCGTTGCCTCGCGGGTTTGGTTAACACCGAATTAACACAGCCGCCGGCAAAATGCACTTGCCAGATCGACGGGCCGGCAAGGGTTCGGTGGAAGGAGCACCAGCGCCGCGGCCGTCCCGCGCCAGGACGGATCAGCTCGCCGCCGCAGCCAATTCTGGACGAGGCCGCCTGCTGCGGCGCCGCATGTTGCGACGGACAGCCTCGACGACCAGGCCGGGCGCTTCCTCGACCAGCATATGGCCGGCTTCCAGCACGTGGTGCAGATGAAAATGCTTCGGCAGGCCGTCCGCCTGGCTGACGGGCAGCATCGCGTCGTCGGTTCCCCAAACCACCATGATTGGCATATTCAGCGTTTCAAGCCGCTCGCTTGGGATGACGCCTTGCCGATCATCCCTGGTCATGGCGGCCCCGAGCTCGACAAGTGTCCGTAGCTGGCCGGGACGCTGCCGCATCTCGTTGACGAGATCGACCCTATGCTGCGAAGGTCGGCTTTGTGGTCCCGACATGGCGGCAAGACAGGCGCGGATTTCATCCGTGCCGGCAGCGGCGGCGTAACGACGCAGCAGCGGACCATTGATCTCAGGACCGAAACCGCCCGGCGCCAGCAGCGTCAGCGAGGCTATTTTTTCCGGCTCGTTCAATGCCATCAGGGCGGCCACGGCGCCGCCCATCGAGTGGCCGACGAGATGGGCCCGCTTAATCCCGCGAGCGGAAAAATCCGCAAGGACGGCACTGGCTGCAATCCTGGCCGGACCGCCGCCCGGAAAATCGAGTGACAGCCCATGCCCCGGCAGATCATAGGCCAACGTCCGCGCGCCGAGTGCCAGGGACGCGGCCACCTCGCGCCAGTCGTCGTGGCAGCCACCGAAACCATGCAGCAAGGCGATGATTGTCGGGCCGGTGCCCCGTTCGGCGGCGTACAGGGATGGGGTCATGCAAACTTTATGGCTTGGTGCCGGGATCAGTCAGGATGCCGGGGGCGGTCTTATGCGGATCAGTCTTTGTGGGAGGTCAGACTTATGCGGAGATCAGTCTTATGCGCGATCAGACCTATGTGGGATCAGATTGGCCGGTTCAAATTGTGTCTGAATTGCGCTTTGGCCGTCCGGATGGCCAGTAAAATCTTCGCGATCAGCTGACGTCGTGCACGCGCCGGGAGACGTCAGCTGGCGCCGCCAAGCCCGGCGGCGCGCAGGGCTTCCACCAGCCGGTTGGTCAGATCGGCGGGATATCTTCGCTCGACGAAGGTTGCGCGCGGATCGGCTGCGAATTTCGGGAATTTGGTAGTGAGTTCCTGCAGCAGCCTGCTCGCCAGCTTCTCGCGGCCGGCAGCCTTGGCGCCGATCAGCCGCGCTGCCAGATAATGCGATTTCATTTCCGTCGTTCGCAAGCCGTCGCCGGCAAGCGTCGCCTTGTTCATGTCGCCCATCATGAACTCTCCGGCGAACAGCCCGTAATCCCACCATGTCGGATGGGCGCTGGCGATGTCCACGGCGTGAGCGATGATCGGGGTGCCCTCGCTGTACCTGCCGGCGAAAACCAGCCCGTAGCCATAGGCGGCGGCCATTGCGAGATCATAGGGATTGAGCTCATAGGCCTTGCGCATCCAGCGGATCGATTCCGCGGAATCGCCCATGCGCGAGTTGAGATAACCAAGGGCGCGGTGCGCGTAGGGGCTGGTCGGGCCCATCTGGATGGCGCGATGGGCAAACGTCATCGCTTTTTCGATCGTCGCGTCGGCGGGGTAGGGATAGTGGTCGGTGACCGCTTCAAGATGCAGGGACGCGAGTTCCGAATAGACGAGCGACGACTTCGCCTTCGCGTTGGCAAGATCTTCGAGGCAGCGGTAGGCGGCTTCGTGCGTCTGGGCGTTCTGGTCGAGATAATATTTGCCGTTGAGCACCAGGCACGCCGTCAGCCCGGTCTGGATGCCGCTCTGCTCGATGTAGTTGTAGATCGTGCCCGAGGCGGGCAGAGCCGAGCTCAAAATGCCGGAGATCTGGTCCTCGATGGCGGTGTTCGCGCTGTCGCCGGCGGTCAGGTTGCGTGACAGCAGCACGCGGCCGGTCGCCACGCTTTGCAGCTCGAGCATGATGTCGCCGCTGCGCGGCCCGGGCAGGACATCGAATACGAAGCTGGCGGCGTCGGTAACTGGATCGGGCGGGCTGTCGGCATCACGGCCGATGAAATTGACGGTGTCGAAGCCGCTAAGGCCGGCGCGCAGCGATGCGGCGACACGGCGAGCCACGTCGCTGTCGGCCTTGATGGCGATGTAGACCTGGGGAAGGTTTTCAACCGGAGGCGCTGCAATGCTGGCGGTCGCCACCGCGGTCTCGACCGCCGTGTCGCCGCCGGTCAGCAACACCACGCTGCCCTGGCGAAGGATCAGCACACCCAGCATGAGGATGACCAGCGCGATCGCCAGCCAGAAGAACTGCAAATGGCGCTGCAGCGAAGGTGCAGCAGGGGCGACGGCTGGAACGCTCAGCAATGCAGCCGGATGTGCCCGGTTGCGGGCGTCCTCCAGCGATCCGGGCGGGGCGGTTGTCGCCGCCTCCTCTGTCGCTGGCTGCGGCTTGCTCTTTGCCTCCACCTCCGCCGGCAAGCGAATGGCATTGAGTTCGTAGGATGGAACATAGCCGCCGCGCGGAATGGCGATGCGGACCGGTTCGGCAACGCCCTCATTGGCGAAATACTGCTGCAGAAGCTCGCGCAGCCTGCCGGCCTGCACCCGCACCACCGCATCGGTCGACGGATCGAAATCGCCGTCCTTGCCGAAGACGTCCATCGCTATGGAGAAGCCCTTGAGCCGGTCGGCTTCGCCTGCCTGCTCGCGCTCGACGAGGTAGCGGAGCAGCTTGCGCGCGCGCTCGGATCGTCCGAACGTTTCGCTGGCAAGCAATCGCTCCAGCGTTTCGCGCACTGCGGGGGCGGCAGGCGTGGTATGCTGCAAGTGTCGATCCCTTCGAATTCGGCACAGGTTGAGGTACAATCATATAGCGCTGGCGGCGCCTTACAAGCGTGTGCTTATGGTGCGATAGCGTACCCACCGGATAAAAGTCCGGTGGGCCGATGGCGCGAGTCTGGCAGTCTCGGCTAGCCGAGCTTTCGGCCGACGATGCGGTTGGCGGCCGAAACCACGGCTTCGAGCGAGGCGGCGACGATGTTGGTGTTGATGCCAGCGCCGAACAGCTTGCCGCCCGGATATTCCATCTCGACATAGGAAATGGCCGAGGCATTCGAGCCGCGCTGCATGGAATGCTCGGAATAATCCAGCACCGACATCGGCACCCCGACATGGCGCGACAGCGCATCGACGAAGCCGTCGATCGGGCCGGTGCCGGTGCCTGATATGGTCACCTCCTTGCCTTTGTCGAGGATCACCGCCTCGACCACGCGCCGGCCCTTGACCTCGGTGTCGGGGTAGGTGTGGTGGTCGAGGAACTTCAGCCGCGCGCCGGGCTGGTCGACATAGGTGTCGAGAAAGCGCTCGTAGATGCGCCTGGCCGGCACTTCCTTGCCTTCGGCGTCGGTGATCGCCTGGATGGCCTGGCTGAACTCGATCTGCAGGTTGCGCGGCAGGTTGAGGCCGTAATCCGCATGCAGCACATAGGCGATGCCGCCCTTGCCGGACTGCGAGTTGATGCGGATGATGGCTTCATAGCTGCGGCCGACATCGGCCGGGTCGATCGGCAGGTAGGGCACCTCCCAGTGCGGCGTGTTGGCTTTGCGCAGCGCCTTCATGCCCTTGTTGATGGCGTCCTGGTGCGAGCCGGAAAAGGCGGTGTAGACGAGCTCGCCGACATAGGGATGGCGCTCGGGGATCTTCAGCTGGTTGGAGTATTCGTAGACGTCCTTCATGCGGTTGATGTCGGAGCAGTCGAGCTTGGGATCGACGCCTTGCGTGTACATGTTGAGCGCCAGCGTGACGATGTCGACATTGCCGGTGCGCTCGCCATTGCCGAACAGCGTGCCTTCGACGCGGTCGGCGCCCGCCATCAGGCCGAGTTCGGTGGTGGCGATGCCGGTGCCGCGGTCATTGTGCGGGTGCAGCGAGATCAAAAGGTTCTCGCGATTGTCGAGATTGCGGCACATCCATTCGATGCGGTCTGCATAGATGTTGGGCGTCGACATCTCGACCGTGGAGGGCAGGTTGATGATCAGCTTGTTTTCCGCCGTCGGCCTGACGATCTCGGTGACCGCGTTGCAGATCTCCAGCGCCACTTCGAGCTCGGTGCCGGTAAAGCTCTCCGGCGAGTATTCGAAACGGTAGCCGCCGCCGGCCTTCGCCGCCATGTCCGTGATCATCTTGGCCGCATCGGTAGCGATCCGCTTGATGCCGGCGACGTCCTTCTCGAAGACGACGCGGCGCTGCAGCTCGCTGGTCGAGTTATAGAAATGGACGATAGGGTTGGTGGCGCCCTTCAGCGCCTCGAAAGTGCGGGTGATCAGTTCCGGCCGGCACTGTACCAGCACCTGCAGCGAGACGTCGGCGGGCACGTTGCCTTGTTCGATGCACCAGCGGGCGAAATCGAAATCTGTCTGCGAGGCCGACGGGAAGCCGATCTCGATCTCCTTGAAGCCCATGTCGAGCAGCAGGGCGAACATGCGCGCCTTGCGTTCCTGGCCCATCGGATCGATCAGCGCCTGGTTGCCGTCGCGCAGGTCGACCGAGCACCAGATCGGCGCCTTGTCGATCACTTTCGAAGGCCAGGTGCGATCGGCAAGGCCGACGGTCGGATAGGGTTGGTATTTGCGGGCAGCGTCCGGCATGCCCCTCGCGGGCTTGGTGGTTTCCTCTACGTTCAGACGGATATCTTCTCGTGCGTTCATCGTCTTTTCTCCCGGCGGCTCGCGGATCCAGCTTCAGGCGGATTGGTGGCGAGCGGCGCCTTTACCAGAATTTCGTTCGCTTGATGTGACGTGCCAATTTGCAGACTGGCCAAGGAGCGTGCGCGTGAGCGGCGAATTCGACCGCCGGGCGCTCCTTCAGCGAACCCGGCGATCGCCGATAAGGCCGAGAAGCAGCAGGGTGGAGGCAAGCGCGCGAACGGTCTGGCCGGCAATGCCGGTCGGACGGGACGCAAAAGAGGTGGCGCGCGGGCTCATGGCGGTTTTCATACAGGAGCGGGCAAAGCGAGGCAAGTGGGAGCACGCGCCGTCGGCTTGGGGCTTCTCGATGCCAGAGAAATCAATCAAGCGGATGACCGATGCCGGCGCTGCCCTTCACGCAGGGCGGCGCAAACCTGTCGCGATTGTCCGGGGTAGCCACATTTTGTTCTTGCTTTGTGCCGGCAGCTATGCTACTAATCTGGGTATGGTGCTAATTGGCTCCAACGACCCGCCTCCCGAGGCGGGTTTTTTATTTTCGGCGTCATGCTTCGAGGACTACCCTATCGTCCCATCCGGCCGCTCCTTCCAGAGCACCGGAATCCGGTCCAGGAGGAAAGACATGGACACGCCCGATCCCATCCGCCGCTTTGTCGAAGCCACCAATGCCAGCGACACCGAAGCCTTCCTGGACAGTTTCACGCCGGATGCCTTTCTGAGCGACTGGGGCCGGTCGTTCCGGGGCCGCGAGCAGATTGCGCGCTGGAACCAGTCGGACAATATCGGCGTGCAGTCCAGGTTCAGCATCCTCGGCATCGCAGCAGCGGACGGCACCTGCCGGGTTCGCATCGCCGTCGAAGGCAACGGTTTCAACGGCGAGGGCGATATGGTCTTCACGCTGGATGGCGAGCGTATATCGAGCCTGGTGATCAGCTGACGCAGCCCAGCTGGTCTTTACTCCCGCAGGCTTCTCGCCACCAGCCGCGCCACGCTTGGGCCGACCAGAAGCACGATCAGGAAGCGTGCCGATTGCAGCGCCATGACGAAGGAGATGTCGACATGCTGCGCGGCGGCGGCGATGATGGCGACGCTGTCCATGCCGCCCGGGCTGGTTGCCAGATAGGCGGTCAGCGGATCGATGCCGAGCAGGCGGCTGATCAGGAAGGCGAGGCCGCCGCAAAAGCCGATCAGGGCAATGATCGAGCCGACGATCTGCGGCAGCGCGCGGGCCGCGTGGCGCAAAATGGCCCTGGTGAAATTCAGGCCGATGCTCCAGCCGATCGTCGTATAGCTCAAGGCAAGCAGCCAGGGCGGCAACTGCATGGTCACGCCGAGCCCAAGATGGATCACAGTGCCGAAAATGAAGGTGCCGAGGAAGAACGGCGACGGCAGCCGGAAAATCTTGCCGGCGAGGCCGCCAACCAGCGCCACGCCGAAAGTCGCGGCTAAGCCTTGCGGGTCGACCGGTGGGAACCAGACGATGGCCGGCACCTCGATGCCCGAGGTGTCGACCCAGAGCTTGGCCACCAGGGCTGCCGTCATCGAGACGCAGATGACGCGCAGATAAAGCATGAAGGCGACGAGGCGCTGGTCGGCGCCGAAGGCACCGGCCATCAGCACCATGGCGGTGGCGGCGCCCGGCGACGAGCCCCAGACCGCGGTGGTGCCGGGCAGGATGCGCCAGCGGCTGATCAGCCAGCCGAGCAGGCTGGATGCCGCGACCGTCGCCATCACGACGCCAAGGAACAGCGGCCATTCCTTGTAGAAGACGGGAAAGATATCGGCCGAGATGGAACTGGCGACCAGGCAGCCGACGATCGCCTGGGCTGAGCCGAACAGAACCCGCGGCACGCGCACCGTGGCGCCGTTGGTGCCGGCGACGATGGCCGCCAGCATCGGTCCGATCAAGAGCGCGGCCGGCAGGGCGGCGAGTTCCAGCGCGCCGGCAAACAGCACCGAGACCACCACCAGGACCGGCCACTGCCAGGCCTTGTGGATCCGCGCCAGGTGCTCGATGGCCGGCGGGTTCGGGGAAGAATCCATAGATGGGCTCTTAGACCGGCCGCGAAAAAATGCGAACCCTTTTTGCGGGGTTGGCCTTGGGTGACGACTGCACTAGGAGATGGCCGGCAGGCCAGAGGGGGGCGCTGTCCCGCCGGCCTCTCCCTCTATTCCGCCTTCACTGGCAAGCCGAACCCGCCAACAGGATGCGTCTCCACCTGGAACTCGAACCCGGCGATGATCGGCCGTGCCTTGGCGATTGCCGCCTGGACTTCGGGCAGCTGCAGCGAAGCTTTGTGGCTTTCGGCGTCGGTCCACACTTCGGTCACCCAGATCGCGTCGGCATCGGCCGGGTCGGTGGCAATGATGTAGTTCAGGCAGCCGGGCATGGCGCCGGTGCTGGCGAGCAGGATATCCATCATTGCGTCACGCTGGCCGCGCATCGCCCGCATCTTGCCGATCAGTCCGTACATTCGCTTTGCTCCGTTGAGATGACGCAACCACGAGTATGCAGTTCGCCGTCTACGGCATCAACTGCCCGCCATTGACCTCGATCACCTGGCCGGTGATGTAGCCGCTCAACAGATCGGAGGAGAGGAACAGATAGGCGCCGACGCAGTCCTCGGCCGTGCCGGCGCGGCCCTGCGGGATGGTGGCGATCATGCCTTTCATCTGGTCGTCGGTCGAGTAGCGTTCGTGGAAAGGGGTGGCGATAGTGCCGGGCGCCACTGCGTTGACGCGGATGTTGAAGCCGATCAGCTCCTTGGCCATGCCGCGCGTGACGTTGGAGACGAAGGCCTTGGCCGAGCCGTAAAGGCCGGCGCCGCCACCGGCGCCGTTGCGTGCGGCGATCGAGGAGGTGTTGACGATGAAGCCGCCCTGCCGCTTCAGCCATGGGATCGCCTTGCGCGAAGCTGTCAGCACGGAGCGCGCGTTGAGGTCCATCACCGCGTCGTAATGCGCCTCGGTCTGCTCGGCATAGGGCACGCGGCCGAGCATGCCGCCGGCATTGTTGACGAGGCCGTCGAGCCGGCCGAAATGTTGCGCACTGTCCTCGACAACGCGCTCGACATCGGCAGGGATCGAGAAATCGCCCTGGGCGAGGAACACGTCGCCGCCGCCGTTGCGAATGGTCGCGGCCAGGTTTTCGGCAGCCGTACGGCTCGAATTGTAGTGCAGCGCGACGCGGCATTTCTGCGCGGCGTAGGCAAGTGCAAGCGCCGCGCCGATGCCGGTCGAGGCGCCGGTGACCAGCACCGCCTTTCCGGCAAGGTCGGGGATGACCAGAGAGGGGCTGACAAGGGTGGTGGTGGCTGGCACGTCTATTCCTCCGGGGGACTCTGCCTGCTCTTCGTAGGCCCTCGCAGTCCTCGCATTCAAGTCCGTAAAAGTTTAGAGCGGTTCACTGTTTCACGACCGCTCCCTCTTTGTCTTGACGCAATTCCGGACGGAAAACCGTTTTCACACTTTTCCTGGAATTGCCCTATGGCCTGAGATAGGCGTAGCCCTGGCGTTGCAATTCGGCGAGCTTGACGACGCCGCCCCTGTCGGCTGCATGGAAGCCGTCGAGCAGGTCGGCCAGGCCGATATCCATGCCGTGCATGGTGTTGGCGCAAGCGTGCGGGCTGAGTCCGTCCTGGACAAGCCCGGCGAACCGCCCGGAAATGGCGGCGGATATGCCCTTCGACTTGAAGGCGGCAAGTGCCGGGCCGTGCACGACAAGCGCGATGTCGGCATTGCCGTCGGTGCCTTCGAAGTGGTTCTTGATGTTGCCGAGCACGAAATTGACCTTGTCGAGGTCGCTGAGGTGATAGGCGACCTTTTGCCTTTCCTCTTCGACGGCCTTGACTTCAATGGCTGCCGCCTTGATCGGGCGCAGCCCGAAAAGCCCGGCAACTCCGGCAAGACCGACGCGGAAAATATCGCGGCGTCGCATGGCTTCATCTCCCATTTGGCCGGCCGGCGCAAATTGCGTGGCCTCGGCCGCGATCCTAGCATAAATTGACGCCACGTCTTGTCGGGGCAATGGAGGGGTAGCATGACGTCGAGGACCATAATGGGGACCATGATGGGCGCCGGGCTCGGGGTTGCCTTGCTTGCCGCCGTCGCCGGCTCTGCTTTCGCCGATGACACGCTCAAACTCACCGAGCTCAGCCCCGACGGCAAGGACGCCTGTTTCGGCCGCGTCTACGACGCCGCGCATCTCAAGTCGCATCCGCAGCAGAAGGTGACGCGCATCTTCTTCTATTACGGCCGCGATCCGGTCAGCCGGCCGAACGAGGAGCCAAGCACCGGCATCGATTCCTCCTACAATGGCTTCATGGCGACGACGGTGCGCGGCGCCGAGGCGCCTGAATGGCTCGGCGGCTGGTGCAGCCACGAGTCGGAGGACGGCAAGACCGGCCCGATCCGCTGCGGCATGGACTGCGATCGCACCATGGCTTCGCTGAAGGTCGACGACAAAGGCCGGCTGATTGTCTCGGACGTGCAGCCCGACCTCTATCTCGACGCCGGCTCGGAAGACGAGCTCGGCAAGGCGGAGTACGAAAGGCAGGCGCTGGGCAAGGACGATAACGGCTTCAGGCTCGACCCGATGCCAGCCGCCACCTGCAAGGCGGAGTTCGCGCGCATCGACCCGATCGACCCGGCCCTTGGCCCGCCATTGCGCGAGCGACTGAAGCCGGACCAGGCCTTCTGCTACGGACGCGACTACGACGCCGCGCATCTCGGCTCGCATCCCGATCAGCTGACCCAGTCGATCAGGGTTTTCCGCGGACCGGTCGAGCTGGCGTCTTTCGCCAAGGAGGGCGATCCGGCCAATTGGCCAAGCGGCGCCGACATCGCCGTTTCGGTTACCACGCGGCAGAAATCGGCCAAGGTCACGCAGGTCTACAACTGCCAGGGCGAGGGCGACCAGTGGCGCTGCGCGGCGAGCGCGAAGACGGGTGTTGCCTCCTGCGACATCGCGCAAAAGGAGGTCTTCCTTCGCCGCGGCGCCAACGGCACGATGATGCTGGCCAACCCGAACAGCGGCCTGCCGATCGTCGATCTGTGCTCGAAAGCGGCGGCAGGCGACACAATGTCCGACGACAAGGTCTACCGGCTGCAGCCTATGCAGCAGGCTGCCTGCGGGCTTTGAGCACTTGAGAACCGCGATGCCGGCAGGACAGCGCCCCCCTCTGTCCTGCCGGACATCTCCCCCTCAAGGGGGGAGATCGGCAGCTTCGCCGACAGCGCTTGTCGTTGGAGATTGGCGAAGCCCGAAGCGACATCCAATCTCCCCACTAGAGGGGGAGATGTCCGGCAGGACAGAGGGGGGCGCGAAGGATCACGACTGAGCGATGTTTTCTCTGAGACGCCACCTCACGCGAACGGCACGGCCGTCGTGCCCTTGGGCAGTTTCGCTTCGTCGTCGGGTTCGACATGGATGATGACCCGCACGGAAGGGATTTCGGCCTTCAGCGCGTCTTCGATGCGGTCGCAAATGACGTGGCTGGCGCCGACCGACATGTCGGCGTCGACGACCAGATGGAACTCGATGAAGGTGGCGCGGCCGGCGATGCGCGTCTTCAGGTCGTGGACCTCGAGCGCGCCCTTGCAATTGGCCGAGATGATGTCGCGGATGCGGATATGTTCCTGGGTGTCGACGGCGCGGTCCATCAGCCCGTTCATCGACGAGCCGATGACGTGCCAGCCCTGCCACAGAATGTTGAGCGCCACGATCACCGCAAGAGCCGGATCGAGAACCTGCCAGCCGGTCAGCACGGCGCCGACCAGGCCGATGAACACACCGACCGAGGTCGCCACGTCGGTCATGATATGCCTGCCGTCGGCAACCAGCGCCGGTGATTTTTCACGTCGTCCGGTGCGGATAAGCGTCAAGGCCCAGACGGCGTTGATGACCGTTGCGACGCCGTTAATGGCAAGGCCGGTCCAAGGCTGTTCGAGCGGGGCGGGATGCTGCCAGGACCACCAGACCTCGTTGAGGATGAGCAGCGCGGCAAGCACGATCAGCACGCCTTCCAGGACGGCCGAGAAATACTCGGCCTTGTGGTGGCCGAACGGATGGTCCTGGTCGGCCGGCTTGTAGCTGACCTGGATCGCCCAATAGGCGGCCGCCGAGGCAATGACGTTGACGATCGATTCCAGCGCGTCCGAATAAAGCGCAACCGAACCGGTGACGTACCAGGCCACCAGCTTCAGGCCGAGCACGACGAAGGCGACGACGATCGACCAGAAGGCGAGGCTGGCGACCTTCTGCCTGGCGGCGGCTTTGTTATCCACCGCGGTCACTGGGGAAGAAATCCCAACACTGAGCCCTCAAATTAAGCAGCCTTTTCCTTGGCCTTGCGCGGCAGGTGCGCGACGATGTTCTCGATGATGCGCATGCCGGCATTGTGGCCGAGCGTCATGATCGACTCCGGGTGGAACTGCACCGCAGCGATAGGCTCCTTGCGGTGCTCGAAGGCCATGATGATGCCGTCTTCGGTCTCGGCGGTGACGACAAAACCATCGGGCAGCCGCACCGGATCGGCGAAGATCGAATGGTAGCGGCCGACGGTCACCTCCTTGGGCAGGCCGGAGAAGATGATGCCCGGCTTCGACACGCGGATGCGCGACGGCTTGCCGTGCATCGGGATGTGCAATTGGCGCAGCTCGCCGCCATAGGCCTCGGCCAGCGCCTGCAGCCCGAGGCAGACGCCGAAGATCGGCAGGTCGCGTGCACGGGCCCGCTTGATGGTAGCGGCGCAGTCGAAGTCCTTCGGTGTGCCGGGACCGGGCGACAGCACGACCAGGTTTGGCTTCAGCCGGTCGAAGATCTCGTCCGGCACCGGTGTGCGCACCGTCGAGACATTGGCGCCGGTCTGGCGGAAATAGTTGGCGAGCGTATGGACGAAACTGTCCTCGTGGTCGACCAGGAGGATGTTGACGCCGTCCCCGACACGCGCGGTGCTGCGTTCGGTGCTGGCGGCATTGCCTGATTTGGCGTCGCGGATGGCGGAGAGCATGGCGGATGCCTTCAGTTCGGTTTCGGCTTCTTCTTCCTCGGGAATGCTGTCGAAGAGCAGCGTGGCGCCGGCGCGCACTTCGGCGATGCCATCCTTGATGCGGATGGTGCGAAGCGTCAGGCCGGTGTTCATGTCGCCGTTGAAATTGACCATGCCGATCGCTCCGCCATACCAGGCGCGCGGGCTCTTCTCGTTCTGCTCGATGAAGCGCATTGCCCATAATTTCGGCGCGCCGGTGACGGTGACGGCCCAGGCATGCGACAGAAAGGCGTCGAAGGCGTCCATGCCTTCGCGCAGCCGCCCCTCGATGTGGTCGACGGTGTGGATCAGGCGGGAGTACATCTCGATCTGGCGGCGGCCGATGACGCGCACCGAGCCCGGCTCGCAGACCCTCGACTTGTCGTTGCGGTCGACGTCCGAGCACATGGTGAGTTCGGATTCGTCCTTCTTCGAGTTGAGCAGCTTCAGGATCTGCTCGCTGTCGGAGATGGCGTCGTCGCCGCGCTTGATAGTACCGGAGATCGGGCAGGTCTCGACGCGGCGGCCGTTGACGCGCACGAACATTTCCGGCGAGGCGCCGATCAGATATTCGCCCTCGCCGAGATTGATGAAGAAGGAATAGGGCGAAGGGTTGATGCTCTTCAGCTTGCGGGAAATCTCGGAGGGCTGGGTTTCGCAGCGTTCGTAGAACATCTGCCCCGGCACCACTTCGAACAGGTCGCCGCGCTCAAAGCTCTTCATCGCCTTGCGCACCAGCTTGGCATATTCGCCGGGCTCGTGGTCGCCGCGCGGCGGGATGCGGTCGGCGGTCCTGAACGGCTCGACGATTTCGTCGCGCGGCAGGCCTTCGGTCGAGAAGCCATCGCCGGAATAGTCGTAGCGGTCGGTCCAGGCCTTGGTCGAATAGTGGTCGACGACGAGGATCTCGTCGGGCAGGAACAGCACGAGATCGCGTTGGCTTGACTTGCGCTCGAGCTTGTAGTCGACCGGATCGAACTGGAAGGCGAGGTCGTAGCCGAAGGCGCCATAGAGGCCGAGATTGGCATCTTCCTCGGTCTTGAACAAGGCGGTGATGGCGCGCAGCACGGTGAAGACGGAGGGAACGCGGCTGCGTTCCTCCTCGGTGAAGACACGGCCGGGCTTGGCGACTTCGAGGCGGACGAGTTTGTTCGACGTCTCGGCGATCGTGACATCGTCAAGGCCGGCAAGCACCGTGCCGATTACCGGCAAAAGCACCTCGCCGCGGCGGTTCAGCGCCTCGATGCGCATGGCACGGCCGCGTGCCGAGATCACAACCGGCGGATCGATGATGGCGGTGTCCCAGCGCGTATAGCGGCCGGGATATTCGTAATTCGAGGAAAACACAGCGCCGCGGCGCGAATTCAGCCCGTCGACATAGCCATCGATCGCTCCCTCATACGGCCGGTCGTGGCGCTGGCGGGTGATCGCCACGCCACCCGCGGTGACGAAGCGCTCGGCTCCATTCTCCAGAATTTTCGTCGTCATTGCCGTCTCCATCAGCGTCTTTTGGGGCAACGGACCCGGGAATGGCTTGAAAAAACAAATGGCCGCCCGGACATTCCGCTGCGGCCACCCTCTATTGTCACGCGAACGCGTTCGAACAGGCCGCTGTCAGCGAGCCCACCACCAAATGGTCTTGATCGAACGCATATTCATGGCGATTCCCATAGCGGCGATTGGACGGCCGCGCAACTGGATTCAAATGAAGGCCCTCAGTCCTCCAGCGTTCCCGACCTTGCATCGGCGCTCGTCCTGTCGCCGACCAGCTTCAAGAGGTCTTCGCCGGCGCGGATGATGCGCCGGGAACGCCGCGTCAGGATGAGGCCCGCCTGCGGCGCCAACACTTCCGTACGGCCGTCGGGCTCGCCGGGCGCGTGGACGATGGTGGCAAGGCGCGCACCCTTGGTGACGCGGTCGCCCGGCTTCACGTCGTAGAGGATCGCGCCCGAGCGGGGCGCCGGCATCATCTCGATGTTTTCGAGCGGCGCGACAATACCGGTAAAACAACTTGGCCCGACGAAGCTGCCAGGCGCGGGCAGCGCCTGATCCTGGATGACGCCGCGCGCCACCAGCAGCCGGTAGAGCCCTTCGGCATCGGCGCCGGCGAGCGCGCCGTCAACATCGAGTACGCCGCGATATTCGACCGTGGTGGCGACGCGCCGGTCCAGGCGCGCCACGTCGGCTGGAGCGTTCTGATACGGCATGATCGAGGCGCCTTCGAAGGTGCCGTCGGCGTCTTCGTGCCACAGCATCACCGCATCCACGCCCATGGCCGCTGCACAATCCGCCATGGCCGGCCACAGGCTGGTGTGGACGTAAAGATAGGCGAGGCCCTCATCGTCGCAATGCAGGTCGAGCACGATGTCGTGGCCGATGGAGAGCTGCAGCAGCCGCGTTTTCAGCCGCTGGTCGACCGTGCCGTGCGTCGGCAGCAGGGCGACGTCGGGCGCGGCGAGCCGCGGAAAGCCGCGATTGAAATTGGTGCGCGTGCCCAGATGGAAGCGGCCCTGATGGTCACCGTAAAGATATTGCGCGCGGCCTATCGGATTGGCCCAGGGCACGATGGTGATATTGCCGCTGACACGGCCTTCGGCTTCCGCCTTGCTGAGCATCGGTATCAGCGTGTCGATGGCGACGACGCCCGGCAATTCGCCGGCATGAAGCGCCGCCTGCAGATAGGCGGAAGGCGCCGTCTTGTCCGACCCGACGAAGCGGAAGACGGGGAATTCGTAGGAAACGCCTTCGCTGTCGCCGGCGATGCGTTCGATGGACTTCTGCATGCTGCCCTCCGTCAAGAGTTCGGAAGACATGCCCGTCGCCGGCGTGCTTGTCGATTGGTCCAGCCAGCGGCGCTATGGGCGCAATGAGCCTCCCTGCGGGATGCGCGTGGGGTCGCGCGATACACCCGGTTCACACCAGCGGCTTCAATTCCTGGGCGATGGTCGGCAGAAGCTCCGAGACGTTCGGGTGGATGTGCACGGCGCGCGCCAGCGTGCTGACCGGCGCCTTGGCATACATCAGGTCGAGCACGCAGTGCACCGCCTCGTCGCCGCCCGGGCCGAGCACCGAACAGCCGAGGATCTCCCTGGTGTCGGCATCGACCAGGATCTTCATGAAGCCTTGCGTCTCACCTTTTTCGACGGCACGGCTGACGCGGGTCATTGGCCGCTGGCCGACCAGGGCGCGGCGGCCGGATTTCCTTACCGCTGTCTCGGTCATGCCGCAGCGGCCGAGTGGTGGGTCGATATAGAGCGCGTAGGCCTCGATGCGGTCGCTGACCTTGCGCGGATCGTTGTCGAGCAGGTTGGCGGCGACGATCTCGTAATCGTTGTACGAGGTGTGGGTGAAGGCGCCCTTGCCGTTGCAGTCGCCCATCGCCCAGATGCCGGGCACGCTGGTGCGCAACTGGTCGTCGACGACGATGAAGCCGCGTTTGTCGACCTCGACGCCGGCTTTGTCGAGGCCGAGATCGTCGGTGTTTGGCGTGCGGCCGAGCGCCAGCAGCACATGCGAGCCGACCGCAGCCGCCTTGCCTGGCGCGAAGGTCACGGCGATTTCGTTGCCTCGCCTGGCGAAGCGGATGTCGTCGGCGCCGAGATGGACGGCAATGGCTTCGTTTTCGAGGATCGACAAAATGGCGTCCGAGACGTCCTCGTCCTCGCGGCCGATCAGCCGCGGGCTCTTTTCGATGACCGTGACTTCCGAACCGAAGCGGCGGAACATCTGCGCGAATTCGAGCGAGACATAGCTGCCGCCGACAACGATGAGATGGCGCGGCAGCTCGTCGAGATCCATCATCGACGAGTTGGTCAGGTAAGAAATGCCGTCGATGCCGGGCAGGTCGGGCACCGAGGCGCGCCCGCCGGTGTTGAGGAATATCTTTTCGGCGCTCAGCAGATCGTCGCCGACGCGCACCGTGTTGGCGCTTACGAAGCGCGCATGGCCGCGATAGAGCGTGCATTTGTCCATGCCGGCAATCCAGTCTTCGAGATTGCCGCGGGCGTCGTTGGAGACCTTGTCCTTGCGCGCCTTGATCGCCTTGTAGTTTACACTGACGGGACCGGAGAGCGTCACGCCATAATCCGCGGCGGAGCGGGCGAGATGCGCGGCATAGGCGCTTGCCACCATCGTTTTGGTCGGCGTACAGCCGGTGTTGACGCAAGTGCCGCCGACCAGCTTTCGCTCGATCAGCGCCACGCTCATGCCGGCCGCATTCAGCCGGCCGGCGAGCGGTGGGCCGGCCTGCCCGGCACCGATGATGATGGCGTCGAATGCCTTTGCCATCATGCCACCGCCGCCACGATCAGAAGCCCGCCGACGATCGCCACCGCGTCCTCGATGAAGGCGGCGGGCGGGTCCTTACCGAAGGCGGTGGCCAGGCGTTTGCGCGCCTCGGCGCCGCCCAGCGTGCCGATCACCGCACCAACGGCGCCGGCGATCATGCCGCCTATGGTGGCGCCGTCCGTGGCGCCGATCACCGCGCCGGTGAACGCGCCCAGGACGATGCGCGTGCCGAATTGCTGCGGCACCTTGCGGCTCGGCGTCGATGGCAGCTGGTCGGTGACCAGCTCGGCGATGGCCAGGATGGTGAAGATGCCGACGGCGATCCAGTGGCCCATGAGGCTCGCCCAGGTGCCGGCGACCGGCAACCAGCCAAGCCAGGCGCCCCAGGCGACCGCGGCGGGCGCAGTCATAGCGCGAAGCCCGGCAACGATGCCAATCAGGAGTGCAAGAATGTACAGCATGATCGATCCCCTCGACGGCCGGCTTGGGACAGGTCCGAGAGGGCAAGCTACCATAGGTCGGGTATTTGACCAGAGGTGGTGTCGCCGCCGGCGCTTCCGTATTTTCACCACTTGTGCTTTGGCAAAGTTGAAACTGGAGTTGCGGCCATGACGGCGAGCGAACGCACGAAAATGGCGGCGGGCGAGTGGTATTGCTGCCTCGATCCGGAACTGGAGGCGCTGCGCATTACGTCGCGCGACGCGGTGTTCGAGCACAACAGCCTGCCACCGCGGCAGCGTGGCGATATCGGGCCTGGATTGCGGACGCTGCTCGGCGCTGCGGGCGAGGGCGCCCGGATCGAAGCGCAGTTCCACTGTGCCTATGGCTTCAACATCTTTCTCGGCGACCGCGTCTTCCTCAATGCCGGCTGCACCATCCTCGACACGGCGCCAGTGCGCATCGGCAAGGGAACGCTGCTCGGCCCCAATGTGCAGATCTATTGCGCCGAGCACCACAAGGAGACTGCTGGGCGGCAGGCAGGGCTGGAAATCGCCAGGCCCGTCGAGATCGGCGACAATGCCTGGATCGGCGGCAGTGCCATCATCCTCGGCGGGGTCAGGATAGGCGACGGCGCCATCGTCGGCGCCGGTGCCGTGGTGACGCGCGACGTGACGGCGAACACCACGGTGGTCGGCAGTCCGGCACGGATAATCAGCAACGGCTGAGCACCTGTGCTTCTGTCGCCGGTCATGTCGTCGTTTTGATGGACATTGGCGGCCGTGTCACTTGGCCGGAGGTGGATGCAACCGTGTGTCGAGCGCAAACGCCTCCTGCGTCTTCATGGCGTATGCCCCTCTGGCGCGGCCCGCGTCGAAGATCAGGTTCCAGCTATGCTGCGATACGGCGCTCGGAATCACAACGAAACGGTGCCGTTGCAGAAGATCGTCGCCAAACGCCTGTTGTCCGGGGCTCGGAATGCCCGGGCGCAACCAGTTGGGGTTGGGCACGGCGACGGGGTCGACAATATGCACATCTGCGACATCGCTGACGATCGCTGCCGTCATGACATGCGCAATCGTGTCGAGCACCCTGAAGCCCTTATGGACCGCAACTTCGAGGATCGCAGTCGACGGATCGATCGAGCAGTAGACGGCGCGCACGCCCTTGCTGTTCCAGCGTCCGCCCACCCTGTATGCGCCCTCGCCACTATCCCATGCAGGCGCAAACGCGGCTTGATCGAGGCGCCATCCGATGAGGTCGGAGCCACCAAGCGCCGCCGGCAGCGGCGTCATGCATAAACGCCATATTCAAGCCGTTCCAGATAGTCTTCTACAAGCTCGATCCCCGCCGGTGTCGCCAGAAGGTCGATTGGACGACGCTGGTCGAGCCCAATCGCCGGGCGCTCCAGCCATTGCTCTGCCTCCACCTGCGAACCGAACACGTCGGTCGCTTTCGACAGGATCTCCGCGAACTTCCAGGTTCGTCCGCTCTGGTCCTGACTGAGAGGCTTGGAAGGAGCATCCTTGCGGCGCTGGTAGGTGCGCAGGCTCATGCCGACGGCCTTCTCCAGCGAATCAGTCTTCTGGATGAAGACGAGTTGCCCGATAAGATGGTCCAGCGCTGAAGCCGGCAGGCCGTGCAGAAGCAACTCGTGGGCATCCAAAGCGCTGCTGAGGCGCCTTGCCAGAATGCGGCTGCCGCCTAGCAATTTCACCACCTTCTGAAGTTCATTGTTTTTTGCTGCTGGCGCAGCCTTTTCCAATGCCATCGCCCCGGCGAGCCCTCTTCGCGTCATCTGTCGCTTTAATATATGACAGATGACGCAGAGCCTTTCAAGCACGACAGGATCGAGAGCAGGGCAATCGCTTCGAGAAAAAAGATAGCCTGCTCGGGCCAGATGGCAGTCCAACGTCGGCACTGAAGCGATTGCCCTGGAATCGAGCGCGAGCCGAATTTCACCTCGGCATGTGCGCCACGCGCTCCTCCTGAGCACTCTTCGAGAATTCGCGCCGGTACTGCGCCGGCGAGGTTCTGAGCCGCGCCGCGAAATGCTGGCGCAGCGAGGTGGCGCTGCCGAAACCGGCCTCGAAGGCAACCGTGTCCATCGATTTTTCCGTTGCTTCCAGCAGCCGCTGCGCCAGCTGGACGCGCTGGTCGGTCAGCCAGTCACCGAAACTGGTGCCGATCGTTTTCTGGAAACGGCGCGTGAACGTCCGGCGGGTGAGGCCGGCGTGACCGGCAACGCTGTCCAGACTGTGCGGCTCACCCAGGGTTTTGCGCACCGCTTCGAGAGCCTGGGTGAAGCGGTCCGCATTGCCGGTCCTGGCGATGGGACGTTCGATGAATTGAGCCTGCCCGCCCTGCCTATGCGGAGAAAGCACGATCTGCCGGGCCAGGCGAAGTGCCGCCTCCGCGCCGTAACGAGCCCGTACGACGTGCAGGCAGCAGTCGAGCCCGGCGGCGACGCCGGCGGATGTCACGACGTCGCCATTGTCGATGTAGAGCACTTCCGGTTCGACGAGAATGTCGGGATAGAGTTCCTGCAGCTGATCCGCGTAGGCCCAGTGCGTCGCCGCTCGCCGCCCCGAAAGCAGTCCGGTCGCCGCAACAGCGAACGTTCCCAAGCACAGCCCGACGATCAGCGCGCCGCGCTCGTGCGCGCCAAGCAACGCGTCGATCAAGGCGGCTGGAGGCGAGCTCCCGAGATCCTTCCAGCTTGGCACGATGACGATGTCGGCGTCATCGAGCGCGGAAAGCCCGTGCGGGACGCTGATGGTCAGCCCGGCATCGGTGCGGATCGGCCCGTCCTCAATCGCGCAGACCCGGAAGTCGAAGCGCGGCAGGCCGAGCCTCGTGCGATCCGCGCCGAACACGAGACACGGCACGGAGAGATGAAACGGGCTGATGCCATCGAAGGCGATGGCGGCAACGGCAGGATCGGTCATGGCAGCACCAACAGGAGTAACAACCAATTGTCCCAATTCTTTCGAATAATGTCAATTGGGACACTTTTTGCGTTCCCGTGCCGAGCTTATCGTCCACCCATCACTGTCCAACGGGAAAGGAAAACCCCATGTCGCAACCAGCCACAGGCAAAGCTCCACGCCGCGCCCTCATCGTCATCGATGTTCAAAACGACTATGACGGCGGCAACCTCGCCATCCAGCATCCGCCCTTCGGCGACAGCGTCGTCAATGTGGCGCGAGCGATGGACGCGGCCACCGAGGCAGGCGTCAAGGTGGTGGTCATCAAGCAGTTGGCACCGGAAACCTCGCCGGTCTTCGCCAAGGGCAGCCATGGCGCCGAGTTGCACCCGGAAATCGCCAAGCGAAACCGTGACCACTACATCGAAAAGAACTTGCCCAGCGCCTTCACCGGCACAGACCTTGAGGAGTGGCTGCGCGCCAACTCTGTCGATACGATCACGGTCATCGGCTATATGACGCATAATTGTGACCTGTCGACGGTCATCCACGCCGTGCATATGGGCTTCGAGGTTGAGTTCCTATCGGACGCAACGGGGTCGTTGCCATACGCCAACAGCGCCGGCTACGCGTCGGGGGAGGAAATCCATCGCGTCGTGACGATCGTCCTGCAATCGCGCTTCGCGGCCGTTCTCAAAACCGCCGAATGGATCGAGTGCCTGAAGACCGGCGTGGTACCCCAGCACGACACACCCTATGCCTCCAACCAGCGCGCGCTGGCGCGGAGCGCAGCGTAGGAGACCATTGCGGACAGGCAGAAGGGCGCCGCAGCGTTGCGGCGCCCTTTGCCGTTCGAGCATTGATTATCCCTAAAACAGGCCTTCGATCTGGCCCATTTCGTTCAGGAAGATCTTTTCCGAGGATGGCGCTTTGGGCAGGCCGGGCATGGTCATGACCTCGCCGCAGATGATGACGACGAAGCCGGCGCCGGCAGACAGCCTGACCTCGCGCACCGGTACGGTGTGGCCGGTCGGCGCGCCGCGCAGATTCGGATCGGTCGAGAAGGAATATTGCGTCTTGGCCATGCAGACCGGCAGGTGGCCGTAGCCGGCGTGCTCCCAGGCGTGGAGCTGATCGCGCACCGACTTGTCTGCGATCGCTTCGGAACCGCGATAGATGCGCTGGACGATGGTGTTGATCTTCTCGAACAGCGGCATGGCGTCGGGATAGAGCGGGGCAAATTGCGACGCGCCGGAGTCGGCCAATGCCACGACCCTTTTGGCCAGTTCCTCGATGCCGGCCGATCCCTGGGCCCAGTGCTTGCACAGGATCGCCTCTTCGCCCATCGAGGCGACGTAGTCCTTCATCGCCTGGATCTCGGCCTCTGTGTCGGAGTAGAAATGGTTGATGGCGACCACAGCTGGCACACCGAACTGGCGGATGTTCTCGATGTGGCGGCCGAGATTCGCACATCCCTTCCTGACCGCCTCGACGTTCTCCTTGCCGAGGTCCTCCTTCTTGACGCCGCCATTCATCTTCATGGCGCGAACCGTGGCGACGATGACCGCCGCTGCCGGCCTCAGGCCGGCCTTGCGGCATTTGATGTCGAAGAACTTTTCGGCACCGAGATCGGCGCCAAAACCGGCTTCGGTGACGACGTAATCGGCTAGCTTCAGCGCCGTCGTGGTGGCAACGACGGAGTTGCAGCCATGCGCGATGTTGGCGAAGGGGCCGCCGTGGACGAAAGCCGGGTTGTTCTCCAGCGTCTGCACGAGATTGGGCTGCATGGCGTCCTTCAGGAGTACGGCCATTGCACCGTCGGCCTTGAGGTCGCGGGCATAGACGGCCGACTTGTCGCGACGATAGGCGACGATGATGTCGCCGAGGCGCTTTTCCAGGTCCTTCAGGTCGGTCGACAGGCACAGGATGGCCATAACTTCCGAGGCGACTGTGATGTCGAAACCGGCCTCGCGCGGGAAACCGTTGGCGACGCCGCCGAGCGAACAGATGATCTCGCGCAGCGACCGGTCGTTCATGTCCATGACGCGGCGCCAGACGACACGGCGGGTGTCGATGCCGAGCTCGTTGCCCCAATAGATGTGGTTGTCGATCAGCGCCGACAGCAGATTATGCGCCGTGGTGATGGCATGGAAATCGCCGGTGAAGTGGAGGTTCATGTCCTCCATCGGCACGACCTGCGCGTAGCCGCCGCCGGCGGCACCGCCCTTGACGCCGAAATTCGGTCCGAGCGAAGCCTCGCGGATGCATACGATGGCCTTCTTGCCGAGGCGGTTGAGGCCATCGCCCAAGCCCACCGTCGTCGTCGTCTTGCCTTCGCCGGCCGGTGTCGGGTTGATGGCGGTGACGAGGATCAGCTTGCCGTCCTTGTTGCCCTTCACCGACTTGATGAACTCGGCCGAGATCTTCGCCTTGTCATGGCCGTAGGGCAGAAGATGTTCGCTCGGAATGCCGATCTTCTGGCCGATCTCCTGGATCTGCTTCTTCCTGGCGCCGCGCGCGATCTCGATGTCGGACTTCACTTCGGCCATGACGGCTTCCCTCTGGATTGGACGGATTTGACTAGTGTGGTCGCAAGAACAGCCCGGCATTGCAGGCGCGAGCATGTTCTACCCCTGTCGCTGCCGCGGCGTCAACTTTCATGCAACTATGTTTCCTGCGAAGAAAATACCTCTGCCGCCGGCCGCTCTGCTACAGGTTCTTTTTTGCGCCGGTCGCAGCGCCGTATAGAAGCCAGAGCAGGGGCGCTTCCGCCGTCTCAAAACAGCCGCCTAATACGCGAAAAGCGACAGAAGCAACGGCGCAAATTCACCAGCGCCGGCTGTGCGGAACGATCGGCTACTGCGTCAGCACGTTGCTGATCTCGACCATGTTCGAGCGCACCCTGAGTATGTAAAACCCCATCGTCGTCAGATGTGTCGGCAGCAGCCAGCCGTCTTCGCGGCCATTGGCGATGATGAAGGGCTGGATGCGCAGCGCCGAGACGAATTGCGCGTCCATCGTATCCCACAGGTTCTGCAGGTGCTTTTCCTTGATGACGTCCTCGAAGTCGGCCTGTGCGCCCTTCATCAGCCCGTAATAGGCATAGAGCTGGCCATAGGCGAACCAGAAGCGATCGTCGGCGCGCGTGTCGAACCAGCCATTATTGTGGTTTTCGGCACGCTCCTTGAGGATCGCCGAGGTCGAACCGATATCGGACGAGATGCGGTCGATATACTGCTTGAGATTGTCGGCTCGGGCATCGAATGTCGCCTGGCAGGCTGCGAGGCGGGCGTTGAAGGAGCGCAGCTTGCGCACCGCGTCGCGATAGTAGCTCGGCGTCGGCGTCTTGGGGCCGAACGGGTTCAAGCCGAAATACCAGGTTTCCTCATCGAACTGCAGATTGCCGCGGGCGTCCTGCAGGTCGGCGTCGATCTGCGAGGTGGTGCGGACGCGGCCGAGATTATCGGCAAGCTCGGTCGCCGTACGCCGCACTGCCTGGTTGATGCCGCGCTGGAACGAAGCCTTGTTGTCCATGAACGGCGTGTGGTCCCAGTCGATGCCGAACAGGCCGAGCTTGTAGAGGATCATCGACGACACCCAGGCATTCTGGTTGACGTTGAAGTCGGTCAGGTCGGCAGCAACCTGGGCAATGGCTGAATTTCCGCAGGTCTTGGCCGTGTCGGTGCCGGCGCCGGCGGAAACCTGTTCACCGGCGGAGCTGTTGCGTTTTTCGAAAGTGTATTTGTCGACGTAATTCGGGTCGAAATTGTTCCACCACTGCGTGGCATAGAAGAAATTGACATAGAGGCCGATCAGCACGAGCACAGCCAGGCCGAGCACCGCCTTCAGGATCCAGCCGCGTTGCGTGTACCAGCGCCCCGCCCACAGGAACGGCCACAGGATCGCGCCGATGAGCAGACCAATGCCGCGGCCAATCCACTGGAAAATCCGGGTGAAGAAATTCACGATCGGATCAAGCATGGCGATGTCACCCCCTCAGTCAGTCAAGCCGTAGAGGCGTGTGCGAAACGCCACCTTGTCCTTCAAATATGTGGTTTTCAGAACGTCCACAACATGCGATCGCCAGGCGTCGCTGAAGCCGTCATAATCCCTGTAGAAGCCCGGCTTGTTGAAGACGTAACGCGAGACGAAGTCCTGCGGCACGAAGTCCGAGATCAGCTGGTTGGTCAGCCAGGCGTCGGGATGGTCCGGCTTGGCCCGGATGACCAGGAAGCGCTGCTGCGGGAACACATCCTCGATCTTGAGATGGCCGAGCTGGGCGATCTCGCGCTTGGCGGCGTTGAGGAAGGGAAAATTGCCGTCCCTGGTGATCAGATCGGCATGGCCGTGGATCCAGGTCTGCAGCCAGACCTTGTCGACATCGGTCAGATTGCGGTCGGGCTCGGCGTCGCGGATCAGCGCGCGCACCACCATTTCGGCGCGATGCTCGAGATAGCCGGAGGTTTCGATCCATGAGGCGCGCGGCAGCTCGATGCGCCCGGTCGAGGCGAGGAACTTGAACACCTTGTCGGCATCGTGGATCGAAAGGTAACTCACCTGCCACGGCCGCGAGCGGCGGAAACCGGGCGCTGCCGGGTCGCTGATCACCGTCGTCACGTCGGGATCGACGAACACATAGAGCCCGCCGAAATGGCTGGTCCAATAGGCATTGTGACGGAAGATCACCTGGTCCGGCACCAGCGCATTCTCGCGGATGTCGCCGCAGATCTTCGCCAGCTCGACCATGTGGGCCAGCATGGCGTTGTCGCGCCAGGCATCCGGCTCCTGCTTCAGCCGGTCGACCAGCTTGCCGAGTTCGGCGGCCTTACCGAGCACATCCTCGGCCGAGAGCACCTTGAATTCGACCTGGTTGATCGACAGCAGGTCCTCGATGTCGTCGACCTTGGGGACCGAGTCCTCGATCTCGCCGTAGATGACGTCCTTGATCGTCAGCGCATCGATGGCGCGCTGGTTCTTCGACATGAATTCGTACATCAGCAGCGAGGTGTTGGAGAATGCCGTGTGCACCACCGGCAGGTCGATCTGCGACGGCGTCAGGATGATGAAGCGGCGGTTGACCTCGTTCGGATCGAGGTAGCTGTAGTCGCCGCATTCCTCGGCGACCTGCGGCGAGAAGCCGGTGCGATCGATCTCGAAGCTTTTCAACTTGGTCGGCTTCAAGCCGAACGCGATCATCGCCTTGTTGTAGCGCTGGATCAGGTGCGGCTCGTCGATCGTCAGCAGCCGGCCGTAGATCAGCTCGTTGTCGCGCAACAGATCGGGCTTCTTGGCGGGGCTCATGCTTTCTTCTTCCCGTTCACGGGGAGAAGGTGTCCGAACGGCGGATGAGGAGCGCGAACGCTCCTTCTTCCCTTGTGGGAGAAGGTGGCCGAGCGAAGCTCGGTCGGATGAGGGGTGTTCCAGCTTGACGAATACCCCTCATCGGTCGCCTTCGGCGACACCTTCTCCCACAAGGGGAGAAGGGGGCGTCGGCGCATCTCACGCATTCCATAGCCCCTTCTTCTTCATCTCCTCGATCTCGCGGACGGCACGCTCCCGCAGCCGAGTATCGCGGATCATCTTGCTCACCGCGGCGTCGTCGGACTTGTCGGAATAACGGAATTCGGAATCCGCATAGCGATTGATCTCCTGCATGACCATGTCCATCGAGAATGGCCCGCGCAGTTCCTCGATCATGGCTTTCTTGTCGTCGTAACCCTTGTGCATGAAGGCTTCCGGCTTTTCGAACCACTCGTCGGGCAATTCGATGTCCATGGCGCGCATCTTGATCGCGTCGGTGACGTTCTTGATGGCGCGGCCGGTAAAGCGCGGTTCGGCATCCTTGATCATGTGCAGATAAGTCCCGATGTCGGCCATCGTCTTCGGTGCGCCGTTCTCCTTCATATAGCGCTCGTAGACCTTCATCAGCCCGTCTTCGTGCGGCTTTTCATGCTCCTCATAGGCTTCCATCACCGCGCGCTGGATCTCTTGCGCCGCATAGAGCTTGTGATCGCCGAGCGGGATCTTGTGGTTCTTGCCGGCGAGCAGAACGAAGATGTCGATGTAGTCGTCGCGGCTCTGCGGGCCATCGACCAGCCAGCGCGCGCCGGCGCGCTGGCGCAATGCGTCGTCGACGTTCTCGGGATAGTTGGAAAACATGCCGAACGAGCAATTGCCGCGCACCACGGTGCCGGCACCCCCGAACGCGTCCATAAGGACGCCGGTGATTTCCTGCTGGCCGGCAGAGGCACGGTCGTCTGAGCGGCGTGCGGCGACCTGGTCGATATCGTCGATTGTGCCGAAGCCGATGACGCGCGGGTTCAGCACATTGTTGATGAACTGGCGGCAGTTCTGGCCGGACTTGCCCTGGTAGGAGGAGATCTGGTCGACGCCGAAATTCTCGTAGGCGAAGGGATAGCCGGCGACCTGGCAGTAGCCGTTGACGAGACCGGCGATCATCTGGATCAGCGTCGTCTTGCCGGTGCCGGGCGCGCCGTCTCCGATGAAGGTGAACAGGAAGCCGCCAAGCTCGACAAACGGGTTCAGCTCGCGCTCGAAGTCGTAGGCCATCAGCATCTTGGCGAGCTTGACCGACTGGTATTTGGCGATGTGGTTGCCGACGACCTCTTCTGGTTTTTTGAAGGTCATGACCAACGGTTTTGCCCGCTTGCCCGGCGCGACGTCGAAACCATCGAGCGTGAAATCGTCGACGTCGATGCGGATATGCGCGTTCTCGAACGGGCCGATGCCGTCGAAGCGGCCTTTTCGCGCCAAAAGCCCATCGATGGCAATGCGGGCAAAGGCGCGCGCCCGGGTCATCAGGTCGGCGTCGTCCTTCGCGCCTGATATCGCCCTGTCGAGGCCGGCCACGATCGATTTCACCGCGTCCTGGGGCGTGTCGAACAGAAAGTCCGGCTCGGGCGTGTCGTTCGGCGCCTCGCCGTCGCTATCGATCAGCTGGAACAGATAGGAGGCGAAGCTGAAGGCGGAAATATAGGCCGAAGCCGACAGCAGCTTTTTGAATGTGGCGGCCTCGTCGCCTTCGAGCGGCGCGCGGGCGTTTTTCGCCTGCAGGCTTTCGAGGTCAGAGCCTTCGGCGAAGACATCGGATATTGCCAACGCAATGGCCAGCCCACGCCGGGCGCGAAACAGCAGCATGTGCTGCGGGATGGTCAGCAGCTGGTCGTCGGGATGGACGGCAGCGACGGTTTTGGCGAGCTCGACCTCGCGCGTGCGGCGAACCGAGCCGACCGAAACGGTCGAGACGAAGCGGCGGTTGGTGCCGGCAAGCGCGGTACCGGATTCGCGCGATGGGTCTTCCAGCACGACGATGCGGGTGATGAAACTTTGCGCAGTGGCGCGGTGCTTTTCGATTGCCGCTTCCGGGATGGTGGTCAGACCGGTGTCCATGGAGGATGCTCCGCGATTTGATGGTCAGACGTCGCTGATGACCTGCCCTTTGGACAGGATATGGACCTTGTAGCCCGAAAAGATCTTCTGCGCCTCGCCGGCGGCGTAAAGCGACTGATAGGCCTCATGTGGAATCAGCGCGTGGTTCTCGTAGCTCGACACGCCCTGGCGTGCGGCCTCGAGATCGTCGGTGTTGATGAAGAATTCCTGCGTCGTCTTCTCGCTCGAAAACAGCCCCTTGCGGCCGGGCTTCTCGGCCTTGGAAAAGACCTCCTGGATGGTCCAGGTCAGCAGCCAGGCGTTTTCCGGCTTGCGCACTTTGGCCAGCACTTCGTTCACCGTCGAATTGTTGTCGGTAATGCCGGCAGAATAGAACGGGCCGAGCACGACGCGGCGCAGCTGCTTGGGATGCAGCGTCTCGAAATCCTTGTCGAGGTTGACCGCGATCGTCGCCGGCGACAGCGTGTAGGCGGAATTCTTCTCGGTGAAATCGTCGAAACGGTGGGCGAGTTCGGGATTGAGCAAGCCGTCGACCGGCAGCGGAATATCGACCCTCTCATTAAGTTTGCCGCTACTATCGACCAGCTGCCGGATCATGTCGTCGGAGGAATCCTCGACCGTCGCCATGTAGACCAGCGGCAGGTTGGCGCTGCCGTCGAAGCAGGCCCAGTGGACCAGATAATAGGGCCGCAGCGTCTTCGGGTTGACCGAAACCTTGGCCGTCTGCGCGAGCGTGAACGGGCCGAAGGTGGTCCCGCTCTTGACGTCTTCGAGGTAAAGCCGCTCGGCCATCGACTTCTGCAACGCTTCGGGAAATTCCTTGTGGCGCAGGATGAAGTCGGCCATTTCCTCGCGCAGCTCGCTGGCCGAAGGGACGACGGCGAGACGGCTGTCGGCCTGGAGGCGGTCGTTTTCCAGTTCGAGCAGGTTCTGGAAAACCGGAAAACCGCTTTCGGCGCGCGAGATGCGGAACGTCTCGGTGAAACCCAGCCGGTTGCGCCAGCACGAGAACGACTTGTCGAGCCGCGCAATATATTCGGCGACGACCTTGGCGACGATGCCGTGCCGATAGAGCGGCGAGCGATCGTCGCGCATGAACACTTCGAGGCCGCCAAGTGCCGCCGCGATCGCCGAGAAATAGCGCGCCGCGGCTTCGTTTTCGGGGGTCATGCTGCCAGCCCTTGGGAGCAGTGCACGTGCAGCAATTACGACTGCACGTAATTTGCCGAATTGTGCTTCTTCATCACATCGTCGAAGCGGCGGGCGAAGGCATCGTCGGCGAGCTTCTTGCGGCGCTGGATGTCGGCGGTGGCGACCATGTTCTTCTCGTGCATTTCAAGCAGATCGCCGATGTGCTTTTGCGAGGCGGCACCAATGCCGGCCATGGTCTCCTCGGCAGTGTTGTCGACCTGGCTGCCCAGCGTGTTGATCTTGTGGGCGACATCCTGCTGGGCGGCGGTCTTCAGCGAATCTTCCAGGGCCTTGTACAGCACGATGCGCTGCTCGGTATCGATGGTCAGCTTGTTGATCAGCGTCGATTGCGCCGCGATCTGATTGTTGAGCGAATCGACGAAGGTCTGGAACATCGAGGTGTAGCGCTCCAGCGTCTGGCTCTCGGCCAGCAATTCCTGCTCCTTGGCCTGCTTTTCGTTGTATTCCGTGGCCAGTTTCGAGCGTTCGCCTTCAAGCTGCGTGCGCTCCTTCTGGCTGGTCGAGGCGGCGATCTTGTTCTCGATGTCGAGCAGCATCGGGTTGAGTTCCTCGATGCGCTTCTGCACGGTCTCGAGATTGGACATGGTTGTCTTGCGGCGCTCGATCACCTGTGACAGGCTAGCCTCGGAGGTCTTGTAGCGCGTGTCGAGAACCTGCTTCTGCGCCTTGAGGATGCCGACGATGGTGTCGGATTTCGCCAACAGCTCCTGCAAATTGCCGGCCAGCGACATGTTGCGGACGCGGTCGGTGCGCATGCGCTGTTTGCGCTGGCTGGAGAAGACGCCGACGAAATTCTCCCAGCCGGTGTAGTTCTTCATGCTCTCGAATTCGGCGCCGAAGACGTTGGTGGCGTCCTCCAGGCCGATGATCAGGTCGGCGATATTGCCTTCCATCACCTTCTGCTGCTTCAGCACGTCCTCGATGCGGGCATTCTCGATGTCGAAATTGGCGTCGCCGATCTTCTTGTCGGCGGTGGCGAGCGTGTCGAGCACGCTACCGGACTGCTCGATCTTGGCGCGCATGTCCTCTACGACCTGCTTGGTCTTGGCAATCTCGGCATCGAAATTCTGCAATGTCGCCATTGGGGCCTCCCGCTTCGGCATCGGTTTCGTGTCGCAAACCGCCGTGACTATATGTGCCGGGTTTGGCGAATGAAAGACGGAAGACGGGCGACACCAGGAAACGAGGCAACTGGGGTCACGCTCAGGGCTTGGGATCGGCCTTGAGGTAGGCGATGACATTGGCAATGTCCTCGTCGCTGGTCAGGCCGGAGGAGGCCATTTTATTGCCGGGGACCTTCTGCCGCGGCGCGCGCAGGTATTCGGCAAGGTTTATTTCGTCCCAGACCAGGCCGGCGGCGCCGGCGTCCTTCATCCCCTGCGAGTAGCGGCTGAGATAACTGTCCGCGGTACCGGCGGTGCGACCGACGACACCCAGCAGATGCGGGCCGACCTTGTCGCGTTCGCTCGTTGCCTCGTGACAGGCCATGCATCTGTTGAAGACCTTCTTGCCGAGAGCGGCATCGCCGTCGGCATGCGCGGCAGGAGCGCCGACGAAGAGGAAAGCAGTTGCAGATGAGATGGCTCGAAACATGGGAACTCCCCGACGGCTCTGGCTGAGAGGTTTTGAAAATAGGAAGCAGGCCTTAACAAGCGCCGCACGATGACGCGATTGCCGAACGAATGTTGGCTGGGCGGTCGGATGGACGCAACGCGCTGGTCAGGTTTTGATGAAGCCGATGAAATCGTCGGGCATGGCGCGGCCCATTTCCTCTTCCCAATGGCGGCGGCAGAGTGAGACATAGACGTCCTTGCCGATCGCCACCTGTTCGCCCTGTTTCGCCACCTTGCCGTCGGCCCCTAGGCGTACCACCATCGTCGCCTTGCGGCCGCAACGGCAGATTGTGCGCACCTCGCGCAGCTCGTCTGATATCGCCAGCAGGGCGCGCGAGCCGGAAAACAGCTTGCCCTGGAAATCGGTGCGCAGGCCATAGCACATGACCGGAATGTTCAGCCGGTCGGCGATGCGGGCGAGTTGCCAGACCTGATCCTCTTCGAGGAACTGCGCCTCGTCGACAAAGACGCAATGCACCGTGGCGTGGTCATGATGCTCGGCGACCCGGGCAAACAGATCGTCGCCGTCGCGGAACATCTCGGCCTCCGTCTCCAGGCCGATGCGCGACGAGATCAGCCCGGTATCGCCCTTGCGGTAGTGGCCGGCGATGAACAGCATCGTCGTCATGCCGCGCTCGCGGTAATTGTACGAGGCCTGCAACAGCATCGTCGTCTTGCCGGCATTCATCGTCGCATAATGGAAGTACAGTTTGGCCATGCCGTCCTTTTAAGCCGAGTTGCAACAAAGCGGGGAGGGGGAGCGCCTACATTCCACCGGGAAAAGACGACTTCCATCCGTAAAGCGGCGGGCGTGTCGCCGATCGGCCAGTCTGCGCCGTTGTTCGTGATTGCCTTAGTGCTTGAAACCGCAGCAGAATGGTGTTTGGCTGACGGAACAAAGGTGGAGATAAAACCGCCACTTCGCTTCACCGAGAACTGAAATGGGAGAATTTCTATGTCGCGCATGAGTTCATTCGTCGCCGGCCTCGGCCTGGCGGCTTTTCTATCCACGAGTGGGGCCTTCGCCGGTGATGCGGAAAGCTGCAAGACGGTGCGGCTGTCCGATGTCGGCTGGACCGACATCCAGGCGACTACCGGCGTCGCCTCGGTGCTGCTCACGGCGCTCGGTTACGAGCCGCAGGTGATCCAGCTTTCGGTGCCGGTGACCTATGCGTCGCTGACGAACAAAGACCTCGACGTGTTCCTTGGAAACTGGATGCCGTCGATGACCAACGACATCAAGGACTATACCGCCGAAGGCTCGGTCGAGACCGTCAGCGAAAATCTCAGCGGTGCCGGCTATGGCATCGTCGTTCCGACCTATGTCGCCGATGCCGGTGTCAAGACGCTGACCGATCTCGGCAAGTTCAAGGACAAGTTCGACGGCAAGATCTATGGTATTGAGGCCGGCAATGACGGCAACCGCATCATCCTCGATATGATCAAGGACCCGAAGACCAATCTCGAAGGCTTCGAACTGGTCGAGTCTTCCGAGGCCGGCATGCTCACCCAGGCCGAGCAGTCGATGAAGAACAATGAATGGATCGCCTTCCTTGGCTGGACGCCGCATCCGGTGATGGGCGCCATGAAGATCACCTATCTCGAGGGGATGGGCGACAGCGGCTTCGGCGCCGCCACCGTGCATACCAACGTACGCAAGGGCTACATGAGCGAATGCCCGAACGCCGGCAAGTTCATCGCCAATCTGAAGTTCAACCTGGACATGGAAGGCGAGATGATGGACGCGATCCTGAAGGGCGCCGACGCCAATACCGCCGCCACCGACTGGCTGAAGAAACACCCTGACGCGATCACCCCCTGGATCGCCGGCGTCACCACCTTCGACGGCGGCGATGCGGCGGCTGCGGTGAAAACGGCGCTCGGAAGCTGACCCGACCATCTGGCATGACGAGACAAGGGGCAGCCACGGTAGAAATGGCTGCCTTTTTCATATCCTGTGACAAGATGACCGTGCGGCGAAGGACGGCGCCGGCAGAAGAGGGGCTAGATGGATCCGATCTCCAAATTCCTGGTCAGTTACAAGATTCCCATCGGGGCATGGGGGAAGGCGTTTTTCGGCTTTCTAACCGACAATTTCGACACCATCTTCAGGGCTTTTTCCAACAGCCTCAACTTCCTGCTCGACGGCATCGTCGACGGGCTGCTGTTGCTGCCGCCGGTTCTGCTGATCGCGCTGATCGCTCTGCTCGCCTATTTCCTGCAGCGCTCGAAAGGCCTGGCTTTGGCGGTATTCATTGGATTGCTGTTCATCCTCAACCAGAACCTGTGGAAGCAGACGGTGGAGACGCTGGTGCTGGTGGTCGCCGCCGCCGCCGTGTCGATGGCCATCGGCGTGCCGCTCGGCATCTGGGCCGCGCACAAGCCGAAGGTGTATCGCATCATGCTGCCGGTGCTCGACCTGATGCAGACATTGCCGACCTTCGTCTACCTGATCCCGGTGCTGACCCTGTTCGGCCTCGGCAATGCGCCCGGCCTCATCGTCACCATCATCTTCGTCATCCCGACCTCGGTTCGGCTCACCCATCTCGGCGTCACCTCGGTGCCGAAATCGATCGTCGAGGCGGGCGAGGCGTTCGGCGCCACCAAACGCCAGCTGCTGTGGAAGGTCGAGCTGCCTTCGGCGCTGCCGACCATCATGGCGGGGCTGACCCAGTCGATTATGCTGTCGCTGTCGATGGTGGTGTTCGCCGCCCTTATCGGCGCCGGCGGCCTCGGCACCGAGATCAACCGCGCGCTCGGTTCGCGCCGGATCGACCTAGGGCTTGAGGCAGGGCTGGCCATCGTCGTGCTTGCCATCGTGCTCGACCGAATGACGCGCATCGGCGTGGGAGGCAAGAAATGACCGTCGCCGTCGATTTCAGAAATGTCGACATCGTCTTCGGCGCCGACCAGGCAGGCTCGCTGGCGCTGATCGACAGCGGCGCCACCCGCGCCGAGATCCTCGAACAGACCGGCAACGTACTGGGCTGCGCCGGCGCCAGCCTCACCGTGAACGAGGGCGAGATCTCGGTGCTGATGGGGCTTTCCGGCTCCGGCAAATCGACGCTGCTCAGGGCCGTCAACCGGCTGAACGTCGTCTCGCGCGGCCAGGTGCTGGTCAAGGACGGCGACGGCACGGTCGACGTCGTCACCTGCGACGAGGCGACGCTTCGGCGGTTGCGGCAGAAACAGGTGGCGATGGTGTTTCAGCAGTTCGGCCTGCTGCCGTGGCGCACGGTGGAGGAAAATGTCGGCCTCGGCCTCGAGCTCGCCGGCGTGCCTGAAGCCGAGCGCAAGGAGCGGGTGAACAAGCAACTGAAGCTGGTTCATCTCGACCAGTGGTCGAAGAAATACGCGCACGAGCTTTCCGGCGGCATGCAGCAGCGTGTCGGCCTGGCGCGCGCCTTCGCCACCGAGGCGCCGATCCTGCTCATGGACGAGCCGTTCTCGGCACTCGACCCACTGATCCGGACCAAGCTGCAGGACGAGCTGCTGCAGCTTCAGGCCGAGCTGAAGAAGACCATCATCTTCGTCAGCCACGACCTCGAGGAGGCGCTGAAGATCGGCACCCACATCACTATCATGGAGGGCGGGCGCATCGTGCAGACCGGTGCGCCGGAAGACATCGTGCTGCGGCCCGCCAACGACTATGTCCGCGACTTCATCGCCAATGTGAACCCTCTGTCGGTGTTGACCGCGTGGAACGTCATGCGCGACCGCCGCGACCTCGAACATGGCGAGAACGGCTGGGTGTGGCTCGACCGGCGCAAGACGACGCGCTTCAAGATCGACGAGCATGGGCTGGTGGCGGCGGCCGAGCGCGACGGCAAGCCGGCGGTATGGGTGTCCTGCGCCGATGTCGAAGCCCAGCCGGAGGAGACGGCGCAGGTGTTCTGGGCCAATCCCGGCACCTCGCTGAAGACCGTGATGCTGGCCATGCATCGCTCGCAGACCGCACCGGTGGCGCTGTTCGACGACCAGTCGCGCTTCGTCGGCGCCATCGGCGTCAGGGATGTGCTGAGCGCGGTGCTGCGAAGATAATTTCTCTCCTTGGCGAGAACCGAGACCAAACGCCGGCGCGAAGGAACGCCGGCTTAGCCCGATACCGCAAGCTAAACCGCCAGCGGCAATCTCAGTTCCGTCAACAGGCCGCCATCGGGGTGATTGGACAGGATGACCTCGCCGCCGGCGCCGCGGGCGATGTTGCGGGCGATGGTCAGGCCGAGGCCGAGGCCGCCGGTCTGACGGTTGCGCGACTGTTCCAGGCGCACGAACGAGCCGAACACGGCGTCGAGCTCGGCTTGCGGTATGCCCGGCCCTTCGTCATGGATCGCCAGCGTGATTGTCTTGCCTGACTGACGCAGGCTGAGATGCGCCCTCTTGCCATAGGTCACCGCGTTCTGGACGAGGTTGGTGACGCAGCGCCGGAGCGCGACCGGCCGCGCCATGCAGATCAGGCCGCGCGAGCGCCCGTCTTCATTCTCGAAGGAGACCTCGTCGAAGCCGTCGGCGATCGATGCTACCAGCGACCAGAAATCGATCCTCTCGCTCTTCTCCTCGGTCACCTCGAAAGTGGCGAAGTCGATGACCGAGCTGGCAATGCCTTCGATGTCGGCGAGGTCGTGCGCCAGTGCGGCGCGCACGGACGAATTCCTCAGCAGTTCGAGGCGCAGCCGCATCCTGGTCAGCGGCGTGCGCAGGTCGTGCGCCAGTGCGGCCGCAAGATGCTCTCGGTCCTCGACGTAGGCGCGCAGCCTCGCCTGCATGGCATTGACCGCCTTTGCCGCGGTACGCACCTCGCGGCTGCCGCTCTCAGCGATCGGCGGGCTTTTCAGGTCCTCGCCGATCCGCTTCACCGCGGTCTCCATCATCCGGTAGGGCGCCGTCAGCCGGCGCAGCGACCAGATCGAGGAAGCCACCACCAGCCCGGCGATCAAGGCATAGAGCGGCAGGCTATCGAAGCTCAGTATCGGCCCGGCCGGCGTGTTCGGCTCGGTGAAGTTCAGCCATTGGCCGTCGGCAAAGCGAAGCGAAGCCGTCAGCTTGTCGCTCTGGGCGAAATCGGCCGCCAGCACCAGCAGGTCGCGCTCGACCTGGCCGATATCGGGACCGGCGACCGTCCCACCGGGAGCGTCGGCTTCGTGCGTTGCCGGGTCGCGGCGGACCCGTGCATCGGTGATGCCGAACTTCGACAGCCGACCGACCAATATGTCTTCCAATTCGGCCAGCTCGTCGTCGCCCGCTATCGACGAGGTGACGGCGGGCGTGTCGGAGACGGTGAGCGCATAGGTGGCGTTGAACAGCCCGGAGGCCGTCGCCTTGCGCTGTTCTGGGGTGGCATCATGCATCAGCTGCACCAGGGAGAAGGCGCGGTCGTTCAGCCGATAGAGATCGACGACGTCATTGGCGGCGGCACGGTCGCGCGAAACGATGTAAAGGGTCGCGATCTGGCTGATCAGCAGGCCGGCGATGACGATGAGCAGCACCCAGACCGGCAGCGTTTGCGGCAGGATGCGTCTCATTCGGAGGTCGTCTCAGGCAGGAACTGGTAGCCGCCGCTGCGCACAGTCAGGATCAGTTTCGGCGTTTTCGGGTCGTCCTCCATCTTGCGCCGCAGCCGGCTGACCAGAATGTCGACGCTGCGGTCGAAGCTGTAGCCGCTGTCGCCGCCGGACAGCTCGATCAGCTGCTCGCGGCTCAGTACGCGCTGCGCGCTCTTGACGAAGGTCTGCAGGAGATTGAATTCGGCCATCGTCAGCTCGATCCTGACGTCGCCGGGCGCCATCAGCCGGCGGCGCGAACAGTCCATCGTCCAGCCGGCGAAATGGTAGATCTGCCGCGAGGCGGCGCGTCGCGGCTCGGCGGCGCCATTGCGTCTCAAGACGGCACGAATGCGGGCGAGCAGCTCGCGCGGATCGAAGGGTTTCGGCACGTAGTCGTCCGCGCCCATCTCCAGCCCAACCACGCGGTCGGTTGTCTCGGTAACCGCGGTCAGCATGATGATCGGCGTCGAATAATTGGCGCGCAACTCGCGGCAGAGCTCCAGCCCGCTCTTGCCGGGCAGCATGACGTCCAGGACGATCAGGTCGACCTGGGCGCGGCGCAGGATGGTCTCCATCTCGGTGCCGTCGGCGGCGACCGATGTATGCAGCCCTCGCTTCTGGAAGAATTCCTGAAGCAGGTCACGAATGCCCTTGTCGTCGTCGACGATCAGTATGTGGGGGTCGGATTTCACAGGAAACCTGTCATTTGTGGATCGCCCAAGCGGTGCTTCGGCCGTCAGCCAGACGATAGAATTCAGGCCATAAGTTGGCCAGTGAAGATCGGCGGCCCGATCCGGGCTGCCCAGAAACAATCCAGAAACAAAATTCTACAATCCGGAAAAACTGCCGAAAAAAATCAAGGTCATAAGTGGTGCCGTGGCGGTCAGGTCATCGGCTGCGACACGCGTTACGGGATTACGGATAGACCAATGCAAAGGTTCTCGATCAGTCTGATGGGTGCGTTGCTTTCCATTTCGCTCGTCACGGCTGCGGTTGAACAAGCCGATGCAAAACTGGCCGATGCAAAGGTGGCCAATGCAAAGGCGGCCGATGCAAAGGTGGCGACCACCCGCAGCGAGCGTTGCATCGATCTGAACCGCCAGTTTGACGAAGCCCTCGAAACCCATGCCGCGGCAACGCAGGTCACCGCGGCGAAAGCACTTCAAAGAAAGGGAAACCGGTTCTGCGCCAACAAGAAACAGGCACAGGGAATCCGGATGCTCGCGAACGCTTTGAAGCTGCTTGGAGTGACACCGATCGATCCCGTTCAGTGACACTCAATCCGATCTGCACAAAAAGGAAGTGAAGCCATGAAAAAGTCTCTCCTCTCCGCCCTCGGTCTTGCCATCGCGCTGGCCGTCTCGATGCCGGTTCTCGGCGCCAGCAGCGCCAATGCCGCGACCACCACCCCGGCTGCGACGACAACGACGACCGCTGCGCCGGCCAAGGCCGTGAAGAAGGTCGCTGCCAAGAAGACCGTCAAGAAGCACAAGAAGCACGCGGTCAAGGCAGCTCCGAAGGCCTGATCAAGCGACAGCTTTCTACCCTATGAGAAGACCGCTCCAGTTGCGATTTGCCTGGAGCGGTCGTCTTTTTTGTTGCGTGCAGACAATGGGGGCAGTCCCGGCCCACACCCCCGTTGAACGCCAGACGGCAGTTCCCACATAGGCACGGACTTTTGAACTGCGCCCGCCGGGAAGCCGCTCGCGCGCGGTTGAATGGACGACCGCTTTTGCCCATGTCAAAATGACCGCAAAGCCGTCGTACGCAATTGCCGGTCCAATGCCTGAAATCACGACAAAACCCCGTACCAGCACGAAGCCGAAAGTCGAACGGCCGAAGCTCTACAAGGTTATCCTGGTCAATGACGATTTCACGCCGCGCGAGTTCGTCGTGACTGTGCTGAAGGCCGAGTTCAAGCTCAGCGAAGACCAGGCGCATAGGATAATGATCACTGCGCACCGGCGCGGCGTCTGCGTTGTCGCCGTCTTCACCAGGGATGTCGCCGAGACCAAGGCGGCGCGGGCGACCGATGCCGGCAAGGCCAAGGGTTACCCGCTGATGTTCACGACGGAGCCGGAGGAGTAGGGCTCCTTTTCCCTTCTCCCCTTGCGGGAGAAGGTGGGCGAGCGAAGCTCGGTCGGATGAGGGGTGTTCCAGGGAACGCCGACGCCTCATTTCTTCCGGCACCCCTCATCCGTCTTGGCGCTTCGCGCCAATC
>NZ_JAMYOQ010000034.1:0-56873 GCF_040319905.1 Mesorhizobium sp. M0833 | reverse complement strand
GCCTGCGCGCCAGTATTTATAAGGTGGTTCTCGTAGCGATTCACCGCCTCGATTCCGAGCTCTATGCCCCGGATCTTGGCGTGCTTGGCGGCGACGGTCAGCACATGCGCGATGTTGTCGTATTCCTTTTCGGTGGGGGGCAGGCCGGTGCGTTCGCCAATACCGCCGAAATCACGCCGGAAAGCGCCAGCGCGCCCATCTCTGCAGTCTTGTCGATCGCCACTTCGAGATGCTCGATGGCGGCATCCGGCCGCACCGTTGCTCGTCGAGCGGGGCGTGGTGGCGGTTGTGGTCATGGGGATCTCTTATGGTCAGTTTTGAGATAGAAGAGCTTTACGAGGTTCTGATAATCCTGCCCTTTCATGGGAGGGCTGTGTGGTGTCGGAAACAGGTGAGCAGGAATACTATCGGCAGCTTGGCGGTATGAAGAAATCTTAAGAAATGCATCCCGAGACAAGTTTCTGGATGCGAGGCTAACGACAATCTTCAACTTGGTCCGTATAGAATCGAGCATTGTGAAAGCGTAGTTGAGGAGGTCACCGAAATAACGCAAAGCTCAAAAGCGAAGCCAGTCGCAACATAATTCTTGATGGATACGTTAATAACGAACCGTTGAAACGTATTTCGACCACGATCGGATGCTCACTGGCGAGTTTAAGAGTCAGCACCAGTAAACTCGGTTGCACTCGAACCTCGAAGGAGGCGGCCGAATTTCGGCGTGGCTTTCATATCCCGGAACATAATATTATAAATATCGCGATTGCACGCAAACTTTTTGACCCTTAACGGTGCAATCATCATGGACGAGTAACTTAGTACAACCCCATCTGAACGATATTATCACTTAAAGACTTTCTGTAAATCCAGAATAACTTGCTTCAGGCTGGTGAAATTTTTGGTAGGAGTAGAAAATGACTCTGATCGTTAGACACACTGAAGCTGCGGCGTGCAACCGATACATTGTGATGAGGACCAAGTATGACCGTGAGGCCCATACGAAGCGGCCCTCTTATGCCTATTCAGATCATGCATCAGATCGACTGGGCGCAGGGGTCGGGGAGCCAAGAGCACGTAGCCTGGAACCCATAACCGGCATGCTTGACCGCATCGGCTGCGGCTATCTCGTGCTGAACCGAGAGAGGAAAGTGGTCGAATGGAACGCAGCCGCTCAAACCACGCTGGAGCGCCAGGGCGAAGTAGCCGATACGGCCAGCGGCCTTTCAGTGGCCTTGAGGCGGCTGATCGCGAATGTTCCGGCCCATTTCCTGCCGGGCTCACTATCATGGGTGGTGATCCGCAGCAGCGCCGACAGGCCGGTGATATTGAACGAGAACGGGTTTATCGCTCCTGACGGAATGAGCATTGTGGCGTTACTGGACCGCGAGAACAGGTCGGGGCCAAATCCTCAGACACTGCAAAAGATGTTTGGCTTGACGGGCGCGGAAACGCACCTCGCGTTGCGCTTGGCTCAGGGCGATGCGCCTTTGGAGATCGCTCGCAGTTGGCGCCTCAGCCGCACCACGATCCGCTCGCAGCTTGCCTCGCTGTTCGCCAAGACCGAAACGAAACGTCAGGCGGAACTGGTGGCTCTTCTTGGACGCATCTCAGTCTTGCCATAAGGACCGTCGTTTGGATGCATCCCAGCAAACAGGCAATCCCGAAACGCTTTGACTTTCGGCTGGGCAATGGCGCGGGGCGGGTAGACGATGAAGTATTTTGACGAGGCCTCGAGGGCGAGTTCAAAGGGACGTACAAGTGTGCCGGCAAGGTTAGCCGCGACCAGCATGGTTCGACCCAAAACGACGCCCTCACCTCGAACGGCGGCCTCGAAGCGGAGTCGAACGTCACGCCACAACAACGCCGGCATTCGATAGCCAAGTTAGCCAAGTCGCCCAAGTGATCGGGAACTCGTCGTGATGAGCGTATGGTGTCTGAGATCCTCATGGGCGTCCAAGCCTCCAAGGGCTACGCCAGCCGCGCACGTGATTTCTTCTGCGAATGCTGGTGCCAAGGTCGCGACGTGCAGGCCGCCTGATTGCGTGCCGTACGTCATGCGTCGGCCGTCGGCCTTCTCAACAAGCTTCATGCCGTACAATCGGCAGGCATCGGTTAGCGAAATATCAAAGCGCGCGATGACGCTGCCGGCGCCACGCGGCTCCGGTCTAATTGACAATATGTGCAAGTTGGTGGTTCCCTTTTTGAAGTTGCCGCGGTTGAATCCGCGGTGGTTTTTGAAGGCAGCGGGTTAAGCCGCCCTCGCCGCGATCTTCGCTGCAATCCGGTCGGAGACCTCGGAGACCTCTGAGTGAACGACGCGGCGGTCGCCGAGTGAGACCGCAACCGGAAACCGGCTTTCGACGCGATATCTATTGACCATCGTACGGCTCATACCCGTCATCTTCGCGGCGTCATCAAGGACACAAGTGTAGGCGAATTATCGTTCATGGTTCCTCCTCGCAGCCCGACAGATTCGGACGCGGTTCAACTGCTGATTTGAAAGAGCTGGGAGGTTTCGGCACCGTCCACATGGGAGCGGCGGGATGCTGGTCTGGCCATCCTGCAGGCGACCAACGGGCCGCACGTCAGCACTAGGTTGCTGCTACGGGTAAGATTCAGTGGCTAAATAAGCAAGTTTAGCATAGCTATAATGCGGAGCTGGCACAATATGCTGCCCAATCCGCCATCATCTTGCGCCGCTTATCCTAGGCGTCGCCTCGCCGGTATGCGCTCGGCTGCGGTGCCAGCAGCGTGCGCAAGTTGCGGCCTCGGCAACTTCGGCCTGATAGTCCGTTTCCTCCCATACCCAATCTCGGAACGCGCTGCGCATTCCATGAACCGTGAAGTCGCCGCCGCCTGCCGTTTCAATGCTTGGCGAGAGTCATGTCGCTAAGCGGGGAGCGCGGACGCTGGCCCGGAAACACAAAATCGGAAATGTGTTTGTTCTTCATGTCGCGGAGTATTTCGACGGCACGATTCTGATAATGGCACGCGGTGCGCCTTACGTGACTTCATGCGCGCCGCAGGAAGCGACCATAGCTTCCGTCCAGATCGATTTCCGGCCAGACCGCCCTCTCGCCTCTCCACTTCGCGCAGACGTAAGGATGGTGAATTCCAGCGCCCTCGCCCCGTCTCGCCTCTTCGGCAAATAATGTCATAAGACAAGCGCGTCGCGACTGAACGGATTCATGCGACGCGCGCACTTTTGGGCGACATGTACTAATGTCCGGTTCCCGCAGCCTTTTGCCGACGAGACCTGACCGCCTCCAGCAGTTCGCGCTCGCTGGTGTGAGCATTTCGAAAAATGGCCACAACCATAACCGCCAAGATTTCGGCGTCCGGGTCCAAAGGATCGAGATTCTCATCCGAGCAGACCTCATCGAACACGCGGTCGCAAATAGCCAGATCGTGAGGGCTCAGGCAGGTGGGATTGAAACGCCGACGCAGCATCTGTCCGAACCTTTCAGGCCCGCCCCCGTGCTTTGCGGCGGGCTTTTTGCTGATGAACCGGTGACCCAATGGGATGCTTAAGCGATAATATCGCCCACAGTGTATTGGAATCAGTTTACCTGCTGCCTAACGCTTTCTCTGTTAATAGTCCCAAAATCAGCGCGCCCTTCCGGGACGTGAAATCCGCGCCGAAATTCCATCGCTTCTTTCTGAGTTCGAGTGCAGCCAATTTTTACTGGCGGTGACTTTCAAATTCGCCAGTGAGCATCCGATCTGTTCCGCAATAACTTTCAACGGCCCGTTTTCACGGTATCCATCAAGAATTATTTCGCGACGATCTTCGCTGGCGAGCTTCGTGTTCATTTCGGTGGTCCCCTCAACAACCATTTCACGATGCAAGATTCTATACGCATCGGGTTGAAGAGTGTCGTTATCTTCGCATCCAGAAACTTATCTCGGAATGCATTTCTTGCCGAAATCCAGCGTGATCGCCGTTTCGGTCGGCTCGAGTTCCGCCAGTCTTGTCAGATGTCTGAAAGTACACCACATGATTGAGAGGGGCACGGGCATACCCGATTCGGATATGGCACCACGCGATGGACACTAAGAGGCAAGACGAGGCCCCTGCGAGGCAGCCGCGAGACCGTGACCGACGTCGTTGGCCGCGCGAAGGTCAACCCCACAATGGGGACGCTCCATCACTCGCGCCGGCGCTCGAACCTCTGCCCTTTTCAACGCTCGAACTGGCGCCAGAAGGTCAATTCGCCGCTTGGCAAGCGTATATGGCGCCGCTTGTCGAGGTCAGGTTGCCGGATGGCAAATCGCTGAACGATGGCTTTCCCGCCGATCACATGGCTTGGAATCTCGGTGGCATGCTGATCGTTCAACAGCGCGCGCCGGCACATAGCTACTTGCGTTCCACCGCTAAGCTCCGATCCAGTTCGATCGATCACTGGTATATCGTCTTGCCACGAACTGGCCGGTCGTGGACGGAGGTCGATCGCCGCGTTGCGGAAAACCAGTCGGGCAAATTAGAGATCAGATCGCTTGGCTACCCGTTTCGCGGGAGGGTAACGGACTCGGAAAGTCTCTTTCTGTATATGCCGCGTGATTTGTTCTCTGATGCGGCGTCAACCCTTGACGCAAAGAACAATTCAATTCTGTCCGGCAACTTTGCCAACCTCTTGGTCGACTACGTCAACAGCATAGAAGCAAGACTGCGCAGCCTCACGGCTGACGATCTGCCCCGCATCGTGCACGCAACACGCAGCATGGTTATTGCCTGCCTCGGGCCTCCGGCAGAACAGGCTGCGGCCGTCGAACAATTGACGGGTGTCGCGCTAATGGAGCGAGCGCGTCGATACGTCCACCACAATCTGGATGCGGTTCATTTGACACCGGATTCAATGTGCCGGGCGCTCGGCGTCTCGCGCTCTCGTCTCTATCAGTTGTTCGAACCAAGCGGTGGTGTTCTCCATTACATACAAAGTCGCCGCCTTCTGGCAGCCCATGTTGCGCTAAGCGATCCGGCGGACAGCCGGCGCATTGTTGAAATTGCTGAAGCCTTCGGGTTTAGTTCAGCGGCTAATTTCAGCCGAGCATTCAGCAAGGAATTCGGTTACAGCCCCCGCGAAGGCCGCAGTACTGTGGTATTGCCGCGCCCCGCCCACTCTGTTTCGCATGCCGGAGACAAGGAGGCCTCTTCCTTTGAAGGTTGGCTCAAGGCGCTCGGAAACTGATTACAGGATCGCGAAGCTGATTGGGCTGACTCAGAAGAGGGGTTGCCCGGGGCGGCGAAGGTCACGCCGCCTCATGGACCACAATATCTTCGTGTCGCGCCTATTGCGCATCAATCACACAGCTGATTCTGGCCGATTCACGGTTTGTTAACGAACTGGGACGGTTCATCGTTATCGATAATTTGCTGCCAATCAAGGCGGAGAATACATGGAACTGGGCTACGGGCGGCTCTTATTAAGACTGCGATTTGAAAGTTTGCCAAGCTCGACAGTTATGCTACCTTTAGACTGAGGGGCGCGAGTCTGCACCTACTATGGAGGTGGTTCTTGCCCTCAGAGGCTTCAGGCGTCGGCACGGAGAGTGAGGGGCCTTCATCGAGCGATGCTCCAAGTGTCGGCGAAGGCGTTCTGGCAGACCTTTTGGCGAACACGACCGAACTTTTGTCGTTCTATGACCGTGACTTTCGCCTGACGCACTACGCGGCCAAGCTCAAAGGCTTGTACGGAGGCGCGGTAGCGCCGGGCGCCGCCGTCTGGGAGATCTACCCGAGCTTTCTCGATATGAGCTATCGTGACGAATTTCTTCGTGTGTTCCAGGGTGGCTCTCCGACAAGCATCGACTTGCCGCGATCATCGGGCGGAGCGCACCGGTCCGTTTTTGTGTTCACCACGGCAAATGGTGTGGGAATCATCGAATTAAGGGAGGACGGCGGGCGGAGCGCAGCGCAGGAACGAGAGCATGTAGTTCTACTCCATCAGGCGACGCACGACGTGCTGACCGGACTGGAGAATCGGCGGCGATTCGGCGAGCGGCTCCAGCAGGCAATGGCGGCCCTCGGCGGATCAAAGCCGAAAGCCGCCCTTCTGCAAATCGACCTTGACGATTTCAAAGCGGTCAACGACACGCTCGGCCATGGAGCAGGCGACACTCTTCTTCAACTCGCGGCGGGTCGTATCCGCGACGCGCTGCAGGACGGCGAATCCGCATACCGGTATGCCGGCGATGAGTTCGCTGTCGTCCAATTGGGAAAGGAGCAGCCAGCAGAGGCTGAACGCCTCGCCGGATCTCTAGTCGACGCGTTCAAGGACCCGTTCGTCATCAACGGCATTCCCGTGTTCGTCGGCTCGAGTATCGGAATTGCTTTCGGGCCGGAGCACGGGACCGATGGCGAACAGTTGATGAAAGCCGCTGACATTGCTCTTTACGCGGCCAAGACAGATGGACGCGGCTGCGCTCGAACATTCAACCGTTCGATGCTGCTCTTGCTCGAGCAACGCGAGAATCTCAGGCGCAGCCTTCGAACCGCGCTGGAGCGCGGCGAGCTTTATCTGGAGTATCAGCCGCTCATTCGACCTCCCTCGTCAGTGACCGGTTTCGAAGCGCTGCTGCGGTGGCGGCACCCTGAGGTCGGAATCATTCCACCCAACGTGTTCATACCGATCGCCGAAGCCGACGGTCTGATGGACGAGATTGGACGATGGGTGCTCGAGGAAGCCTGTCGCCAGGCGTTGACGTGGCCCTCCTCGCTGACAGTCGCAGTGAACCTGTCGCCGGCTCAGTTCCTTAGCGGTTCGCTGACGGACACCGTCGCTCAGGTCATCGACGCGGTTGGGATTGAAGCCGACAGACTTGAACTTGAGATAACCGAGAGGGTTCTACTTGAGAAGACGATCGACAATATAGACACATTGAACACGCTGAATGTCTTGGGAATACGAATATCGCTAGACGATTTCGGAACTTACTATTCATCGTTGAGCTACCTTAAGAACTTTCCCTTCGACACCTTGAAGATCGATCAGTACTTTATCACGGACCTGGAGACCGATCTAAAAAGCCAGACCATCGTGCGATCGATCATGAGTCTGGCGCACGGCTTGGGGATAAGCGTCACCGCCGAGGGGGTCGAGACGTCGGCACAGGCACGGTGGCTGATCAAGGAGAATTGCGATTGCCTGCAAGGGAATTTCCTGGGACGCCCGCTCGGAGCCGAGGCAACCAGCGATTTCATCAGGCGGACCCCGCTGAGGGTGGTACGAGCGATGGAGCAATCAAATCGGGCGGTCTAGCGCCTTGCACCCTTGTCAACGGCGAAGTGGAGATTTGTAGAAACGATCGAGGCAGATACCGCGCAATTTTTGGAGTCGGTGCGAGACTGAGTCATAACGGAGCGCGGTGAAATTTTCCGCCTCGGAGGTCATCGCGCCACCAGGGGTCAATACTGACAGAACAAGGGAGGATGCCGATGGGACCTGTTCATCATGATCCGGCTGGCGGGCCGACTTTTGAGCCCATGATCCAGATCGACATGGAAATCAAAGCTTTCGTCTCCGCTTGGAGACACTGCGATTATCTCTCGACATACATGGCCCGGATGATCAGTCAAAACAGGTCAGACTCGGTCCGGCATTCAAATCTCTTTTCCTCTGCCTTCAACGAATTGCTGGAAGTCGCCTTTCGTACGCGCCATGCCGACGGCGAACTGGCATGCAGGGTGTCTCGCCACGGCGCCACGGACAGGATCGAGTTGACGTTTCCTTGCCTGCCAGAAGAGCGCCAGTTCTACGAAGAAGCCGTGTCGCAAGTCGCAGGGTTCGAGGCCAGGGAGCGATATCTTAATTCTGTGTCTGGGGATCTCGCGCCCAGCCGGGAAATCGTACTCCTGGAACTGGCTGTCGACTACAACGCGACACTCAGGGTCGAGGAAGCCGATGGTGATGCAATCAAGCTTGTCGTGGATCTTCCGCTTGAAGGCCTGCAAAATTGAGCCCTTACGACCTTCTCCCCCGCTTCAAGGCGCAATACGACGCGAACAATCAGGAATTCTCCATATCGGGGGTGGTCCGGCCTCAGGCGATCGATGAGCTTGGGTCCAGCATAGCATTGCTTCGCGATGCGATCGACCGTGTGCGGGGCGTTCTCTACGTCAATGTCAGACGCCTGACGCAGATGAATAACGCTGCATTTCACACCTTTTCGAGGATCATCATTGACGCCTGTCGCGCTCGACCCGATCTCAAATTCGTCGTTATCACGTCAAGCGTCGTCGGATGGACCTCGCGAAAATTCGGTCGCCTGAGCGGAATTGAACCGAACATCACGGTCGAGGAGTATGACACCGAATTCTATCCGGGGCAGGGCTTCCTTGAGGAAGGCGGGTTCGTACCGATCCTGCGTACTCAGACAAAGATGACATGGCGCCACGAGCGCGCAATCTTGCCGCGACACGGGATGAGGCCCGGGATCGTCATGGCCGACATCTGTTGCGGGATCGGCGATTTCGCTGTGCTCGCGCAGAAGGAGTTCCAGCCATCGCGGATCGTCGCCCTCGACCACTCCAGATCAAGCCTGAACTATGCTCGACGAGTGATGCGGGAGTTCGACATCCGGGGCATCGAATATACGTATGGCGATGCGTCGGAGATGCTGCTCGACGAAGCGCAGTTCGACTTGGTCACCTGCCGACATTCCCTGCAAATCTTCAATCGACCTGAACTCATCCTCAAGGAGCTCTACCGCATATGCAAGCCAGGCGGTCGGGTCTATATCACCAACGAAAAGAATTCGCATTGCCTCGGCGAGCCGCGCGCCGAAAGCATTCGCTGGACCTACGACGAGGTGGCGAAGCTGTTCGGGCATTTCGAGATGGACGTCGAGCTTGGGCCCAAGAGTCGGCGATACCTGGTGGAAGCCGGATTCGAAGACATCCTTGTGGAGACCTTCATGGTCACCAACCTGGACGGCGATCCGCAGGACTTCGCCGACGTCATTGCAGCCTGGGCGGATGTCTATGCCGGGGAGATGGCGACCAGACGCGGTGACGGACCGGAGTTCGTCGCACGGTTCCGGCAGGGCTTCCAGGATCACATTTTCGCTGCACTACACCCCAAGGGTTATGCGGGTTGGCCGATCTGGGTCGCATCGGGGCGACGGCCACAATGAAAGCCGATAACGAGCCTACACCGCGCTTCGGCCTGCGCTCCTTTCGAGCGAAATTCGTATTGGTCGTTGGCGGCGCCGTACTGTTCGACCTCCTGCTGAGCGGTGGTCTGGCGCTTTGGAACGTTCAAAAGCTGTCGCGCGACGCCACATCGGAAGTCGGTGAGGGCCTGACGAATGCAAACCAGGAATACATTCGTTCCTATGCCGAGTCGACAGCGTTGAGCGTTGACCTGCTGCTCGATCGGGTTCACGGGGACGTCAAGGCGCTGGCTGGCGTGCTGCAGACCCAGATCGACGATCCGAGGAGGCAGCAACAGGTCGGAGCCACGCTTTCGCATGAGGCGCCCGGCTCCGTGAAGGTTGTCTACAACGCGCAGGGCGATTGGGCGCAGAATCTGCCGGGCGCGCCTTCCGTGGTAAGCGTCTGGGGCTACCTGCTGGGCGCCGACCACAGTCCGCTGCCCAGCGTTCAGCAGGAAATAGAAGACAGTACCGTGATCGATCTCGTCGCGCCGACTCTCATGGCCAGCGGGTCGTCCAAACTGCAGATGTACTATATTGGTCCAAAAGAACGGCCGATCTTCCGGACGGTACCGTATACGGATCAGGCACAGACCTTCGACCGACTCTATCCAGGCCACAACAAGGCGGAATTCTGGGAGTTCTTCTTTCCGGGAATCTATGGTTCATGGCAGCAATGGGCCAGGGATCCAGCCTCACGTCCGGTCCCTGACGATATTACCCAGACAGCGCCTTACACCGATGCAATCACGGGAAAGCTGATCGTCAGCTTTTTCCACCCGCTATGGACGCGCGATCGCACCGGTATCGCCGGTACGGCGGGAGCAGACATCACTCTCGATCAGCTCGCGAAAGTCGTCGAAAGGGTGAAGATCGCTGAAACCGGGTTCGGCTTCCTCACGATGTCGACTGGCAACGTGGTGGCGATCAATCCGTCGGGCCAGGCGATCATCGGCCTGACTTCATCGAGCGATGCGGGCACGCAGGGCGTCACCGGCTTGGAAAGGTCTCTGCGGGGAAGTACGCAGCCGGCTATCGCGTCACTACCTCTAGACCAGAACAATGACGGTGTCATTCAGCATATCATGCTCGACAGCAAGGGCGAACACGTTCCCTATATTGTTGTCCTCAAGAGCTTGAAGCCGACCAATTTGTGGAGTTCGGGACCGATCAAGTCCGAAACGATGTCGGTCGGGATCGTCGTTCCCGAACGGGAGATCTATGCATCCCTGTTCGCCGCGCAGGAGAGTATTTCTCGCGCAACCAATCGTATCCTGCTGTTTCAGATCGCGGCGATCGCCGTTTCGCTTCTGATTGTTTTTGCGGCCGTGCTCGGAATTTCGAAGCGGATCACCGCGGGCCTCAGGGCGCTTGCCAGCGCCGCCCAGCGGCTCCAGTCCAAAGACTATTCAGTCCGCGTGAACATTCCGACGCGCGACGAGGTTGGAGCGGCCGGAATCGCTTTCAACCGGATGGCCGAGCAGATCAGCTTTCACACGGAAAACCTTGAGCAACTCGTCGACGAACGAACCAGAGAACTCGGGGACGCCAATCAGGAGATTTCCGCACTCAACGAAAAGCTGCAGGACGAGAACGTCCGCCTTGGTGCCGAGCTCGCGGTCGCCAGGCAGATACAGATGATGGTCCTGCCGAAACAATTCGAACTCGAAGCGATTCCGGGGCTGGAGATCGCGGCCTACATGCGGCCGGCCGACGAGGTCGGCGGTGACTATTATGACGTCCTGCAGAACGGGTCACGGGTCAAGATCGGCATCGGCGACGTGACCGGTCATGGTCTCGAGAGCGGCGTGCTGATGCTGATGGTCCAATCCGTTGCACGCGCGCTGCAGGAGACCAGCGAGGCGGATCCGCACCAGTTTCTGGATCGGCTGAACAGAGCGATCTACAAGAACATCGAGCGGACGAACACCGGCAAGCATCTCTCGCTGGCCTTCCTTGACTTCGAGGATGAGCGGGTAACGCTATCCGGCCAGCATGAGGACGTTCTCGTCGTGCGTGCGGACGGGGACGTCGAACGCATCGACACGATGGATCTGGGTCTGCCGGTTGGCCTGGAGAATGACATCTCGAAGTTCATTGCCACGCGCGACATCCTGTTCGGCAGTGGCGATGTGATCGTGCTGCACACCGACGGTGTGACCGAGGCGGAAGACCAAGACAGAAGGCTGTTCGGGTTCGAGCGCCTCTGCCAGAGCGCACGAAAACGTCAAGGCGGGAGCGCCGAGGAAATCAAAACCGGGATCATCGAGGATCTCATGGCCCATATCGGGATCCAGAAGATCCACGACGACATCACCCTCGTGATCATAAGGCACACATAGCCATGACAACGCTGTTCGGGACCCCTGACGTTGCAATCGGGATGAAGGAGAGCGTCAGTCGCGTGCGGCTGTTCGACGGACCTCTCGACTTGAGTTGGCGTCATTGTGCCACGACCTCGGACTTCATCGCCGATCTTTTCGCATTGCGCTTCCGGTCGTGCCGCAATGACTACATGGAAGTGCGGCACAGCATTGGATATCTGGTCAACGAACTCATCGAAAATGCCGTCAAGTTTCGCGCACCGGGTGAGATCTTGATCGAGGCGTCGATGGATTCGGAATGCTTCAAGCTCAAGGTGTCGAATGACCTCGATGGTGAAGATGCGTCCGAGTTCCAAAGTCTCCTGGAGGACATCACGGTTGGCGACCCCATAGACCTGCTGATACAGCGAATTGAAGCCAATGCCGCGAACCCCGACGTAGGAGGCTCCGGACTTGGATTGCTGACGTTGATGAGCGACTACGGCGCGCGCCTGGCTTGGATATTCAGCGCCGCCGACGAAAGCGATCGGATTTGCGTGGAGACATATGCCTCCATTCCGATCTCGCAAATTCACAATTAGAGGAAACGAAGCCAGGCTATGGAAATCAAGACAGACGACTACCGCGTATGGACTGAAGGAAGCGAAATTTTCTTCGACGGTGCAATGCGGCTTGCCAGTTCCGACGCCGGTGCGCCTATCACAGCGTTGGCGACCAGTGTGCTTGCCTCGAATCCCGCTTCCATTACGCTCAATCTGAAGGACCTTCACTTTCTCAACTCTTCCGGCATCAACCTGCTGGCGAAATTTACCATCGAGGTGCGCAAGCATCCCGATGTTCGACTCGTCGTGCGTGGAACGCCCGACATACCCTGGCAATCGAAATCATTGCCGAATCTGAAGAAGCTGCACCCCGCTCTGGTGCTTTTGATGGACTAACCAGGTCCCGAAATTTGCCAGGGGACTGCGTCGGCTTGCGGCAACCCGAGATAATATAGGTCAGCCGGGGACGATGCGGGAGCCCCGCATCGATAGTGAGAAGGTGCAGGAGCGCGGCGCCTACAGCGGATATGTACACCAGGACAAGTATTTGGATGCCAAGCTAACGACAATCCGGCCTCGTGCGCACATGCTCGCAATGGCTCGGCGGGGGCTCGGCACAGGCGGCAGGCGTCCAAGTTGGGGGGATGTCGGGCTGCCTGTGCCGATCAGCCGCCGCGCGATCAAAGGTGGCGTCATTGAGTAAGCGTGCCAAGGTGAACGGCGGCCAGCTGGAGTTCATTCCGCCGCAGATCCCGACCCGGGTCACGGAGCCGCCCGAAGATGACGGATGGGTTCACGAGGTCAACCTTGACGGCTACCGAACGCAGATCATCATCGATAAAGGCGGCGTGCGTCTGTACAGCAAGAACGGCCGTGACTGGACCACGAAATACTGGCCCATCGCACTGGCTGCCGAGCTGCCATGCCGGGCTGCCATTATCGACGGCGAGGTCATTGTTCCAGGTGAGCAGGGCGCTCCCCATTGCCTTGCGCTGGAAGCCGCGATCTGGCACGAACCGAGCCGGCTGGTGTTCGTCGCGTTTGATATCCTCCATCTCGACGGTCGCAATCTAGCCTCCTTGCCCCTGCTGCAGCGCAAGCAGGCGCTGTGGCAACTCGTTGAGCACGGCCTCGGCAAGATCCAGTACAGCGAGCATTTCGAGAGCAGTGCGCTAGCGATCTTTCGGGCCATCGAGAAGGTGGGGCTCGAGAGCATCATCTCGAAACGCGCCGACAGCGGCTACAGGAGCGGACCGTCGAACACATGGCTGAAGGCCAAATACTTCGAGGAAGCCGATTTCTGAGCGGCGACTGCTTCTGGCATAGCCTGAGCTCCGCTCGGCACCAGCAACACTGCTTTTGGTAGGCGGTCAAGTCGGCTCTAACTTTCCCAGACCGTTCAAGCGCACTGCTCGCCGACTTCCCGATCACGATGTTACCGGAAAAAAGAACGCGGATTATTCCGAGCTAGAAAAGAAATAAACGCCTTGTTTCTAAGAAACGAAATGTCTTCCTCAGCAAAATTACCACAGGGTGAAACCTCAGGATCGCGCGAACTGGATTTAACTACGATGGGCAGCCGGTGATTTGGCACGAATCGCCAAAGTGCCCTCAGGAGGCCCTCCGACATCGATCGCTTATCCACCAAAGTAATCCATCACCTGCCAAACGATACAACGCGTGGATACCATACCCGTCTGTGGTCCAGAATCAACGCGACATTCGGGTTGCCGCCGGCTGCGCGAAGAGGTGTTTGATGGCGTGACCACGGTGATCATCGATTATTGGAAGCGCAATCCCGAATTCGATCCGCGATGGTATCGCTGCACTGTCTGGCTTGAAATTCCGGATTACAGAAACCGGAAAATGGACTGCAGAAGCGATTACTCTTCCGAGGCGGTAGAGATAAAAATACGCTGGTGCTATCGGACCGACATCAAGCTGCCGGCGCCGCGACCGAAATGAGTGCTCGGCGCGGCGTGTACCTGTCGCCAGGCAAATCACTATCGGCTATCGGCTTTAGAGGATCCGGTAGACCAGGCATCCTGGTGCGGCCGATCATCTTGACAATTCCAGCGGGACCGCGCCCGTCGACGGCATCCGCCATCTAAATATCCCCCAAAAAAATGACTGGTCATCTACAGGTAGACGCGCAGGGAGATCATGCGGTCGCTGCGCCGGCTGATCTCGGCCGACAACATGACGCAGAAGGAAAACGCCAAGGTCGAGCCAGCGAGGCTGGTCAGGCCGCGGCTGTATTCCCAGGAAGGTAATGGGAACCACTGGGGGGCAAGGTGCACTACCGACCTAGCAAATCTGCAAGACCGGTCAATGATCAACCTTCGACGGTTCGCTGAAGCGCGTTATTCAACCCCGCGCTATCCGTAATGGAGGCGGGGCTTCGGCTCAACGCCAGTGAATTGGATCCCGACCTTCTCGTTTTTGCGCCATCGCACAACAGATCGGTAAGCTACTCCGTCGACGGGAACGTACAGAAGAAACTCGGTCGGAATCCTTGTTTCGGCTGGCAACTTCAATTCTGCTCCGCCTGCATGCTGATTGCGCATGGTACAGCTGATTTCAGAGCTTGTGATGCTGATGATGATGGTCGCACGTTTCAAGACGCGTTGCCGATGATCACGACGAGTTTCGGCACCCTCCGGCAATGCTGGTTCCTCCAAGCGCTCCTGACCGCATGGCCTACCGTTATGGCCCTATGACTTGATTTCCATAGCACGATTGAAAGGTGCGGCGAATAACGGGCTTCTCGAATGTAGGGCTTGCACCCGCGCCAGCCGTGACGCCGCTAGAACTGGCCACCGATGCGCCGGGACCGGCTTTCACACCACCGCGGCCGCCGATTGATGCGCCCGCGCCGGCTTTAACGCCGCTGCTGCCACCGATCGGAACGCCTGTTACACTCGGTTCGCAATACTTTTATTATTTTCGTTAAACATTGTCCGATAGAGGTTGATATTCACGTTTTGTTCCCAGATCTTCACCCATGAGGATCTTTTGGCTAAATTAGCATTCTGGATTTGTTCCGGAAGTAAGGTGGAGCTCGCGTTTGATCAGGCTGAGGGCGACGCTAGTTCGAGGTCCCTAATTTAGCGACACTTGATGTACAGATTTAGTGTACGTCGGCGAGGGGGGAGGGCCAGGGCCCCATGCCAGCATTGCGCGGATTAAATGCGCCGACAGGTTTCAAGTCGAACTACCTTGGAAATATCAGCGCACCGGAGCAGTCGCTGCGGGGAAGAGGTCGGCTTGGCGGTCATGGGCAACTTGTCCCGGGCGGCTAGCTAAACGCCGGCGGCTCGCCAGGCCTGAAACTTTTCTAGGCGGCAGCGATGCCCATCATCACCGACTGGTCGGGACACTGGAGCACGCGCAGCGTACCCGGTTCGTCGCCGTGAACGCAGCGGATCGGCACAACTTGGTAGTCGTCGCCGAACGGCATGGCGCAGCCATTTGCAAGAAAATCGTGTTCCGGAAAACAGCCCTTTAAGAATGCTTCGAACTCGCGCAACACCTCTTCGGACCGAGCTCCTATTGGCGGCAGGATGAGAAAGTTATCGACCTCGTCCCCTGCCGGGATGCTGGAAACATGCGGCCGAGATCGCTTAAGTATGAAACGATTACGTCCGGTTTGGTTCGCGGAAAAGGCAGGCCTCCCACTGCCGCAGAGCCGAACCGCGAGCCGCTTCACCGGACACCAACGCAAAAGCCCGCCGACCCGAGCCAGCGGATTGAGGTTGGGGAGGATCGAATGGGATCACGATCGTAGACAGTAAGTTATTCGATGCTGCTATGACAGAGCAAGGATCCGCGCCGGCCGGCAGCACTAAAAACTTCGGACGCCGTCCCGCCTACGCGGCCCTTCGGGCAGCCGCCCGGAACGGGTGATCGACGGTGAAGCCGTCGGGCCGAATACCCCGCTCGACTTGGCTCCAGGTCACCGGATGAGCGATCGGGAACCCCGGTCGGGCCCGTGGCGAGAATGCTCCCACCGCAGTGTTGCCGCGCCCGTTACGAAGGTAATCAATAAAGATGCGGCCTGTTCGGGCTGCCGGAGCGGCGGAGAGTAGATAGCGATCGGGGCGTGCATCAACGAGGCACTGGGCGAGCGACTTGGCCAGTTGCCGGGCGCTGTCGTGGGTCATCTTTGTCTCAAGCGGGGCCATCAAATGAATGCCCTTGCCGCCTGTGACCTTCGGCCAGCTCTCCAGGCCTGCCGCTTCCATGATGTCGCGGAGCGCCAACGCGGTCTCGATTACTTCCGCCCACTCGACACCCTCGCCCGGGTCGAGGTCCAGAACGACGCGATCAGCATGCTCGATATCGTCAATGGTCGCGTTCCAAGGATGCAGCTCTACGGCATCCATCTCGACCAGCCCGCGCAAACCGGCAAGGTCGTCCACCCATACCCGAACGCCTTCGCCCCCCTCGCGCTTCTGGACACGCAACTGATGCACGGCTGCCGGAATCCTCGGCAACGCGCCCTTGTGATAAAAAGTGACCCCTTGGGTGTGCCGGACCAGCTTCAGCGGTCTCTGACCGAGATGGACTAGCGCTTGTTCGGCAACCCGCTCCCAGTAGCGCATAAGCTCCTCTTTGGAGGGCGAGACCGCGTCTGGCAGCAGCTGAAGGATATTGTCGCGGGGGACACCGTGTTCCCGGACCGTCTGTCGCCGCTTCGATAGAGCGGGCGGCTTCGCAGGTATCGTCACGAGGTCTTCGCGCAAGCCCTTGAATACTGCCTCCCGCAGCACGCCGCGATCAGTGGCGCCGCTGAATTGCACCTCGGCTAGAACGTCTGGCTTAACCCAAGTCGCTTTCGGCTTGTTGACGGGTTCCGACAGGGCCGACTTGTCGATGATCAGTGGATCAAGCCGCTCTCGAAGACGCCGCGCTGCAGTCAAATTGTAACCGCTCTGGGCTTTCCCGGCATAAAGGAGCCGGTCGCCCTCGCGGCGGCCGATGTAGAGCGATGCAATACGGCGCGGATGGGCGCCGAGCTTCTCAACGAAGGCAACAATGGGAAAGGTGTCGCTCTTGATGCATTTAACTTTGAGCCAGCTCGTCTGGAGACCTGAGCGATAGGGGGCGTCCGCTCGCTTGGATACGATCCCCTCCAAGCCCATCCGGCATGCATGTTGGAACACGTCGTCCCCGCTCAGCTCCAGATGCTCGGCATAGGTCAGCGTCGGTGCGGTGTGCTTCACCAGTTTTTCTAGCGCGGCCTTGCGTTTCGTTAGCGGCTGCTGCCGAAGATCACGACCGTTGAGGTGCAGAAGGTCGAACGCATAGAAGATTAGCTTCGGCGAGTTTGGGTTGCCCAACTCCCGTTCCAAAGCTTGATAGTCCGGCAGCCCCGTCTCGCCGAGGACCACAGCTTCCCCGTCGATGATTGCTGCTTGAACCGGCAGGTTCGCCGCGGCCTGCACAATTCTTGTGTATCGGTGCGACCAGTCGTAGCCGCGGCGCGTGAAGGCTCGTGCTGTGTTGCCCTCGACGATTAGCTGGGTCCGGTAGCCGTCATATTTGATCTCGTGAAGCCATTCGCTGCCCCCGGGAGCTTTCTCGACCAACGTGGGCGCTTGAAACTCAACAAATGAAAGCCGGTCTGCGGCGTTACTCATGCACTAGGCGACTCCCGGAAACAGCGACTCAAGCCGCAGGGCGGCCAATCGGTTCCGGAACATTTTAGCAAAATTGAATGTTTAGTGGGAATGACGGCGCTGTCCGACGTGCCCGATCGGCTGGAAATGGAGTGCTAGGCCATGGCTGTAAAGATCGGCGATGAAGTCACGCTCACCGTGACAATCCTGAAGGTGCTGGACAACGGCGTGTCGAGCGTGAGCATACCCTCTTACAGCTTTCCCTTTTCGATCGACACACCCAAGGGAGCAAAGGCTGGCGAAAAGATCGACATCACCGGCTTTGTAACCCGGATCGATGCCGAGGATGGCAAAGTGACGGTCAGGATCGATGGCGGAGGGCCAGTTACTGTAGATATCGAAACAGTATCGCGCGGGCCCGCGCCTTAGGGTGCGTCAGTCTCGGTAAACATGGGTCAATCGGATCGCGCTCTATATCTGACAGGCAGAGGGTCACCGCCTTTGCCGGCAAGGTCCTCTCCGGGTCCACGTCTTGAGCTGCTCAAGGGCTGCCCTCGCATTGTTGGAGCCATGCCTGACACCGGTTTCAGTCTTCACGAACACCGGAAGGACCAACCAATGGGTTGCAATGATACACACTACTCAGGAGAGAGATACACGTTGGCCTCCTTGGCAGCCGCCTCGAAGGCTTGACGGACCTCTTGAGGGGAGACTCTGCCCTCGAACGCGTCCACGCAGGATTGGACAGCCTTAGTCCACCTCGGGCCCTTGGTGTCCCACGCCATGAGTTCCTCGGCGGCTCCCTCGACGTGGCTGACTCCATGGCGAATGCCCGGACGGTTCGTCTTCACGTAGACCGGCGGAGAGAACCAGAGGGGACCCATGAGGGGAACTTAGAGCGGCAGGAGCCTACTGACCAACCCAGTGTAGCGCCGGGTCGATAATCGGGAACGTTGCTGACCCTCGCGGGTTTAGAACTCGCAGCGGTCGAGTCTTCGTGGATGCACCCGCTGTCGGGTCCGTCGCTTTTCTCACGGGCGGCGGGCCCTCGGCTACAGAGACTGACATTGCAATCCGAATTTAGCTATTTGCCGTTGGGGGAATTAACGTCCCCTCCTCCATCGCGGCAGCCAGGAATGCCTTGCGGGCCTCCTCGGGTTCCATCTCGTCGAATATCACGGCCATGCAAACGCGCACCGCGAGGTCCCAGCAAGGGCCACGCTTGGTCCACTTCATCAGCTCCTCGCCGGCTGTCTCGGCGTTGTTGACGTTGCGAATGATCCCGGTACGCTCGGTCTTGACGGGGACCGGAGGGTTGAACCAGTGGGGGGCCATACGTCACTCTTTGTCGGCCCTATCAAGTTCCTCCAGCAAATACCTTTGCTCGGCCGGCAGTTCCCGTTCTACAGGCAGATTTAGCAGGTTGCGAAGGTAATTGCGGATTACCTCTGAGGTGATCCACCGCCGCACAAGTTCGGCAATAACCTTCCGTTTGGCTTCATCGATTTCGACCACGTTCGGGCCTGCATGCTTAAAAGGACCGAACTGCACCGCGAGCGGATTTGTTCCTGCTAATCACGAAGATCAAGCAGGACGGCGCGCCCGTCTTGCGGGGCCGAGATAAGCAAAATTCCTGGAATGCTGGGCGGGAAGGTTAGGCGGATTAGTGAGGCGCGGGGCTGACAACTACTCCCGGCCGTCGAAACACACGAAGAGGCCAGTGGCGGAAGCTACCTCAAGGATAGCCTCAGTTAGCTCTTCGTCAGATGCCCGCAGATTAGGCGCAGTCACACGGACTCGTTCTATTGCAGCCTTGATCGAGACAATGTCTCCGCGAGCCGCCCCGTTCAGGAGTGCAGCAATAGCCTGATGTAGAATTGGACTGACAATTCGAACGACACTCATCCGACCATCCCCAAGGGACACGCCGAAGAGACGACAGTACTCTCTCCCTGACCGACATCAACAGGATGTAAGAACCGTACAATGCTGGGCCGTAACCGTCAGGAATGTTTGGTAGAAATTTCTGAGCGGGGGATCGGATAACTGGCTCGCGCGAAGACCCCCCATGCCCCCTTCGTTTCCAGCCCACAGGGCCGAGCGGCGACGCCCGCCACGACGCCGAAGGGCTGCCCGTGCGGTTATGCTGGCCGACATGGACGCGCTCTGGTGACGGCTGCCAATATCAAACCGCACTCTGTTGACCTTGTGCCGTCGACCGCGTGGAGACGCTCCATCGGGCCGCAGGGCCTCACATAGAGGCATTCCGGCTGCGGGGCCTGTCGCCGGAGGAGCGGGCAAAAGCCCCATGGGCAAGACTACGCAAGGCGAAGATCGAGGTCCGCCGCGTCGTAGCTGCTTGGGTTGCCGCGGAGTTGGCAATTGCGGCCGATCCGCAGGCGGACCGTAAGCCGGAATAGAAACGCGCCAGGCGGCCAAGCTCATTCACAAAATGGCGTCGGGGAGCCACAAGCGATGGGAAACCGGGCCCGGCGGAGTGCAGACATGGACGAACTCCCAGCCGGCGCCGCGCGACTTGCCCTTTTGCGGATCGCCGGTGATGCGATGGCCGACCTGGCTGAAGCGGCCGAGCTTCTTGATATCGATATGGATCATCTCGCCGGGGTGCTCGCGCTCGTAGCGTCGGATCGGTTCGGCCGGCTCGATGTCGCTCAGCCGCGACAGCCCGGCACGCTTGAGAACCCGGCTGACGGTGGCGGGCGAGACGCCGACCTCATGGGCGATGTGACTGCCGGTCCAACGCTGCCGCCGGAGCGCCACAATGCGCTCGGCGGTCGACGCTGGGGTGGCATGTGGCATATGGGCGGGCCGTGAGGAACGATCGACCATACCGACCCGCCCTTCGGCCTTGTAGCGCTCGACCCAGCGCGCCACGATCTTGGCCGACACGCCGTAGACGCGCGCCGCATCGGCTTGGGAAAGACGCCCCTCAATGACCGACAGCGCCATCTCCTCTCGACGCAGCGGCGTCAGACGGGCATTCTTATGGTTGTCCATTCGGACCCTCCGATGGATGCTGAAGCTTGGTAACTCCAGTCTCCTCGGTGCGGTCCGAATGGACAACCCTCTGAAAGCTCACACCCTAGGACCTCAAACCCAGTGCGGCTGTCGACACGGTGCGTCACGTTCTCACGTTCGACCACGATCTCACCGGGCAGTCTGCCCAGACCGACCCGCGGCAACCAGGGCCACAATAGGCCTATGGCGACTATGATCAAACAGCGACAATCAGAGTTCTGGGTATCGCGGTATCCGGCGGATCTGGTTTAGCGAAGCCGAGCGCGTTCAATGCTTGCTTAAATTGGTTTTTTTCTTGGCCAAAATCAGAAATCTTTCGGCCTCGTTCCGCACGGTACCGCGGCTTAATATAGTTGTTCGTCTTTGCCCAAGATCAATGAAATGCATAGTTCATGCTTGTAGGCTTTGGGGCATCGACACCCAGAGGCGCCAACACCCAGAGGCGCAGTCGCGAGGAATGACTATCGATCTGCCAAACATCACTAACTGACGGGAATCATGAGGATGTGCCTTCTGGTGCTTCTGTCGAATTGACAGCGTGGTGATTGAAGGCGGAACCTGATGCTATGCCAACGTTGTCTCTTCTAGGGCAGGCTGTACCAGGAGCTGAAAGGGAGGATGAACATGAGCGAGGATCTGTCCGGTCGTCATGCCGACCGCATTCAGGCCGCGATCGCTTCGGACGCCGCCGCGAAGTCCGCGCTGGTCGCCTCATGGCGACGCTCTTCCAATTTGCATCGGCTCGATCCGTCTGACCACAGCCCTCCACATTATCTGACAGAGGCCGAACTGGGGCAGGCCCGGCAACGCATCGAACCTCTCGTCAACGCCGCGCAATCAAGTCTCGATCGTCTCTATCTTGCGGTAGGCGGCATCGGATGCTGTGTCCTTCTCGCCGATCATGACGGCGTGCCGATCGAACGGCGCGGCGCGCCCGTCGACGACAAGACCTTTCATTCCTGGGGTTTGTGGACTGGCTCGGTCTGGAATGAGGAAAGCCAAGGCACCAACGGAATTGGCACCTGTCTTGTCGAAGGGCGCGCGCTGACAATTCACCGTGACCAACATTTCCATACGCGCAACACGCTACTCAGTTGCACCAGCGCCCCGATCCACGATCATGACGGGAATCTTGTGGCTGCGCTTGACGTGTCTTCGTGCCGGGCTGACCTGACCGAGGCCTTCGCCAATCTCATTTCGATGGCCGTGATCGACGCGGCGCGCCGGATCGAGGCGGAGAACTTCAGGATGGCGTTCCCGAAGGCGCGAATTCTGCTGGCGCCGGTGAGCGACAAAGGCTCCGGCGCACTCATTGCCGTCGATGCCGACGACCTTGTGGTCGGTGCGACCCGTTCGGCCCGCCTAGCACTTGGCATTACGCAGCAGTGCCTCGACAAACCGATGCCCGCCGCCGATCTGCTCGGCTGGGCTGAGAGTGACTCCAAAATTCTCGCTGAGGCAGAGCGCGCAGCTCTGCAGCGTGCGCTGGCACGGGCGGACGGAAATGTCTCTGCTGCGGCTCAGGCACTTGGGATTAGCCGCGCGACGCTTCACCGCAAGCTCAACCGCCTTGACCTTCACCGGACGCACTGACCTTTCGGTCTGACTGTCGCAGTTCTGCGACACATCGTCCCCGGCCACTGTGACCGGTAAGGTGACAACCACAGACGGAAATCGCAAGTCTCTTCCGAAGCGTCGCATCCCGCGACGTCAGCTTTGGGAGGAATACGCATGAACAAGGTTGAATTCTCACGCTCGGTCAAGGCGCCCTTCGACAAGCGCTACGGCAATTTCATCGGCGGTAAGTGGACCGAGCCGCGCGCCGGTCGCTATTTTGAGAACCACTCGCCGGTGAACGGTCAGCTACTTTGCGAGGTGGCGCGCTCGGATGCCCAGGACATCGAGGTGGCCCTGGACGCGGCACATGCCGCCAAGGACGCCTGGGGGCGCACCAGCGTTGCAGAGCGGTCACTCATCCTCATCCGCATCGCCGACCGCATGGAGGAGAATCTCGATCTCCTCGCATGCGCCGAAACCTGGGACAACGGCAAGCCGATCCGTGAAACAACCGCCGCCGACCTGCCCTTGGCCATCGACCATTTCCGCTATTTCGCCGGCGCCGTGCGCGGCCAGGAAGGCAGCCTTTCCCAGATCGACGACGACACCGTCGCCTATCATTTCCATGAGCCGCTCGGTGTGGTTGGCCAGATCATCCCCTGGAACTTTCCGCTGCTGATGGCATGCTGGAAGCTTGCTCCCGCACTTGCGGCCGGCAACTGCGTCGTGCTGAAGCCTGCCGAGCAGACCCCGGCTGCCATCCTGCTGTGGGCCGACCTTATTGGCGATCTGCTGCCGCCGGGCGTGCTCAACATCGTCAACGGCTTTGGTCTCGAGGCGGGCAAGCCGCTCGCGTCGTCGCCGCGCATTGCCAAGATCGCCTTTACCGGCGAGACGACGACCGGCCGGCTGATCATGCAATATGCCAGCCAGAACCTGATCCCGGTCACGCTGGAACTCGGCGGCAAATCGCCAAACATCTTCTTCAAGGATGTTGTCGCCGAGGACGACGATTTCTTCGACAAGGCGATCGAAGGCTTCGTCATGTTTGCGCTAAACCAGGGCGAGGTCTGTACCTGCCCGAGCCGCGCGCTCATCCATGAATCCATCTACGATACGTTCATCGAACGCGCCCTCAAGCGCGTCGAGGCGATCGTGCAGGGCGATCCGCTCGATCCGGCGACGATGATTGGCGCCCAGGCCTCGTCCGAGCAGTTGGAAAAGATCCTGTCCTATATCGACATTGGCCGCCAGGAAGGCGCGGAGGTGCTGACCGGTGGCGCCCGCAATGTTCTGCCTGGTGATCTGGCGGGCGGCTATTACGTCAAGCCGACGGTGTTCAAGGGACACAACAAAATGCGCATCTTCCAGGAGGAGATCTTCGGGCCGGTGGTTTCTGTCACGACCTTCAAGGACGATGACGAAGCGCTCAGCATTGCCAACGACACGCTTTACGGCCTCGGGGCCGGGGTCTGGACCCGCGATGGCAACCGTGCCTATCGCTTCGGCCGCGCGATCCAGGCCGGCCGCGTCTGGACCAACTGCTACCACGCCTATCCCGCGCATGCGGCCTTCGGCGGCTACAAGCAGTCTGGCATCGGCCGCGAGACACACAAGATGATGCTCGACCACTATCAGCAGACCAAGAACATGCTGGTCAGCTATAGCCCGAAGAAGCTCGGCTTCTTCTGATCACCTCTTTGTCTCACAGGCGCGGCCCGCGATGGGCCGCGCCCATAATGACTGGAAACCGGATTGGACCATGCATGCAAAAGTCACGGCGACGCCGGAAGCCCTTGAACTGATCGCAGAGATTGTTGCCGAGCACGGACCAGTGCTGTTCCATCAATCCGGCGGCTGCTGCGACGGGTCTTCGCCGATGTGCTATCCGCGTGCTGGCTTCATCGTCGGCGATCAGGATGTGTTGCTCGGCCACATCGGCGACGCGCCCTTCTACATCGGTGCTTCGCAATTCGAGGCCTGGAAGCATACCGATCTCATCATCGACGTAGTGCCTGGCCGCGGCGGCATGTTCTCCCTCGATAACGGACGGGAGAAGCGATTCCTGACACGGTCGAAGATCTGCACCGCATAGGCGAAACTTGCCGGTTTGATTTCGAGCAAGGAAGGCACCGCAGCAATCTCTACCTTGCCAAGATGATCCTCAATTTGCTCATCGGTACCGTCGTCATTAGCCTCACGGTCCTGGTTCACACCTTTGGTGATAATGGTCACACATGCGATGGGACACTTAGTCGCCCGGTTTCGCATGCACGGGCGCCGCAGCCGCATCGTTGCGATGATCAGCGTGGTGATGGGGCTCTTTGCCATTATGACCACAGAGGTGTGGCTCTGGGCAGGACTATACCGGTTGCTCGATATCTTTGCTGACTTCGAAACCGCGCTGTACTTTTCCACCATCACCTTCTCGACCGTCGGCTACGGCGACATTGTGCCCGCTCACGCATGGCGCGTCCTCGCGGCTCTAGAGGGCGTGAACGGATTTCTTCTGATTGGCTGGTCGACCGCCTATCTGATCGCGGCCGGCACCCGCATTGGCCCATTCAAGGCCGGCGAGCACTTCTGAACGGGCGATCGTTCAGACCGTTACGGAATGCCTGGCTGTACCGGTTTCGAAATATCTGTCGAACTTCGCCGCGATGCTTCTGACAAAGGGTCGGCTTTTCGCCGGCACGACGGAGCGGTCACCATCAAGTTCAAGCAGCCGCGCAGGACCATGAAGAGCCGTGGAACTCGCCTTGAGGAGAAGTCTTTGGCCGGCTTCGCCAAAGCGCCGCACCAGCTCAATCGCCGAAAAGGCGAAGTCACACATCAGTCGCTCGATGATCCAGCCGCGAACGCGGTCGTCTTCGGAAAGCGCAATGCCTCGGACCGCTGCGAGCCCTCCTTCTGCAACCATGCGTCCATATTCGGCGGTCGAAGGCAAGTTCTGTGCATAGCCCTCGCGAAACTGGCTGATGGATGACGGACCAAGGCCGATCAAGGTCTCGCAACGATCCTCGGTATAGCCCTGAAAGTTCCGGTGCAACGTCCCGGTTCGGGCCGCGACGGCCAACGCATCGTTGGGCTTGGCGAAATGGTCCAAGCCGACGGTTTCATATCCCGCGTTCAGCATAAGACAAGCTGCCAGTTGCGACTGGGCAAACCGCTCCGCCGGACCCGGCAGCCAAGCCTCGTCGATCATCGTCTGATGTTTCTTGAACCACGGCACGTGGGCGTAGCCAAAAAGCGCGATCCGATCCGGTTCCAGGGTCAGTGCCTGTGCAACCGTAGAGGCGATGCTCTCCCTGGTCTGATGCGGCAGGCCGTAGAGCAGATCGAGATTGACGGATTCGACGCCGCGCGAACGAACGCCATCAACAACCGTCTTGGTCTGCAGAAAGCTCTGCTCGCGGTTGATCGCTTTCTGCACCTTCGGATCGAAATCCTGGACGCCGAGGCTCGCCCTTGTCATGCCGATTTCGGCAAGCGTATCGAGGCGGGCATCGTCCATATCGTTGGGTTCGATCTCAACGCTGATCTTTGCACCGGGGAGAAACGTGAAGCTGCTGCGCAGGACGGTTCCCAGCGCCACGATATCCTGCGGTTTGAGCATCGTCGGCGAACCGCCGTCGAAATGGGCGGCACGCACGCGGCCCTTGCCCACGACAAGACCGGCGACGGTGGCGATCTCGGCATGCAGTGAGCGCAGATATGTGGTCACTGGTTCGTAGTGGCGTGTCTGCTTGGTATGGCAAGCACAGAACCAGCAAAGCTTGTCGCAATACGGGATGTGCAGATAGAGCGAGATCTCATCGCCATCGTTGAGCGCCTGCAGCCAGCCACGACAAATTGCAGCATCAACGCCTGTATGAAAATGCGGCGCTGTTGGGTAGCTTGTATAGCGCGGCACGTTCTCACCAAGTCTGGCAACTAATTCTGGCCGCATATCTCTATCCGCTCCACTTTGCATGGCGCGACATTGCTCACATTGGACGCCGGCGGCCTTGATTTCGGTCAATGCCATCTTGCCGCGGGCAAACTGCCGCAAGGCTTTTTCGGGCGGATGCTATATCCTGCTGGCATCTTCGGATTTCTCGGACCATCGTGGTGACAGTGCGTCAGGATGTTCACAGCGCCGGCGTTCCCGTGCTTTGCCAATCATGCGAAGCGCGCCACCATGGTGTATGCGGTGCGCTCGATCCCGATCAACTGGTGGGTCTGGCCAAAGCCTCATCGAAGCATACCGTTGAACCGGGCGCAGAACTGATTGGTGACACCGAGCCCGTCGACAGTTATTCGAACGTGCTTTCCGGCGTGGTGAAGCTGACCAAGAGCCTGTCGGACGGACGCCAGCAGATTGTCGGGCTCCAGTTCGCCCCCGATTTTCTGGGGCGGCCCTTCAAGGTGGAAAGCGCAATCAACGCCGAAGCCGCAACGTCCGTTTCCCTGTGTTCGTTTCCAAGGGCGTCTATCGAAAGGATGATGAGAGAGTCACCAGAACTCGAGCACCGCCTGCTCAAGCAGACGCTGAATGAACTCGACGAGGCACGCGACTGGATGGTCACGCTGGGCCGCAAGACCGCTGCGGAAAAAGTGGCGAGTTTTCTGCTGATGATTGCCAGAAACATCGATCCCACGCTCGATCCGGCCGCTCAGTCGACAAGTTTCGATCTGCCGTTGACGCGCGCCGATATCGCCGATTTCCTTGGCCTGACGATCGAGACAGTAAGCCGGCAGCTAACCCGGCTGCGATCAGATGGTGTGATCCGGATCGAGAACAATCGGGAAGTCACCATCGACAACTTGACCCGGCTACAACGACGCTCTGGCGTCTAGGATCAATCGACGATCCCGATCATCGGCAGGACGTGCTCGCGTTCAAACGCGATGTGCCGGCGCAAGCTCTCGAACAGGCCGCGCAACATGAAACCGATGGCTTCGGGGTTCTCGAGCGTCTCGCCGTGACCGATGGCCAGCAGAATTTCGGTCACCTCGCCGGCAAAGCATTCATCTTCGACATGTTCGGCCCGCAACCGCCTGATGGAGGCAAGGTTCGCATTGCTGCCTGCCGTGGCCTCCTCATAGGCGGGGAAGATGACCGTCTCTTCGTATCGATGAATGTCGCGCAGCAGCGGAACGATCGCGTTGGCCGTGCCGAGGCACTTCAGACGGTCGACCCTGGGCAAGGCATCTGCAATTGTCTCCAAAGCATCGCAGAGTTGCAGCTTTTCCCTGTGTGCGCGCCTCATAACGGCAGCAGGGATCGCTTCTCTGCTGGATCGACCAGCTGGTATGGGTTTTTCATCGCCTTCTTCGAACAGCGACGATCCCTGCCATTTCTTCCGGTTCAACGGCGGCCTCCGGTCGTTTGCAAAGACCACGCTGCCCAATCCGAAAGGGCTGGGCTTTGACATGGATCAAGGCGGCGAGACCGCGACTGCGGAATTGGTGTCGACGCGGATTGGCGTCCGCGCACCACAATCCGAAGTCGGGGACATCTCATGAAGTTCGGCACTCAAATCTTCGCTTTGTGCCTTTTCACATTTGCGGCTCTGGTCGCCGCTGGCTTCGGCGTGGACGAGCCGTTCCGGCAGCATATGTGGGTGCTGTTTTTTGTGTTGCTCGGCTTTGTGGCCATCCTAATGCGCAACACAAGCTTCGAAGTGGCCGCTCCGATCGACCCATCCGCTTACCTGGACGGGCCCATCCGCTACGGCGCCATAGCCACCATGTTCTGGGGTATCGTCGGCATGCTGGTCGGCGTGGTCATCGCGCTGCAGCTTGCCTACCCCGATCTAAACATCCAGCCCTGGTTCAATTTCGGCCGTTTACGGCCATTGCACACGTCGGGCGTCGTCTTTGCCTTCGGCGGCAACGCATTGCTTTGCACGTCATTGTATGTCGTGCAACGCACCTGCCGCGCGCGGCTGTTCGGCGGCGATCTCGGCTGGTTCGTGTTCTGGGGCTATCAGCTTTTCATCGTCATGGCCGCGACCGGCTATCTGCTCGGCATCACCGAGAGCCGCGAATACGCCGAACCTGAATGGTATGTGGACATCTGGCTGACCATCGTCTGGGTCGCCTATCTCATCCTGTTCCTCGGCACGATCCTGAAGCGCAAGGAACCGCACATCTACGTCGCGAACTGGTTTTACCTCTCCTTCATCGTGACCATCGCGATGCTGCATGTGGTCAACAACCTGTCGATGCCGGCCTCGTTCCTCGGCTCCAAGAGTTACTCGGCTTTTTCCGGGGTCCAGGACGCCCTGACGCAATGGTGGTATGGCCACAACGCTGTCGGCTTCTTCCTGACTGCAGGCTTCCTCGGCATGATGTACTATTTCGTGCCCAAGCAGGCGAACCGGCCTGTCTATTCCTACCGGCTGTCGATCATCCATTTCTGGGCGATCATCTTTCTCTACATCTGGGCCGGGCCGCATCACCTGCACTACACCGCCCTGCCCGATTGGGCACAGACGCTCGGCATGGTGTTTTCGATCATGCTGTGGATGCCGTCATGGGGCGGCATGATCAACGGCCTTATGACGCTGTCCGGCGCCTGGGACAAGCTCCGCACCGATCCGATCATCCGCATGATGGTGATGGCCATCGCCTTCTACGGCATGTCCACCTTCGAGGGCCCGATGATGTCGATCAAGGCGGTCAATTCACTGTCGCACTATACCGACTGGACCATTGGCCATGTCCACTCCGGTGCGCTCGGCTGGGTCGGCATGATCTCGTTCGGTGCGATCTACTTCATGGTGCCGAAGCTTTGGAACCGTGAACGGCTCTACTCGCTGCGCCTCGTCACCTGGCACTTCTGGCTGGCGACGCTCGGCATCGTCGTCTACGCCGCCGTCATGTGGGTGTCCGGCATAATGCAGGGCCTGATGTGGCGCGAATACGACGAGCAGGGCTTCCTGGTCTACTCCTTCGCTGAAACCGTGGCCGCCATGCACCCCTACTATGTCATGCGTGCCATCGGCGGGGCCATGTACCTCTCCGGCGCCCTGATCATGGCCTGGAACGTCGCCATGACCATCCTCGGATACCAGCGCGAGGAGGAGCCGATGCCCGGCTCCGTTCCCGCCCTTCAGCCTGCCGAATAGGAAGCCAGAAAATGGCCTTGATGGACAAACACGCACTCATTGAGAAGAACGCCACGCTTCTTCTCATCGGCTCTCTCCTCGTGGTGACTGTCGGCGGCATCGTCGAGATCGCACCGCTCTTCTATCTCGACAACACCATCGAGAAGGTCGAAGGCATGCGCCCCTACTCGCCACTCGAACTGGTGGGGCGCAACATCTATGTGCGCGAGGGCTGCTACCTCTGCCACAGCCAGATGATCAGGCCATTCCGCGACGAAGTCGAGCGCTATGGCCATTACAGCCTGGCGGCCGAGTCGATGTACGATCATCCCTTCCAGTGGGGATCGAAGCGCACCGGACCGGACCTTGCCAGGGTTGGCGACCGCTACTCGAATGTATGGCATGTGGACCACCTTACGGATCCACGTTCGGTGGTGCCGGAATCGATCATGCCGAGCTACGCGTTTCTGAAAGACACGCCGATCGACGTGAAGGATTTCTCGACACATCTGGTCGCCAACAGCCGTGTCGGTGTCCCGTACAACGATGACATGATCGCCCACGCCAATGTCGACCTGATGGCGCAAGCCGATCCCAACGCCGATACATCCGGCCTCGAAGCCCGCTACCCAAAAGCCAAGATCGGCGACTTCGACGGCAACCCGCAACAGGTCACCGAAATGGATGCCCTCGTCGCCTATCTGCAGATGCTCGGCACGCTGGTCGATTTCAAGAACTACGACGAAGCCGCCGGCTACCGCTGAGGAGTTTTATCCATGGATTACAATTTGATGCGAGAGTTTGCGGACAGCTGGGGTCTGGTCGCCATGGCGCTTTTCTTTGTCGGCGCCATCGCCTTCGCCTTGCGCCCCGGCAGCCGCAAGCTGGCCGACGAAGCTGCCCAGATTCCCCTTGAGGACGAGTGATCATGAGCGACGAGCACATCGATGAAATCTCCGGCGTCTCGACTACCGGCCACGAATGGGATGGCATCCGGGAGCTGAACAACCCGCTTCCACGCTGGTGGGTCGTAACCTTCTACATCACCATTGTCTGGGCGATCGGCTACACCATCGCCTATCCGGCATGGCCTCTGCTGCACTCGGCGACGAAGGGGGTGCTGGGTTATTCCAGCCGCAACGAGGTCAAGAATGAGCTGACCGCGGCTGAAGCCGCCAAGGGAAAATATGTCGCGGCCGTAGAATCCAAGAGCGTCTCGGAGATTGCCGCAGACGATGGCCTGCGGGAATTCGCGGTCGCTGCCGGTGGTGCCGCCTTCAAGGTCAATTGCGTACAATGTCATGGCTCGGGCGCCCAAGGTTCCAAGGGCTTTCCCAATCTCAACGACGACGATTGGCTGTGGGGCGGCAAAGCCGAGCAGATCCAGCAGACGATCACGCATGGCATCCGCTTCGCATCCGATCCGGACACGCGCCTGTCGGAAATGCCTGCCTTTGGCGACATCATAACCGCTAACCAGATCGCCCAGGTCAGCGCCTACGCCGCCAGCCTGTCGGGAAAGGTCCAGGACGCAAGTCTGATCAAACCCGGCGCCAAGGTCTTTGCCGAGAATTGCGTCGCCTGCCATGGCGACAACGCAAAAGGTAACAAGGAGCTCGGCGCCCCCGATCTGACCGACGCGATCTGGCTCTATGGGTCCGGCGAGGCAGCCATCGCCGCCCAGGTCCGCGCGCCGAAACAAGGCGTGATGCCGGCCTGGGGCGGGCGCCTGGGTGAGACCAAAGTCAAGGAACTCGCCGTCTACATCCATTCGCTTGGTGGCGGGGAATAGGAAGAGGGGGCCTATTCCCGGCCCTCCGCCGGCCAAGCGACGAGGCCCGGCAATGCCGGGCCTCAACTTGCATTCCGGCAACGGGTTTGACCTGCATCAACGCGACCGGCCCTGGGCTGCGGCAAGACTTGCTCACGCCGGCAGCCCAGGCATGGGCGGATTGCCGCCGGCGCGAGTGGAGATGCAGGTGCTGGACAATACGCAGGTAGAACGGCTCGAAGCCGAGGCGGTCAACTCCGCCAAAGTGCGCCAGCCACTGTATGCCGCGCGCAAGAAGATTTTCCCGAAACGGGCAACGGGAAGCTTTCGCCAGTTCAAATGGCTGGTGATGGCGATCACACTCGGTATCTACTACCTGACACCGTGGTTGCGATGGGACCGTGGCCCGTTTGCCCCGGACCAGGCCGTGCTGCTCGATCTCGCCAACCGGCGTTTCTACTTCTTCTTCATCGAGATATGGCCGCAGGAATTCTACTATGTGGCCGGCCTTCTCGTGATGGCCGGCGTCGGTCTGTTCCTGATCACGTCGACTGTCGGCCGTGCCTGGTGCGGCTATACATGCCCCCAGACCGTATGGGTCGATCTGTTTCTCGTCGTCGAGCGAGCTATCGAGGGCGATCGCAACGCTCGCATCAAGCTCGATGCCGGTCTCTGGACCGCCCGCAAGTTCGTTCTGAGGGTATCGAAACACGCCATCTGGCTGATCATAGGCGCGGCGACCGGTGGCGCCTGGATCTTCTACTTCGCCGATGCACCGACGCTGGTCGGCGAGCTCTTCACCGGCACCGCGGCACCTGTCGCCTATATCACCGTCGCCGTACTGACGGCGACGACCTATACGTTCGGCGGGCTGATGCGCGAGCAGGTCTGCACCTACATGTGCCCATGGCCGCGCATCCAGGCAGCCATGCTCGACGAAAGTTCGCTCACCGTCACCTACAACGACTGGCGCGGCGAACCGCGCTCCCGTCACGCCAAGAAGGTTCTCGCCGCAGGGCAGCCCGTCGGCGACTGCGTCGACTGCAATGCCTGTGTCGCTGTCTGCCCGATGGGCATCGACATTCGCGACGGCCAGCAGCTCGAATGCATCACCTGCGCGCTTTGCATCGATGCCTGCGACGGCGTCATGGACAAGCTCGGCAGGGGGCGCGGGCTAATCTCCTACGCGACGCTCTCCGACTACAACGCCAATATGATGCTGGCGACCGCGGGCGGCTCCAGTTCGGTCAATCCGTCGCTGGTCAGGACAGCCGATGGCCTGTTCTCCGACAACGTGGCGCATTTCCATATTCGTAAGATCTTTCGGCCACGCACCTATGTCTACATGGGTTTGTGGTCGCTGATTGGCCTCGGCCTGCTCTATTCGCTGCTGACGCGCGATCGGCTCGAAGTCAACGTGTTGCACGACCGCAATCCGCAATTCGTCACGCTGTCCGACGGCTCGATCCGCAACGGCTACATCGTCAAGCTGCTCAACATGATCCCCGAGCCAAGGACGATCGTCGTCACGATGCAGGGCTTGCAGGGCGCCGAGATGAGCGTGGTCGGCGACATCCCGGCAGGCCGTTCTTTCGCTATTCCGGTCGAACCCGACCGCCTGAAAATGCTGAAGGTCTTCGTGCGCCAGCCGGCGGATCAAATTCAGGCCACAGCGCAGACCTTCACGTTCCGTGTCGAGGACAAGGCGAGCTTCGAATCGGACGAATACACCGCCACCTTCAACGCGCCGGAGACTGCCAGATGACTGCCAGAACACAAAAGACCCGCGAATTCACCGGCAGGCAGATGCTGTTCACCATTCTTGCCTTCTTCGGGGTGGTCATCGCGGTCAATCTGACGATGGCCACGCTCGCCAACACGAGCTGGACCGGCCTTGTCGTCGAAAACACCTATGTGGCAAGTCAGCAATTCAACAAGAAGGCCGAGGAGGGTCGCGCGCAGGCAGCACTTGGCTGGACCGGCAAGCTGACCATCGCATGGGGCGAGGTCCGCTACAGCCTCACCGACGCCGCCGGCAAGCGGGTTCCCTTGCATGGCGTCAAGGTGCTGTTTCGCCATCCCGCATTCGAGAAAGAGGACAAGTCCGTCACGCTCGCCCTCACCTCCGGCCAGGAATTCGCAGCGCAGCACATGCCGAGCGATGGCGTCTGGATTGTGGAGGTCGACGCCGATGCCGGCCTGGATAAACCATACCGCGAGGTCCGCCGGATCATGATTTCCCACGGAGCGCTGCAATGAGCTGTTGTGCACCGGGCGCTGAAATGGCGCTGGATATGGGCAGCATCACATCGGTCCTGCCGTCTAGTCAGGAAATCAAATTCGCCAGCCGATCGCTTGGCGATGATCTTCGCCAGACCGATCTTTCGGTGCCGAGCGTTCATTGCGCAGCTTGTATCCAGACGATCGAGACGGCGTTGGGAAAGCTCGATCGCGTCGAGCGCGCCCGCGTCAATCTATCAACGAAACGGGTCTCGGTCCGGTGGCATGGGGACGAGGTTCCACCGTTCGTCGTCGCGCTAAGGGGGCTGGGCTACCAGGCGCATCTCTTCGCCCCCGAGGCCGACGAAAAGGACAGGACGCTTTCGGAGTTGATCCGCGCCGTCGCGGTTGCCGGGTTCGCGGCGGGCAACATCATGCTGCTTTCGGTCTCTGTCTGGTCCGGTGCTGAAGGCGCTACCCGCGACCTGTTCCACTGGGTCTCGGCGCTTATCGCCATCCCTGCACTGGCCTTCGCCGGCGGCATCTTCTTCCGCTCGGCCTGGAACGCGCTGCGTCACGGCCGCATGAACATGGACGTTCCGATCGCGGTCGGGGTGTCGCTTGCCTACGCCATGAGCCTCTACGAGACGATCAACCATGGCGACCACGCCTATTTCGACGCGTCGGTGTCGCTGCTGTTCTTTCTGTTGATCGGCCGCACGCTCGATCACGTGATGCGGGAGCGTGCCCGGACCGCCGTGAAGGGCCTGTCGCAACTGGCAGCACGTGGCGTCATGGTGGTGTACAGCGATGGTGCACGCGACTACCTGCCGGTTGGCGAGATCGAACCAGGCATGCTGCTTCTGATCGCAGCCGGCGAAAGAATCCCCGTCGACGGCAAGATCATTCAGGGGGCGTCGGATCTGGACTGCTCATTGGTCTCTGGTGAGAGCACCCCCAGAAACGTGGCGCCAGGCCAACCCGTGCAGGCCGGCGTCCTCAACCTTACCGGCTCGCTGACGATCGAGGCGACAGCCGCCGCGAAGGATTCCTTCCTTGCGGAAATGGTTCGGCTGATGGAGGCCGCCGAGGGTGGTCGGGCCCATTATCGCCGCATCGCCGACCGCGTTTCAGCGCTCTACGCCCCGGTGGTTCATCTGACCGCCTTTGTGACATTCGTTGGCTGGATGGCGGCGACTGGCGACTGGCACCGGGCGATAACCATCGCCATTGCGGTTCTCATCATCACGTGCCCATGTGCCCTCGGCCTCGCCGTGCCGATCGTTCAGGTGGTCGCTGCGCGGCGCCTGTTCGAGAACGGCATCATGGTCAAGGATGGTTCTGCCATGGAGCGCCTGGCGACGATTGATACCGCAGTGTTCGACAAGACCGGAACACTCACGCTCGGCCAGCCCCGCCTTGTCAATGCGGGCTCGATCGATCCGGGCATGCTGGCAATCGCGGCAGACATGGCCGCGCATTCGCGTCATCCGTTTTCAAAGGCCATTGCAAACTTTGCAGGTTTCGCCGGCCAGCCAAAGCTCGAGGTTGTCAGCGAGCACCCTGGACTCGGCATCGAAGCCACTGCCGCGGGCAGCACCTGGCGGCTGGGTAGGCGCGGATGGGCCGGATGGAAGGCCCGAACCGGCGGCGGCCAAAGCAGATATGGCGGAACGGTTCTGACGAAAGATGGGATCATTGTGGCTTCCTTTGTCTTCGAGGACGCGTTGCGTGCAGACGCCAGAGCGGCCGTCGAGCAATTGAACAACGCGAGGGTATCCGCGCAAATGCTGTCGGGCGACACTGCGGCTGTCTGCGGCGAGGTCGCGGCGACATTGGGCATCCATCACTTTGTTCCGGCGCTGCTTCCCTCGGGCAAGGTAGAGTATATCGAAACGCTGGCGAAGGACGGCCACAAGGTGCTGATGGTTGGCGACGGCCTCAACGACACCCCTGCGCTAAGCGCGGCACACGTCTCGATAGCGCCTGCCACGGCCGCCGATGTCGGCCGCAAGGCAGCGGATTTCGTGTTCCTGCGCGAAAGCCTTTCGGCCGTACCGCTTGCCCTCGACGTCTCGCGAAAGGCCGGACGACTGATCCGGCAAAACATCGCCATCGCGATTGTCTACAATGCCGTCGCCGTACCGATCGCCATTTCGGGGCACGTCACACCGTTGATCGCCGCAATCGCCATGTCCGGCTCGTCGCTGCTTGTCATCGGAAATGCGTTACGCCTGGCGTCCTTTGCGACGAACGCACCGGAGACGGCGGGCAGGCGCGGCAAACGGTCCGCCCTCGGCGCATTGGCAGGATCGTCATGACGACGCTCGTCTATCTGATACCTGTGGCCCTGTTCCTTGGTGCTCTTGGGCTATCTGGATTTCTGTGGGCTTTGAGGAGCGGGCAATACGAGGACCTCGACGGAGCGGCGGAGCGCATCCTCATCGACCAAGATGACAGACTGGAAAGCTGACTTGCTCCGCGGTGCCGGCATGATGGCGATGCCGCCGGCACTATTCGTTGAAACTGATGAAGATCAGAGCGCGGATAACGACCCAGGACGTGATCCTGGGCGCATCGCTGGCCGAGGTGCCGTGAGTGACAATCTCTTATGGTCTCGTCTTGGTTGACCGCCACGAGGCAAACGCGACGTTAGTGACGCAAACTGCCATTCGGCCGGGGCCGTCCTATCGCTGACCGGCCGCATGCTGCAGCCGCGCGATCAGGTCGCGATTGCGGCAATAGTCTGGCGGATCGTCGGCTTGCTGCTGCTCGTCGAGCCAGGTGGAGCATTCGTCCTGATGCCCGCAGGCGCGGCAGCGGTCCACCGCCCGATTGGTGACGGCTACATTGTCTGGAACGATCTTCAATTGTTTGTCGACGCCCAGCTTCCGCATCATGCGGCCCATCAAGGCGGTCCTGGCGTCAATTGAGATCAGGTAGTCGAGAAAAGTCATGTCGGTCACTCCCGTTTCCCGCAATATCATTGTCATCTCGGCGACCGCTGCATTGATCTCGGTCAACGGGCTCTCTGCGGACGATGATCCTCGCGTGAATGCCGCAAATGGCGGACTTGCGATGCGGACGGAGGTCAATACGACATGAAGCGGTTGATGCTGCTTTCTTCGATACGCGCAGGCGTCTATGGCCATATGCGCCGGAGACGATCAGGTCGGCGTTGATTGAGCGCGCAAATGCCAACAGATGCTCACCGTCAGCGTCACCACGGATGAACTCGGTCCGCGCCATGATGCCGTGATGCTCAAGAAAGACCGCGACATCCGCGAGGCTGTCACGAATGCCGTCGTCGCGCTCGCTGTCGATTGTGGCGATGACGACGTCGGTGGCCGGCCAAGAAGGGCAATGCGTCGGTCAGCGCCCGTCGCGCCTCCCTGGTCTCCTTCCAGGCGACCAGCACGGTTTTTGCCATACCATCTTCGATTTGGCTTGCAGCGGCGAGTACTGGCCGGCCTGTGCCGAGCACAAGGCTACGGATATCAGCGGCGCGATAGACATCTTCTCCTTTGTCGCCGCCGGTCACGATGAGGTCGGCCGCGCGGGCCGAAACGCTGAGGAAGTGCGTCGGGCTGCAGACGGCTTGCCCCCATTCGCTTGAGATCGAGGCAGGAACCAGCCTCTCGAAGTCGGCGCGCAGTTCGGCCAGCCGTTTCTCGATTTCCGTTCGCTGGATCTGCATGATCTCGCCTTCGTAGACCATACCGTCGCCAGTCGCGACCAGAGGCGGGATATCCGCAGCCGCGAGGCCGATAAGGTGAGCGCCAAGCTTTCAGCAAGTCCAACCCCAGGCTCACCATTCCCGCAGGAGGTGCATCGATGGCGAGGTTCACGGCAATTGATCTGTAAGACACTGGAGGCGCCTTTCGCTGGAGCCGTTGAATGCAGCATGAGGTGCATTGGCCTGCGGCGCCTTGATGCGCGTCAAAGTGCATTACCAACCCGCTTGATCGTGACGATTTGGCATCATGGTTTTGCGTGTGCAGAAAGAGCGATGAATGATAACTAGACTGCGGTGCGGGTTTCCTGATCAAAGGACTTGATTTGGACGACAGACAAAGACGTGACTTGTCGACCGACGTTCGCGGCCAGGGGCAGACCACGGCCGAACACAACCGGCTGGCCCAGATGTTCGAGCAAGCCCCCGGTTTCATGACATTGATGCGTGAGCCGGGTCATGTCTTTGAGTTGACCAATGCCGCCTATCAGCGCCTGATCGGCCAAAGGCAAGTGATAGGAAAGTCGGTACGCGAGGCCCTGCCCGAGCTTGAAGGCCAGGGTTTCTACGAACTGCTGGACCAGGTGTACGAAACGGGCGAACCCTACAGAGGTCAGGGCGTGAAGGTCGCCCTTCGCAACAGCCATGACGAGCCGGTCGAAGAGCGCATCCTCGATTTCGTCTATCAGCCCATCAAGGCCGACGACGGTCGCGTCACGGCTATTTTCGTCGAAGGCACCGATGTTAGCGAGCTTTCCTTTGCGAACGCCGCCCTCCGGTTGCGCGAAGACCATTTGCGTTCGATCCTGGCCACGGTGCCCGATGCAATGGTCGTCATCGATGAACAAGGCCTTATTCAATCCTTCAGCACGGCTGCTGAAACGCTGTTTGGTTACCAGTCGAGCGAAGTCATCGGTCAGAACGTCAATCTGCTGATGCCGTCGCCCTACCGCGAAGAGCATGACGCTTATCTGCACCGCTATCTATCGACCGGTGAGCGCCGCATCATCGGGCTCGGCCGCACCGTCACCGGAATGCGTAAGGATGGCTCAACCTTTCCGATGGAACTTGCCGTCGGTGAAATGCATCCTGGGACCGGCCGCTTCTTTACCGGCTTCTGCCGGGACTTGACCGAACGCTACAGAGCGGAAGCGAGAATACAGGAGCAGCAGCAGGAGCTTCTCCACATGGCGCGGTTTACCGCGCTGGGCGAAATGGCTTCGACACTGGCGCATGAGATCAATCAACCCCTCACGGCAATCACGAACTACCTCAAAGGCAGCCGCCGGCTTCTCGCAAAAAGCACAGAAGAGAACGCGCCGATGTTGAGGGAGGCCGTGGAAAAGGCAGCGGAACAGGCCTTGAGGGCCGGAGACGTCATTCGCCATCTTCGGGACTTCGTCGCAAGAGGCGAGAGCGAGCGTCAGGTCGAACGTCTTCCCACACTGATCGAGGAAGCCTCGTCCCTGGCCCTGGTCGGTGCAAGAGAAATTGATGTCCGCGTTACCTACAAACTCGATCCCGCCGCCGAACTGGTCTTGACCGACCGCATCCAGATTCAGCAGGTTCTGCTCAATCTGATGCGCAACGCGATAGAGGCCATGCAAGGCGTGCCACGCCGTGAGTTGCAAGTCATAACCGTGGCCCGCGACGACGGCATGGCAGAGGTAAGCGTGATCGACACAGGTACTGGTCTCGCGCCGGAAGTCTCCGCCCAGCTTTTCCAGCCATTTGTCACCACCAAAAAACAGGGCATGGGCGTCGGCCTCTCAATTTGCCGTACCATTGTCGAGTCGCATGGTGGCCACATCTGGGCCGAGGCAATGCCGAGTGGAGGAACTGCGTTCCGGTTCACCTTGCGCATCGTGGAGAGAGAAGAGGTCGCCAATGGCCGGTAACCGTCTTGTGCACGTGGTCGACGATGACGTGGACGTTCGCAAATCGCTCGGTTTTCTCCTGGCGACGGCTGATTTCGCCGTGCGCCTGTATGAATCGGCGACAGCCCTTCTGGCTAACGCGACGAGCCATCTCGACGGCTGCATTGTGACCGACGTGCGCATGCCGGGCATTGACGGCATCGAGTTCCTGCGACAACTCCGGACCCGCGGGCATACGCTTCCGGTCATCGTTATGACGGGTCATGCCGATGTGGCGCTCGCTGTTCAGGCGATGAAGGAAGGTGCCGCCGACTTCATCGAAAAGCCGTTTGATGACGAGGTCTTGATCGAAGCGATCCGCTCCGCATTGGACAATCGTAATCGGGCGGAGGCAACACACCCACAAAGCGTGGAAATCCGCGATCGTCTGGCGGCCCTGTCGGAGCGAGAGCGACAAGTGCTGGACGGCCTTGTGTCCGGCCTGCCGAACAAGACGATTGCCTACGATCTTGGCATCAGCCCGCGCACAGTCGAGATCCATCGCGCCAATGTCATGAGCAAGATGGCCGCGAGCAGTCTGTCGCATCTCGTGCGCATGGCGTTGGTTGTGGAATCCAAACCTTAAAGCGCGTCACGGAGTGACGTCCCGTCGTTTAGCGGAACCCTATCCCGCACCCAGTCTCGCCAGTGGGTCGGGTGAACGTCGATGCGTACGCGGGTGGCGGCGTTCTTCCAGCCTTCTCGCTCCTTTATGCAAGGAAAGATAAGCGCATGTTCGCCGTCCTCGTCGAGGACGGCCAGTTCGAGTTCACGATCGAACGGAGCGCTTGAGATCGGCTTCCACATCATCCTCTATGATGGGTGGGAGCAGCAGGCCTCGCCTTGATCTGGATCATTTTCCGAATCCCCGCTCCGGCATGAACGCTGATAACTGATATGAGCGGCCATGCGAGTCACCGGCGAGCCCAGCCGTGGTTGTCGATTCGTCTGTCGGCCGACCGACTTCCTTGATCGTGATCAATGACCTCTCTGGCGACAGGTTTACGATCCGCGATGCCGGATATCAGAGTCGGTGTAGCACCGACGCCGCCGTGCAGTCACGAAAAACAGGAGATCGCGCCGTTGCTGATCCGCACGCTTTCTGCTTTGGAATGTACAAAGTTGCTGACGGCCAATCGGGTCGGTCACTTGGCATGCGCCAAGGATGGACAGCCCTACGTCGTGCCATTCTACTATGCCCACGCCGACAATCACCTTTATGCATTTTCCATGCCGGGCAAAAAGGTCGACTGGATGCGTTCCAATCCGCTGGTGTCCGTCCAGGTCGACGAACGCGGCCAAGGGCGGGCATGGAGAAGCGTGGTTGTCGATGGTGTCTATGAAGAACTGCCTGACCGGATCGGCTACAAGGTTCAGCGCGACCATGCGTGGTCGGTGTTGAGCAAACACGTCGACTGGTGGGAGCCTGGCGCTCTGAAGCCGGTTACGCCTCCTGTTTCGGACAGCACTCCGCATGTTTTCTTCAGGATCATTGTCAAGGAGGCGTCGGGTCGGGAAGCAAAGGAATAGCGTGCTTTCCCGTCCGAACACTGCGGGCACAGCCGCCGTGGATTGTGCCGGCAATCCGTTTTCATGCTAATCGTCCATCGCGCAAAAAAGATGGAAGTGCTGGCCAGCTTGGGGATAGGCATTCTCTGCGCACGTAGAAATGAGCCAGTGGTGAAGGGCGATGGCGCAGGAAACTCGGGTGGTTTGCAGCAAATGCGGCGGGATCAATCGACTGCCGCCAGCGCGCGACGCTAAAAACGCAAAATGCGGAATATGCGGGAAAAAGCTGTTCTCAGGTCACCCCGAGGACGTCGACGCACGAACCTTCGATCGTCAGCTCAAGCGAGGCAGCCTTCCCGTTGTCGTGGATGTCTGGGCGCCATGGTGCGGCCCCTGCAAGATGATGGCGCCCGCATATGAAGCGGCAGCAAACGAACTGGAACCGCATGTTCGGCTGATCAAGCTCAACTCCGATAATGAGCGGGCCGTTTCAGCCAGGCTTGGCATTCGCGCCATCCCGACCATGATCCTGTTCCACGGCGGACATGAGGTTGCGCGCACATCCGGCGCAATGACGGCGGGACAGATCGTCAGGTGGATCCGCGACCACCTGCCGATGGCCGGCGCCTGAAGTCCTCAAATCGTGGATCCGCTCATCGCCCGGCTCGGACTTGCACTGACCATAGGCTTGCTCATCGGACTGGAGCGCGGCTGGCGGGAATGGGACGCGCCCGATCGGTAGTAGCAGCCCTTTGCGTATTCACGCTCGGTGCATTGTCCGTCGCTGGCGATTACCGCGCCGCTTCGGCAGAGAGGAGCAGCACGCGCGGCCATCCTTGCTGGTCGCGAAATCCCGCACGGCCTCCTGAACCGGCTGACCTGGATCGAGCTTCGTTCCGCGCTGATCCTAAGGGTGGCTTCAACCCATGGGAAGTCTGGTTCCTCATGGTTCTGATGGCGTCGATATCGTTCGCTGGCTATGTCGCCGTTTCGCGCCCTGTGGACCACCCGCGGCCTGCTTGTCAGCTCGCCCGCCGGCGCGATCGTCTCTTCCACCGCCGTAACCCCTGACGCTGGCCCGCAACGCCGTGTCGGGAGGCAATCCTCTGCCGCTCGTTGGCGCGGCGTCGCTGGCCGCAATGGTTTCTTTGCTAGGCGTCTGCGCCGTGGTTTTTATCGTCGAGCCAAGCTTGATCGCTTCGGTTGGCATTCCCGCAATTGCCGCGGCGCTCTCCTTAGGCTCGTCGCCGCAATAGCCGGCTATGGCACGATGTTGTTGCCCTTGACCTTCGGATTGCGCCGAGAACTGGCCTCTTTTGATGCCGATCAAGGGCCAAAACGGACAGCCGCCTTATGAAACTCCGCGAAGGAGTACGCCATGATCAGCTTGAAGGGTCTCACCCCGAAATTCCGGCACTCCGGTTGCTGCCAAGCCACCTCGGAGGTAACTCATGCCGCGGCGCATCTTGATTGTTGTCGGCCATCCCGATCCATCGCCGCACCGGCTCTGCCGTAGTCTCGCCAAGGCCTATGCCGAGGGTGCGGAACTGGCGGGGCATGTCGTCCGCCGGGTCGACCTCGCGGCGCTCGATTTTCCAATGCTTCGGACGGTGCAGGAGTTCGAGCACGGCGCGATTCCCGAGAGCCTAAAGGACGCCGCTGAAGCGATAGTCTGGGCGGAGCACATTGTATTTGTGTTTCCGCTGTGGCTCGGGACCGTGCCGGCTCTGCTCAAGGCTTTTCTGGAACAGGTCATGCGGCCGGGAACTGCCTTTACCTACCCTGACAAGGGGGGCGGCTTGCCCAGGAAACTGCTCCGCGGCCGCTCCGCTCGCGTCGTGGTCACGATGGGCATGCCTTCCGTTGTTTACCGGCTCTGGTTCCTCGGCCACGGCATTGCCGCCATGCGGCGCAGCATCCTTTATTTTGCCGGCATTAGCCCGGTACGCGAGACGTTGTTCGGCATGGTCGCGGGCGCCAGCGATACAACGCGGACAAAGTGGATCAAACAAATGCGCAAGCTCGGTGGGCTGGCCCTTTAGCCAATCAGGCACGGCAAAGTCGGCCGTGGTCGTCCAGGCAATGTGTGCAGATCGCTCAAGCCGCGCGACTTCACCGGGCGTTGTCCGGCCGCGGCAGTTCGGAGCAGTTTTTGTTGGGGGCCAAACAAGGTATCGGCCGGGCCCCTACCTGACGGTGACCTCGGTGGAGCGCCCACGATGATACTGTCTCACCTCCGCTCATCCCAATTCGCGCACTGGAACCATCGAGGCCGCGTCGGACGAGACACTATCAACTAAGCCTTTCCCCAGCCGCAGCATCACCTCTTCAGTGATACGTAGTTTCCCGTAAGGACATAACCGAATTTCGCGGCCTGCGGATTCGCGCGATTACTGTGTTGCGGATCAACCGGGAAAACAGCCATGCACGCCCAATCGACCTCCAGAATTTCGCTGCCGTCACATTCTTTGCAGTCGAACCTGCCTGCGGCGTTCGATCCGACTCCGCTACAGCCGGTCAGCTTCTTTCCCTCCGGTTCGGAAATTTATGCGCAAGGTGAAAAGGCCGGCGCCTTCTATCAGGTCGAGTTTGGCGCCGTGCGTGTTTACCGCCTGCTTGCAGACGGTCGCAGGCAGATAAGCGCCTTCCATCTGGCGGGAGAGACATTCGGCTTCGAAGCCGACATCACCCATCATTTCTTCGCCGAAGCCATCAATGCCACGGGTGTGCGCGTCTTCCGCTTTGCCACTGGTGCGGATATCTCCCGCCAGCTGCTCCCGCTGGCTCTCAAGGGCCTGACGAGAGCGCAGGAACATCTCTTGGTCCTCGGCCGCCAAAATGCCATCGAACGCGTCGCCGCGTTCCTGGTCGACATGGGGGAGCGGCAGGGCGGGTTGCGGCAGATCGAACTGCCGATGTCGCGCATGGATATCGGCGATTATCTCGGCCTCACCATCGAGACCGTGTCGCGAGTTTTCACCCGGCTGAAGGACAACGGCATCATCCGCCTGCTCAATCTGCGCAGCATCGAGATCATCAAGCACGACGTGCTTCATGCGATGAGCGAGTGAGGCTACTTGGTCACTTGCCGCGCCTGGCAGACCATAAGCGTTGCCGCTTCAAGCCCAAACGGTTGCGGAAGGGTCAGCAATAATACACAGGCACGGGATTTCAGTTCCAGCACACTGACATACCGACTTGCGGGGACCACCGCGGAAACTGGATGGTTGTCTTTGAGCCCGACCAATTGGATCTTTACATCGAGCATTGGGCACCAACGATCAGAAGTCAGCCGACCACCTGGATCAGCGCTGATGACTTTTTCGCCCGGCGGCAGCGTCCGTCGATCTTGTCGATCCTTCTACCCAGGCCAGGGTGCGGCTATGAACGCAAATGCGTTCTCTCTCGCTAAGGATTGGATGACGGCAGCGGCATAGAATGTTCCCAGCAGATGCGGCAGCGCTTCGAGGATCGCCGGCGCGCGCGTAGACGTGGCCCAGTTCGAAGGTGATGACGCCACCGCCGATGAAAACGACCGCGCGGGCAGCACCGGTCGATCAGCACATCGTATCTCAGATGCTCGGCGCGCCTGCCGCTGCCGCAGCAACGGGCCTCGCCGCGATTGCAAGCCTGAAGCTGCCGCTGCCATTGGCGCGCGCATTCCGAGGCGCCGCAGCGAGTGCTCATGACGAGGCCATCAAGCGTCGAAAACCCCATCGTCGTGGCGACGCTTCGTCCAGCGTCCATGGCGCACAGGCTGGCACCGCTGCCGAGATGGGCGAGGATCGCCCGGCCGCCGGTGGCCGGGCCGCAACGCTTGCGCAGCTTCGAAGCGATGTGGCTGTAGGAAAGGCTGTGAAAACCATAGTAAACATGCCCGCCTTGGTCAGCGCGCGTGGGAGGCCATAGATCTTGGCGAGCCTTGGTCGGGCCGAATGGAATCCCGTGTCGAAGCATCCGACCGGAAGCACTCACGGCAGGAGGTCGGCGGCCAGAGCGACGATCTCGACATTGATCCTTTGATGGATGGGCGCCAGCGGCTCCAGCAGGCGCAGTTGCCCTGAAGCCGGGTCGAGGCCGTCTCGTGCGGACCGACGATGCGGAGGTTCTTCGCGGCCTCGTTCAGCTCCATCACGGCACGGAAGAACTTGCCCATCACCGCGTCGACTCGGCCTTGACGAGCCTGGCGGTTCGACCGCAACCGCATGGTCGTGCAGCGCCGGGCAGATCAAGGGACCGACCCAGCAGGCCGCCATTGGCATGCGAGTTGGGCCCCTTCGCCGCGCGGCTTGCGGCGCGGTGGCACGGATCGCTTCGACAGGGGCTCCGCTTGCCATCTTTGGCATCACGACGACGAGTCCGGCTTTGATCCACCGCAAATGTCTTTCCAATGGATGATGAGCGCGCCGGTGCCCCGCGGATATCTCTCGTCAGTTGCTGCCCGACGCGATCACACGAACACCGCCCTGTATTTGGCCAGAACGCAATTCAAGCGAGCGCACAATCACCGCGCACGTGCTGGAATTGCTCCCGCCGCCCGCAAGCAGATTGCGCACTGGTAAGTTGTTTTTGAACCTGATTGGCAAAATTGTAGTCTTCGTGCTACATATTGGCGTAATTTGTAGCGCGAAGGTATCAAAATGCCCACTCCCCACAACCCGCCAGCCGCCGTCAGACGCGCCCTGCGCAAGCTGGGAGCGGATATCCATGACGCGCGGCGGCGGCGGCGGCTTCCAATGGCGGTGGTGGCCGAGCGGGCCTTCACCTCGCGCTCGACATTGCAACGGGTCGAAGCTGGCGACACGAATGTCAGCATCGGCATATATGCCGGCGTTCTTCAGGCGCTCGGCCTCCTCGATGGCCTGAGCCAGATCGCTGATATCGCCAACGACACCGTCGGTCAGACGCTGGCGAGCGCCGATCTACCAAAGCACACGCATCTCAGGCGGCCGGCCAGGACGTCTCGCGATGGCTGACTTTGAGGTCCATATCGATCTTGGCGGCCACACCCGCCCTGTCGGCCTGGCGAGAAGCAATCGGGTCCGCGGTGCGGAAACGATCCTCTTCGAGTATGACGCTGCATGGCTCGACGACCCGGACCGGTTTTCCCTGGAGCCGGCTCTGGCTCTCACCCGTGGCGCCTTTGCTCCGCCTGCCGGGCTGGCTACGTTTGGCTCAATCGGCGACTCGGCGCCTGATACCTGGGGGCGACGCCTCATGCAGCGCGCCGAGCGGCGTCTCGCTGAACGTGAGAAACGTGCCGTTCGCTCTCTCACCGAGAGCGATTATCTTCTCGGCGTGGCGGATCAGACACGACTTGGCGCGCTCCGCTTCCGGTTGGTCGGCACCGAGCTATACCTGGCGCCGATCCGTGACGGCGTCCCTGCCCTCATCGAACTCGGCCGGCTGCTGCAAATCACCGAGCGAATTCTACGCGATGAGGAGACCGACGAAGATCTGCAAATGATCTTCGCACCAGGTTCTTCCCTAGGCGGAGCGCGGCCGAAGGCCTCGGTCATTGACCAACATGGCCACCTCGCGATCGCCAAGTTTCCAAAAGAGACGGACGACTACAGCATTGAGACCTGGGAGGAGATCGCGTTGCGCCTGGCTGGCCAGGCAGGCATCGCCACGCCACGACACGAACTGATCGAAGTTGCCGGCAAGCCTGTGATGCTCTCGACGCGTTTCGATCGTGAAGCCGCGATCCGCGTTCCATTCCTGTCCGCCATGGCGATGATGGGTGCCCGGGACGGCGAGCGCGGCAGCTACCCTGAGATGGTCGATGCGCTCACCCAACATGGCGCGCAAGGAAAGACCGACGCGCATGCCCTCTATCGCCGTGTCGCCTTCAACGTGCTGATTTCCAACGTCGACGACCACCTGCGCAATCACGGCTTCCTTTGGCTGGGAAAGGCAGGATGGTCGCTATCGCCTGCCTACGATCTCAATCCGGTCCCGACGGATCTCAAGCCGCGGGTTCTGACGACCAACATCGATCTCGATGAAGGGACGTGTTCGCTTGATCTTCTGGAGACCGCCGCCGGGTTCTTCGCGCTGACGCTCCCGCAGGCGCGAACGATCATCAAGGAGGTCGCCGTGGTGACGTCGACCTGGCGCGATGTTGCCAAGGCCGTGGGGGCGCGACCGGCGGAGATCAACCGGATGGCGAGCGCTTTCGAGCATGACGATCTCAAAAGGGCTCTGGCGCTCTAGGCGCGCGGCGCGCGTCCCGGCCTTCGACTTGCTGCAGCCATGTTCCTGGCGAGCCCGACCAGGCGCAGGACAGCCCGCTTTGGATTCGATTCGAGCCAAACGCCCCTGATCGGGCTGACGCTGTTTTTCCCGCCAAGCGGTTTCCACAGGGCGGAATCGATGGAAGCGGTCCTGGCATAGCTCGCCTCGGCCAAAGTGACGCCTTGCCCCAGCTGCACCTGAAAGATGACGGTAGCCTGGTTGGCGCGGCATGTTTGAACGGCCGGGCCACCGTCGGCCGTGATGCGTTCGAGCAAGCGCAGATCCAACGGCGGTCCGTCCAACCCGACCGGAACGAGCAGGCACATATCGGCAAGGTCAGCCCAGGTGAGGAAGGGCTTCTCGGCAAGACCATGAGACGACGGCAGGAGCACGAAGAGACGTTCTTGCCAAAACACTTCGCTGCTGCAGAATCCAGCCGAGCCAATATCGTGCGTGAATACGATGTCGAAGTGCCTGCGGCGAATGGCTGCCAGACATTGGCCGGATGGGACATCTTCAATGGTCAGGCTGACGTCCGGGTACTTGTCTCCGAAACGATCGATGAGGCGCTTAAGGAACTTACCTCCCTTCACCCAGCACAATCCAATCCGGAGCGTCTTGGCATCGTTGTTATCGCGGACCCGCTCAGCGAAGGCTTCCAGCAGCCCCTCGTAGTGAGCGCGCACAATTTCGATCCAGGTTCGGCCGGTCTCGGTCAAACGAACGCCGCGCACATTGCGTTCGAAGAGCTGCATTTCCAGAAGCTGTTCGAGCTTGACGACGTTGCGACTGACCGAGGATTCCTGGACCCTCAGGACTCTCGCCGCCTGACGCAGGCTGCCATGATCCATCGCCGCAAAGGCGTATGTCAGCAACTGGATGGCGTTCCCGTTCCGCGTCATGGCGCTTGAACTTCGCGGATATTTTCGCGGATGAGCCCTGCCTCACCACGATGCGATCGGATCTGTTCACCGCAGCAGGTCGCGCTCTGCAGATCAAGAGCCTCGTCCGGCAGCGCAGCAACTCGAGCGCAGGGCGAGGCGACAGGCACTCGTGATTGCATCGAAGCCTTGCGGCAATGGGCATCGCATTGCGTCGTCAGAGTGGGACCTCTTTCGTCACGATCGTCGAAGCCGGGGATATGCCGGCCTCATAGACATATTCGTGCGGAATGGCGGGGCCTGGCATCTGTGACACGTACAGATCGAGATTTTCCTTGCTGTTGCTCGCCGCGAGACTGCAGAAATTGCCGCTGTTCCACGTCATGACGCAATGCTTAAACTGCGCGCGTACGGCGCAAGCCATCTCCTCCAAAGTGGCCTCATTGTTGAACATGGTCCCCAATACGGCAGTCTTCTTTCTGTCAATCTCCTCCTGGGGGAAGTACCGCGCTTTGAAACCGTAGTCCTTCTGGTACTCGCGACGTTGGTAGTCGCCTTCATCGACGGCCCGGAACTTCTCGACGAACACGAAGATGCCACCCTTCTTGAGGTGCTGGGTCACGAACTCGACCTGCTTCAGTCTGTTGGGCGAGTACATCTGAAAGGTCGTGTCCTCCAGGATAAGGTCGAAGCCTTGCGTGAACTTTGCCAGCCGCTGGTCGGATCCGAGAACGTCCTTGGTCAACCGGTGGAACGGCCCGATGAAGAACTCGGCATGGGGCGGTTCGCCATAGGCCATGAAGGATTTGAAGTTCTCGGGATTCGGGCTGCACGACAGCGAGACAATCTGCCCGCCGGAGAATTCGGACAGCGTCCTGGCCATCGTTCCTTCCGCCGTTCCAAGGCTGTATAGCGACAGCGGCGCGCCACGGGACCGGGCATATTTCAGCACCGCGTAGGCCATCCGGCACTCCTCTTCCAATCTGTAAGGAATGCTGCCGTGATAGTGCTGGTCAAAGAAGCCTTGCCGATTGGCGTGCAAATCTACCAGATCGCGCAGGAGTTCATCGCCAGGGAGAAGCCGGGCGTCGGCCACCGGCTTGCGGACGGGCATCCCGCTTTTGCCCGCGGCCGTTGAAGCAAAAAAGCCAGCAAGCTCATTGATCCGCGGACCTTGATCGCATTCGGCCAGGAAATCGTCGAGACCGCGCATTGGAATATGCCTCCCGCACCATTGCTTTGGTGAGATGCCAAGAGCTCGATGCGGAAACGCCACTAATTTAAGAGAGGCCTAATGTTTCAAGCTTGTTCGAATCTTGGCGAGGCACTGGTAGGCTGGGAAAATACGGGCGGCTTTCATGCGATTGCCGTTTTTTTACTAAAGTGACATCTTCGACCAATCCTGAGTTAGTTGTGATTTGTCCAGCAACCCATGGTTATGCACAACACGAGAGGGGCGGGCTGCTTTTGGTACGAAGGTTGCTCTCTACGTGGATACTCTTTGCCTCGACCCAAAAAAGTTACGCCGCTCACAGTATCAAACGTTTGCACACCAACATGAGAGTTGGGGAAACGTGCGGGCGGACTTGATCAAGAGGACTGGTCTAGGGCGCCAGGAAACGGGCATCTCCTTCCCGGGTCATATGTTTCTGATGAACCTGAAGGGAGTGGCGAGCCGCGGGGAAGACTTCATCGACGGGCGTCGTATCTCCTTTTCGCCGCGACGCGCCGGTTCAATCATCCATATGCCTGCAGGCAGTGATTGGACGGGGTGGGACGAGGGAGATCCGACAGCCGCCTACTTGCTGGTATCCATTGAGAAGGGGTTCGCTGACGAAGCGTTGGGGGGCATGGCGTGCCATCGTTCTGGCGATCTGCCCCCTTCGATCGGATTTCGCGACACCACCGTCGAGATGGCCTTGCAGCGGATCGTCATCGAACTTAAGCAGCCCGACCGGATCAGCGTGACAATGGTTGAGAGCCAGGCCATGCAACTGCTCGTTCAAATGGTCAGGCTGAACGGCAGCCATCATGAGCCGGCAAAAGGCGGCTTGTCGTCCTTCGATCTCAGACGTGCCATCGCGATGATCGAATCCTCGCCGGACGAAATACCGTCTCTGGCTGCCCTGGCAAAAGAGGTCGGGGTGAGCCGGTTCCATTTCAGCAGGGCCTTCAAGCAGTCGACGGGCATGACGCCCCATGCGTTCATCGCACAGCGTCGTCTGGACCGCTCAGCCGAGATGCTGCGATCGACCAACATGTCCGCGACAGAGATCGCGCTGGAATGCGGGTTCGGCAGCTCAAGCCATTTCACGATCGCTTTCAAGCGGGCCTTCGGCCTCAGTCCGACCGATTTTCGTCGCCGGTGCAGGATTTGAATCAACACCTCCGCTCTTTTGAGCAACTATCTGAAAAACCGAGCATGATTGTTAAGCGGGATTCCCCGAAAAGGCTATGACGAGGGGCCATTGGATGGACCGCCCGTGTCAGATGCAATTCGAATTGCCAGCGATAAAAGACCGGGCACCCAGACACGGGTGATGCTTGGGTTTCTGGCCAGTACCTTCTCGGCTGCTGTCGGCCGCAACGGCTATTACATCGCTTCCGCCTGGGCACTCGTCGAAGCCGGCCGGGGCAGCGCAGGCGTTGCGATACTGCTGGCGATCGTCAGTGTCGCGGAATTCGTCACGAGCCCTCTGGCGGGCCTGGCTTCGGATCGCTTCGACCGACGACAGCTGAACATTGCGGCGGACCTTGGCCGCTTTGCCATCGTGCTCGGCACAGCTTGCGCGCTTTCCTACCTAGACGTGTTTGTAACCCTTTGCCTGTCGGCCGTCGCCTTTGCATTTTGCGACCGGATCGCGCTGACTGCTTCGCAGGCCATGATCCCGCTCCTGGCGCGTGGCACCGATCTTGTGAACACAAATTCCGCCGTCTTTTTCATCATGCAGTTCGGCAGTCTCGGAGCCGCATTGCTTGCCGGGCCCTTGCTGGACGGGCATCCCCCTGCCCCGGCTTTCGCCGTACTTGCCTTGTTCTTCCTGGTTTCGGCGGGCTCGCTCTCCACCGTGCCGCCAAGCTCGGCGCCGCAGCGCGCCACGGCGACCAGAGGTCTGGCGCCAAACGTCGATAACGACCTGTGTCGTCTCTTTGCCGCCTACGCGCTTCTCTATGGAGGCGCGGTGCTCCTCACGGCAATGGCATCGAGCTTCGTGTTCGAAGAGCAGAGGGGGACTGCGGCGGATTTTGGTCACCTAGAGGCGGCATGGTCGGCAGGTTCCCTGATCGGCGCAGTTCTTCTCGTCAGGCTGACACGAGGGATAAGTGCTCCTATACTTCATCTCATGCTTTTGGGCTCAACCGCGCTCGCGCTGATGTCGTTGATAGCTCTGCGCGCGCCGTGGACACTTATTTGCTTCACCATGCTCGGGTGTCTCTACAATCTAGGCCGCGTGAGCATTGAGGTCACATTGCAGTCGTCTGTCCCCAATAATGTGTTGGGCAGGGCAAAAGGCGCCATGCACGGTCTCGCCGTCGCGCTTGGCTTGCTGATGTTCAGCATCATTACCGGTTTGGGCGGCAATGTCTCTCCTTCAACGATCTTCTTCAGTTTCGGAGTGGCGCTCCTTATCAGCATTCCCGCATTGAGCCTCGGCATCGCGCAGCGAAAGGGTGAATCGTGAGGTGGACGAGCTAGCAGCAGACGCAGACGCCAAGCAGGCCGTGCTCGGTGCGTTCGCCGCGCTCTACCCGTGGATGCGATCCCATTATTCCCGCCCGGTCCGGGACTATGCGTCTCGCGTGTTCAAGGCGCCAGCTCTGAAGTCTGAACCGGAAGTTCGCAGCCGCTCGCTTGCCAAACTGCTGGGCACGATCAGGAACGCTGGAGAGCGGAACGGACTGTCGATCGAAGCCGTCGCACAAATCTGCGGGGAGTTCGAAAAGCGCCGCGTGTTGCAGACCGGTCCACATTTGTTTCTGCTCCTGGAGCCGGAAGCCTATTACACACATGTCTTCAGCCTGCTGGGCCTCTCGGCGCAGGCTTGCTCGACCTATGTTTCCTATGCCGTCTCAACGGTAAGCCTCGTTGAGAGGCCGCGCAAAGGGCCAGGCTGGTTCAACGTTGACGGAGTGCCGACGAATGTCTTCGGTCTCAGCCGGAGCCGGATGATTGGATACAGCCTTCTGACCGGGCCGGGATCCTACCGGTTTGAGCTGATGCCGACGGAGCCGAACGCCGAGGGAGACGCCCTCACTCAGCTTCGCGGCCTTCTGCCACGGACGCCTTTCGAGCGGCCGGCGCATGCCATCAAGGCAGCCAACCTGATGCTCTGGCCGAAACTGTTTGGAAGCAGCTTTGCCTTCCTGCAGATCGACGACGAGGATGTTGCCGATTTGGTGGCGGACCATCTTTCAGACGCAGGCTCCTGGCTACGGACAAGGCTGCTGGAACACCCCAAGATCGCATCCAACATCCTTGCTGGTCTCGATGGGCTGGCCGCCGGTCCATGGAGCGGCTGGCTAGCACGTGGTACCGATTTTTTCTGGTTCTACGAAAACGGCAAACGCCTGCCGCTGCGGTTGGTTGGCGGAGACCTCGTCCAGCCCGCGACCGGAATGAAGGTGGCCCGCTTCACGGTGCCCGACATTGTCGAACGGCTGGCAGGCCGCAGCCTCATCCCCAATCTTCTGCTGATGTTTCTCGTTCTGTCGATCCTGCCTGGCGTGCGAGCGCTGGGAGGCAGTTATCAGCCGCTTTACTACCCCTTGATGCGCTACGTCATCTGCATGGCGCTTGAGGACGCAGGCGTGGATGAGGATCTTCGGCGGGCTCTGGCAGCCGACGACGTACCGGGAGCTTGGGGACATCGAGTCATCGAGTGCTATGATGATCCCTTCAAGCAGTTCCTGGATGGCGAAACCGGCGTGACAAGCGGCCTCCTCGACCGCTTCGGCGATACTCCCTTTGCCAAGGCATGTGGAAGCATGACCAGCTTCGTGACGGACCCCTCGTGGCAGGAACTTCACAGGCGGCTACGGCAAGGAATGGTGGCGCCTACCGATGCGGAATGGGCCTTTGCTTGAATTGACTCTTGCTTGTTCACACCACTTTACGACGTTCCCATTCTCATTACAAATTGGGTCGCCCGCTGCTAAGCCGGGGTTAACGGCAGCTTTGCGCCGCATGTCTGCCGTTGAGGCGAGCTTTGCCGCCGCCTGAAAGCCTGGGGGCCGGTCATGGGACCGAAAGCTTGCAGCCATTCTTGCCGCGGACGTGGTTGGCTACTCCAAACTGATGGAGCAGGACGAACAGGGGACGTTCGAGCGTGTCAAGACCGGCCGCAAGGAACTGTTCGAACCCGAGATTGCCCGCCACCATGGCCACATCTTCAAGCTCATGGGCGACGGTCTGCTGGCGGAGTTCTCTAGCGTAGTAGACGCCGTCGAATGCGCCGTGGCACTGCAAAAAGGCCTCCGAGAGCGCAATGCGGCCGTTCCAGAGGATCAGCGCTTCGCGGTGCGCATCGGCGTCAATCTTGGCGAGGTGATCGTCGATGGCGACGACCGCTTCGGGGAAGGTGTAAACATAGCCGCGCGCTTGGAGCAGATCGCGGAGCCTGGCGGCGTCTACGTCTCCGGCAAGGTGGCCAAGGAGGTAGAGAAGAAACTTGCGTTCGGTTTCGAGGCCGTCGGCGAGCAGCGTATGAAGAACATCGCAGAGCCCGTCCCGGTCTACCGGGTGAATCTGCAGGGGCAGCCTCGGCGCCGCCTAATCAAGGCTCGTCGCTTGCGGAGTGGATGGCTTATGCCGGCAGGATTGGTGGTTCTCGTGGTGATAGCTGCCGGTGCCGCACTCGGCATCCAAGCCTGGTGGAAATCATCGGGCGCGGCTGTCGATCAGGCCTCGATTGCCGTCCTGCCGTTCGAGAACCTTGGAGGTGATCCCAAATGGGAGCGGATCGCTGACGGGATTGCGGAGGACATAATCACCGACCTGTCCCAAGCGGACCAAGTTCTCGTCATCGCACGTCACTCGACCAACGTTTACAAGGGCAAGGCCGTCGACGTCCGCCAAGTCGGCGCCGATCTGGGCGTTAAGTATGTTCTTGCGGGTAGCCTGCAGGCGGACGGCGGTCGCATTCGGATCACGACACACCTTGTCGACACGGCCACAGGCGCCGACGTCTGGTCCGAGCGCTACGATCGATCCGACGAAGACATCTTCGCGGTGGAGAGCGACGTCACGGCAAAGATCGCAAATAGCTTGGCGTCCGCCGGCGGTGCTTTTCGCAGATCGCAATTGAAACTCGCCCAGCACAAGCCACCCAACAGTCTGACGGCTTATGACACCTATTTGATGGCCGACGCGGTGGCACTCACTCCGGTGGGCGGTGTCACCAAAGATGGGTTGATTGAAGGAGAGAAGCTATTCCAAAAAGCCATAGAGCTCGATCCGCAGATGGCGCGGGCCTACGTCGGCTTGGCCTACGTTTATTACCTGTTGGGTGGCAAAGGCTTTGCTGACTTTCAAGAGTCAAGTTCAAAGATGATGCAGGCCGCCCAAAAAGCGGTGGAGCTCGATCCGAACAACCATCTGGCCCATGCTGCTCTCGGCCAATCCCTCATCTGGCGGGGTGAGTCGGCGAAAGCCCTCGCCGAATTCAACAAGGCGGAAGTCCTCGCGCCAAACGACGCCGATACTCTTATGACGATTGCCACGAGCATTCCTGGACTCGCCGAGGGAGAATCTGCACGAGCGGTCCGACTCGCAGAACGAGCTGCTTTGCTGAATCCTTACTATCCAGACTGGTATAATTATAGTTTTTACATTGCATACTTCTATGGCGAGCAGTTCGATAAGGCACTTAAATATGTAAGACTTATGAAAGGCGCCGGGCCAATTGAGAAGGTCTATGTTGCTATGATATATGGTTACCTCAACCAGCCGGAGGAGGCGAAGAAAGCAGCCGCGGAGGTCCTCAAAGATGACCCCGGATGGACCGCGGAGAAGTTTCTCACCTTTTCTGGCGGGTTCGCCATGGAGCGCGAGACCGAGCTGTTTGCCGAAGGTGCTCGAAAGGCCGGACTCCGGGCATGCGCGACCGCGACCGAGCTCAAAGACAACCCCAACATGATCCACGTGAAATCGTGCGATGCAGAACGCGCCAAGGCGGCATCAGGCTGATCAAGCGCGTAGTCGGATTGAAGCCGCTCCGCCCAAAGCGCGAGCGAGCGCCGCCGGTCCGGGTTCGAGGCAGGTCGGCTAAGGTGCAGAGTCGGCGCAAACAGTCCGCGCTATGTTGGACGCGAAGGTCGGCTGTCTAGTCCCCGCGTCCCGGAAGCCGCTCTTCGGCTTCCGGCCCCATTTCAGTCGTCCCGATTACAGCCCAGTAGGGCCGTTCCGCAAGGGGCCCAAAGCCGGCAGGCGGCAACGCGCCTGGTGTCGAAAATTGCAAGCGGGCCCGCTAACAATCGTGGTTGCGCCTTTAGGGCATCGCGGTTCAGACCGCTGGCGGATTAGAACTCATGTTGGCTTTGCGATCGGCTCATCGCTGCCGACAATCGGTGACCTATATAAAGGGGCATGTCCACGCGCCGAAAAATCAATGCAACAGCGAAGCTGATTGGAGAGTGGCCTTTAACCCCGGCTGCAACGCTTGGATCGTCCGTCAGAGCGAGGGGTATTTTTCTCGAAATACGCGCCCGCCTTCCAATGGAGTTCAGGAAACTGCTCCATATCGAGTCCCGCGTGCTTACCCTGCGCCTGCCTGAGGGCGCAGAGAATGATGTGCAGGTGGTATTCGGGATCGTATCCAAAGCACTGCAGAATATCGAAGACCTGCCCGTAATCCCCCGTGAAATCGAGGACATTCTGACGATCTCGACGGCCGAACGGCACCGCTGGCTGAAAGATGGCCGCTTGCAGAGCGCCGGGACGAAAACGGTGAAACTCCGCGGGCGGGCAAGGAACATCACCTTTCACGTGTTCGACCCGCAGTACGTGGAGGATGTGCTTGACCGCGACCTGGTTACGGTCTGGCGCGAACAGGACGCAGCGACAGCTGCAGAGAATAGGCGGCGAGCCGCGGGGAAGGCCGCTGTGAAACGTGCACAAAGAAGCGGTCGCGGAACTGCAGCTTCAGTGGGCTATGGCCCCGATGAGAACTCGCACTCCAGTTTGCGCGGCTGGGAAGATTTTGAGAATGACGGATTCCTGCGCTGATAGGCCGGGCGCACAAGCAGGTTAGGACGTTTGCCTGCGCCGAGCGAGATGCGCAAGGAGGGCGGTCAAACGCATCGCGTTCAGGACCCGCTTCGCAGGGACACCGCCCTTGCGCGCCATCTCCACACCCCAATGCATGTGGTCGAGCTCGCGGATCGAATGAGCGTCCGGATTGATGCTGAAGATGCAGCCCTGACCGAGTGCCTTTTGATGCCAGCGCCAGTCGAGGTCGAGTCGCCACGGATGTGCGTTGATTTCGACAGCGACGCCGTGTTTCGCACACGCTTTGAGGACTTTGTCGACGTCGAGATCATAACCGGGCCGGCGCAACAGCTGGCGACCGGTCATGTGCCCGATGATTGTCGTCCGAGGGTTTCCGATCGCCTCAATGATACGCTCCGTCTGTTCCTTCTTGGGCAACTTGAAGCGGCTGTGCACGCTCGCGACGACGAAATCGAACTGCTCCAGGATATGATACGGGTAATCGAGCGAGCCATCCGCCAAGATGTCCGCCTCGATGCCCTTCAGTATGCGAAATTTTCCATTGTATGCCTTGTTCAGCCGGTCAGCTTCGCGGTGCTGTTCAGCAATCTCTTGCAACGAAAGGCCGCCTGCGTAGTAAGCGGACTGCGAATGATCGGCGACACCATAGTATTCGAAACCGCGCTTGCGCGTGGCTTCAGCCATTGCCTCAAGCATTTCGGTGCCATCGGATGCGGTCGTGTGAGAATGCAGGATGCCATGCAGATCTTCATCCCGAATGAGGGCGGGTAGCTTCTGCTTTGCCGCCCGCTCAATCTCGTCCCTGCCTTCGCGCAATTCAGGTTCGATAAACTGCAAGTCTAGAGCTTGGTAGATTTCTTCTTCTGTCGCTGATGCGATCAGCTTTCTCCCGCGATGAAGCCCGTCGGCGTTTAGGATGAATCCCTTGTCGGCCGCGAACGTCTTCAGTTGTTCGAGGTGGTCTGCCGAACCGGTTGCTTCGAGCAGGCTCGCGCCAAAGTGCTTCCTGTCCGTAACAACAAGCCTGAGGGTCGTATCCTCGATTCCAGTCG
>NZ_JAMYOQ010000033.1:0-59743 GCF_040319905.1 Mesorhizobium sp. M0833 | reverse complement strand
TAAATATTATGTGGCGGAGGCAAGCTGGGTTTGGCCGGCCCTGACGGGCGTCAGGGCGGCTCCGCCACATAATCTCGCCCGACGCATAAGAACGGATCGGCGCCCATCGTCTCGCGCACCAGCGCCGCCAGCCCCTCCGCACCCTTGCGGAAGTCGACTGGCTTTGTCGCCACCATTACCTTGACCGCACCCGTCGGCCCGATCACGTCGTTGCCTTAAGCGCGCGGATTACCGCAGCCACCGTCTTGGTATCGGCGCCACGGCCAACGCGCATGGCGACACCGTCGATCTCAAGCTCGATCACGCCGGCGTCGCGGACCGTCTTCTGCTTCCGTGGTCGTGCTGGGCGCTGCGCCACCGGTTCCGGCTAGGACGCTGCAACCACCGCAGGAACGAACAGAGATTCTGATGCCGTCGCCTCTGCCGAGGGCTGACGCGCAGCTCGGCGCCAGGCAAACAGTTGCTGCGGGGAAAGCGCATATCGGCGAGCTACAGCACAAACCGTCTCACCAGCCTCGTAGCTCTCCGCAACGATCCGCGCCTTCTCCTCTGGAGGCCACTCGCGGCGCCGGCCGGAGCCCGTGAACACCTCGAACCGGCGCACCGGCTCCAAATCGTTCGACTTAAGCGTAAACTCTGAAATCGTCATATGTCGAAGCCCTCAAAGGCTCCGAACATCGTCCTTCACGCCGATCCCCGAAAGGTGCCGTCGGAACATCGCTCACGCGCGATCCGCTGGATTGCGCGGGCGAAGATCGGCGAACTGGCGCCACGCCCGCAGGGCCGCCGCCGCGCCTCCAGCCTCGATGCGCATGAAGCCTGCCTTCATCGTCGGGCTGATCGAGGAGCGCAAGGACATCACGCTGAACGAGATGGTGGAGCGGCTCGTCGCCGAGCAGTCAGTGCGGATCAGCCGCAGCGCCTTGAGCGCCTGGCTTCGCGGTCACGGCTGGACATTCAAAAAAAGTCCGCGCACGCACTGGAGCAGGGTCGCCTCGACATCCTGAAGCGGCGCCGGGACTGGTTCGACGGCCAGCTCGATCTTGATCCGGCGAAGCTCGTGTTCATCGATGAGACTGGCCTCTCCACAAAGATGGCCCGCCTGCGTGGAAGAGCGCCGCGCGGCGAGCGCTGCCGGGCCGGCGTGCCGCATGGCCACTGGAAGACCACGACCTTCACCGGAGCGCTGCGGCTGACGGGCATGACTGCGCCCTTCGTCTACGACGGGGCCATGAACGGCAACGTGTTCCTGGCCTATGTCGAGCAGGTGCTGGTCCCTACATTGTCGGAGGGCGACGTAGTCGTTATGGACAACCTGCCCGCCCACAAGGCCGCCGGCGTGCGCGACGCGATTGAGGCCGCAGGCGCGAGCCTGCTCTACTTGCCGCCCTACAGTCCCGACTTCAATCCGATTGAGAACGCCTTCGCCAAACTCAAGGCGCTGCTGCGAGCAAAGGCCGAGAGAACCATCAAGGCTCTCTGGGACGCGGTCGGCGCGGTCGTCGACCTCTTCACCCCAGCCGAATGCGCCAACTACTTCAAAGCCGCAGGATATGAACCGGATTAAACAGGACGTGCTCTAGCTGACGTGCCTGTGGCTGGAACGCTGGAAAATCCCGGCCCGGATGTTCGACCGTGCCGTTTGCGCGGATCGAAGGTGGAAGGCTGGTACCGCTACTAGCGTAGCCCCTACAGCACCCCGCTGCCCCCTCGATCACCTCATGGACACGAACGACCCGCTCGAGCCACGGGCGCCCATACCAGCGCAACATTTCAGCCGACGCACACGGTTTTCGTAGGCCGTCCGGAAGGCTGTTTCGGTGCGGCCGTTCGACACACTACCTACATTAGAAGGTGTTAATAAGTTATCGCCTAGCCTCATTCTCGCCGCAAATGGCAGGTTGGGTTACGTACATCGTCCTCGAATGATCAATTCACACAGGTACAAAGCCGTGTGCGAATAGTCTAGGAAATGGCAATACCTGCGTTTTACTTATGGACGCGGGTCGAATTAAAACAAAGAAACGCAATGATCTAATGGTCTACGGTGCTTATACTATACGACAAGCTCGGCGGTACATCCGCCGGACGACTTGCGCTCACTTCGATCCGGCTGCGGCTGGGACCCTTGAACACCCTGCGGGCGTCGGCAGCGACACTGTATATGGTGTCGAGGAGGAGGGCCTGATGAGCATTCCCGTTGACAAAACTCACCTTCGATGGCGAGCTCAACGTTAAGCTCGCTCGACAATATGTCTGGGGCGTGGACTTCCAAATCTCCGCTACTTTGCAATCCGTTCGCGGTGCCTAGCTGCGAGCATGCTCATGTCGCGCGCCTCGGCGATGCGCGGCAGTAGAAATCCCTGTTTTCAACCTCGAAGAGGATCACCGAATGGCACTTTCCACACCTGCAGGCTTTGCCTCTAGCGACTTGGTCTACGAGGAGGACTTCTCCGGTACGGCGCTCGACAGCAACTGGCACACCTACATCACCAGCAATGCCGCCAATGGCTGGCCTTGGAACGACAATGGATCGGGCGGAAGTGGGATGGGCAGCCAGTTTAACGCCGAATACTTTATGCCGAGCCAAGATACGGTGAGCAACGGGCTGTTGAATCTCACGGCAATCAAACAGCCCGTCGACGGCGTGGATCAGGGGACGGCACAAACATTCCCGATCACGTCCGGCGCCGTCAGCAGCTATGGCAACTTCGAATTCAACGGCGGCTACCTTCAGATCAGCATGCAGGCGTCGAGCGGCGACGGCGCATGGCCAGGCCTCTGGATGATGCCCGGCCAAGGCGCGGGCAGCAGCGGCGACAATTTTGAGATCGATATACAGGAGGGTGGATTTACCGGTTCGGGACCGGCAGACCAGAATTTCGCCTGGCACCTCCACGGGCCGTCAGGGGTGACCGGTGGCGTCGTCGACAGCGGCGTCGACCTCACGGCCGGCTTCCACACGTACGGCATCAACTGGGTGCCCGGTGAATCGATTACCTGGTATCTAGACGGGAAGCAGATGGCGCAAGTGACCAGCGCACAGGCAGTGATCCCGGATGAACCGATGGAATTGATGATGAGCAATTCGGTTGCGAATTCGAACACGACCGGATGGCGTACGGCTCTCGACAGCTCGACCCCATCGTCAATGCAGATGCAGATCGACGAGGTGCAGCTCTATCAAAAACCAGGTAGCGGCGACACTGTCACGGGCGCGAACGTCACTCCCCAAACCACTGGCACGACCGGGACCGAGACTGGGTCTATCCCTGTTTCCGGCAGCACCAGCGATGGCACCTTGTACGGCACCAGCGGCGCCGATGTATTGCATGGAACCAGTGGCCACACGATGATCGGCTATGGCGGCAACGATACTTACTATGTCGATAATGCCAACGAGAAGGTGGTTGAGGCAGTGGGTGGCGGCAATGACAGTGTGATCGCTTCGGTGAGCTATGCGCTTTCGGCCGGCTCGGAGATCGAGCATCTCGCCACCAACAACCCGTCCGACACGAAGGCGATGACCCTCACCGGCAACGAGTTCGCCCAGACCATCCAGGGCAATGCCGGCAACAATGTCATCAACGGCGGGCTCGGCGCCGACGTCTTGACCGGTTACGGAGGCCACGATGCCTTCTCGTTCAATACTGCTCTTGGAGCCGGCAATGTCGATAAGATCACCGACTTCAAACGCTCCCAGGACACGTTCCATCTCAGCGATACCGTTTTTGCCGGGCTTCAGCCGGGAGGGCTTCCATCCAAAGCCTTCTTTGTTGGTACAGCCGCGCATGACAGTTCCGATCATATCATCTACAACAGTGAAACCGGGGCGCTCTCTTTCGACAGTGACGGGGCCGGCGGCGCATCTCAAATACAGTTCGCCACCCTTTCCCCACATCTCTCGCTTGGCGCAGCCTCATTTTATGTGACCTGAAGGAACGCGGGGCTGCCGTGGCCAAATAAGGACTGGATAAACAGCACCTCAAAGCCATGATCCCGAACCGAAGTCAGAGTAGCAAAAGGCGGGAGCCCGGTTTCGGAGAAAATCCACTCTGAAAGAGATAGGGTTCCATCCCGATGCCATCGGGATGGAACAACAGGCTCTGTTGCGAGCTTTCTGTAGGTTGTCCATTCGGACCGAACCGAGGAGACTGGTGCTACCAAGCTTCGGCTCCGAATGAACATCCCAGACTGGCACGCGCAGCAGCATCAGCTACTTTCGCCCGCCACTGATGCGATACAAGCAGGAAACACTGCGAGAGCGGTAAGAAGCCGGTTTGCAACCGACGAAAGTTTGCCCTCCGGTTCAACTCGAGAGCGCCGCAATCTTGTCGAGGCGCAGCCGAAGCATGCGATACGTCAAAGGCGGAAAGCCGTCGGCTCGAAGCTGGGTGACCAAAACCGGTTGTGGAAGGTCGAACTGCAACAACTCACTCGCGAGACAAACCTGGCGCTCCACATTGCATCACCATCCGACGGGCACATCGACGTGAAGCAACATCGAACGCCCCTGTTCTGCCGCATCACGCAAACCTGCGCGGACGGCGCCCTCCTCGATCGCGTGACCCCGGTCGAGCTGATCGCAGTCACGACAACCAACGGGCCCGAAGTTGGCGCACGGTCTATTCCGTGACCGACGAAAAAAGCGATCAGGTGAACGATGCCGAGATGGAGGCGCTCGCCATCCAAGGCGAAGCATTCATCCGTAATGGAACTACACCATCTGCTCGAGATCAGTGGCCAATCGGAGCAGTTGACGGGTGCTAGTCTAACCCGAGCTCCCTCCCCTGCGCAATAAAGACCAATGCTTGCAGGTGACGCCGATTTGGGAAACTATTGACCCCGCGAAGCCTCTCACGCGGTTGAGGGGGCTCAGGCTGCCGCAGCTGAATTCGTGGCGATCTCTAAGCCGACCTCGTTTTGCTGGGAAATACAAGTGCTGACGTCGCGGCGGTCCTTCCTGAAGCTCTTTGGCGCCGTGTCCCTCGCGGCTTTCGGTCTGGCAAGTTATGCCCTCGAGATTGAGCCTCGGTTTCGACTGCGTGTGACTCGCTACAAGCTCCTTCCGCCACGCTGGCCGACGACTGCCAAGCCGCTGCGCATCGTCGTGGTCGCTGACATCCACGCCTGCGAGCCTTGGATGCCGGTTTCCAGGATCGACGAGATCGTCGGTGTTTCGAATAGCCTGCAGCCCGACATCATCCTTCTCCTTGGCGACTATGTGATGGGCGTGTCGCCGCGCTATGCCACTGGGATCGTGCCCGACACCGTTTGGGGCAATTCACTTTCGAAACTTACCGCGCCACTCGGCTGCCACGCCATTCTCGGCAATCACGACTGGTGGCACGGTGTCGATAGCGTCCGCGCAGCCCTGGTCGACAATGGCATTCCGGTCCTCGAGAACACCGCCACGCTTATCCGTCAGCAGGATGGCCCAGCATTCTGGCTCGCGGGTCTTGGCGACCAGCGGGCCATGCAGTTTTCTCGCGGCGTGTACAAGGGCGTCGACGATTTGCCTGGAACGATGGCCGCAATACCCGACGACGGCAATCCGATATTGCTCCTTGCGCATGAACCGGACATCTTCATTACTGTCCCTGACCGTGTCAGCCTGACGTTATGCGGCCATACACATGGCGGACAGGTCCGCTTGCCATTCATCGGCCCCCCCATCAGCAATTCAGCCTACGGACAGCGCTTCGCCTATGGGCATGTCGTCGAGGGTGGGCGGCACATGATCGTATCCGGGGGTTTGGGCGTATCGTGGCTGCCGGTGCGCTTCGGCGTGTCGCCGGAGATCATTGTGATAGATATCGGCCCGAAAAACTCTCGTCCTGTCGACGAATGACACCTGCTGACCTGCCGTCCGCGGACCGTTCCGCGTGAGGGTATTGATGGTCGTGTACATGCGGTCGGGTTTTCGCCGTGTTCCTATCGCCCTTCAATACGAACGCGGCACAGTCCATCATCCTTTCTCCGGACGGGCGGAGTTCGGCGAATAGCTCTCCACCAGAAGGTCTTTAAAAAGCTGCGCCAGGCGTCCAAAGTCCAAACACCTTTCTTCGACATTGTCGGGAAGGGAAACCTGAATGCGGTCAGCGGCATCTTGCACCATCCTTGTTGTTGGCGCCCGAGCAGACGCATCTTGGCGAATGCAAATGGCATGCTTGCATGAGACCTTCTTTCGGCCATCGGCGGGCATACTCCTATTGGATTAGGCGGCGCCAACCAGCGTTTTAGGACTACTCCAATTCCTGAAGGGGCCTGCGCCCGGCAGCGTGCTAGAACTGTGCGCGCAATAGCGGATCGAAACCGTGCCTCTGGACATACTCGGCCAAGCTAGGCCGAACACATTCGTCTTTGAAAGCAGTGCTCTCATCAAAGCCACTGACTTTCGGGACTACAACGCGCGCAGGTGGTTCGGCCATCCAGACCGGGAGAAAAAGCCCGAACTCAACCTAGTGGGCGTGCAGGCAATGGGCATGGCGCTTCGCACATTGATCGGCCGAATAGGTGAAGTTTCCTACACCAGCACTGGTCACTACTTCCGTAGCCGCCATCAAGAGGCGCGCTGCCAAACTCGTCGATGCCATAGCTGGCTTCGACAAGTCGGGGCATTTCTCCCTCAAGCCGCCGATCGGGCGCGGCTAGGACGACGGCTGTCCACGGCGATGGCCGTTTGCGAGATGCCCGACCGCAGCTTGGGCAAGACACTCGCGGACCTTTACCGCGATCTGCCGCGGACCTTCAGCACCCGGACAATGTCGCCCCACTGCCCAGAGGAGGTAAAATACGGTGTGGTCGCGATAGTTGCCGAGGAATTCACGCAAGACGGGATCGAGTTCGCCGGCCAGGCGCCGGCCAATCTCGTCCCCGTGAATGGGGGCGTGTCGTTACCCAGACGGCACGTGGACTCTGGTCAGGGGCTTGTTGAACAAGCCGGAAATTGTTGTCGTCGTGGGAGGCCAGTTTCGCCGGAGCGACGTCGCGAGATGTTCGGGGCTCTCGATGCCGTGCGGCGCCGCAATCAGAGGTCGGAGCCTACAACCAGACATTTTGAGAGGACTGGACCATGCGGGGGCGGATCGTAAGTTTTGTCATGAGCGGGGGCATCGGGTCACGGCTGTGGCCGCTGTCGCGCGAAGACAATCCCAAGCAATTCCACGACCTTTCCGGCGACGGCTCCATGCTCGCGAAGACTGTCCGACGCCTCAAGGCGCGGTCGGACGGCGAGACGCCGATCTATCTGATAGCCTCCGAACGGCATGCCGACCGCGTCATCTCGGACATCGGTCCGCTCGGCCTGAACGGCGGCAGCCCGATTTTCGAACCCGTCGGCCGCAATACCGCCGCTGCGGTGGCCATAGCCACCTTGCACACGATCTCCGAATATGGCGGGGACGCGCTTGTGCTCGTGGTCCCCTCCGACCATCAGATATCGACCGAAACGCAATTCTGGGAAACCGTCGAGGCGGGCATGCCTGCCGCCGATTCAGGAAGCACTGTCGTATTCGGCATCAAGCCGACCCATCCCGAAACCGGGTACGGTTACATCGAGGTTGCGGCAACTGGTGACGGCGTGGCCGCCGTTTCACACTTTGTCGAAAAGCCCAATGCCGAGACGGCCCGCAAATATGTGGCTTCGGGAACATTCTACTGGAACGCCGGCATCTTCCTGTTTCGTGCCGACACGATGCGAAAGGCATTTCTCGACTTCCGGCCAGACATCTGGGACGCCGCGGAACGGGCCTATAAGGCCGCACGGACCGACGTCTCGGGCATCTACCTGCCCCAGGACTTCTATTCGGCTGTCCCATCGACGTCGATCGACTACGCAGTCATGGAGCATGCACGCGGTATTGCGATGGTTACGGCTTCCTTCCGCTGGAACGACCTTGGATCGTGGCAATCGCTGCTCGAAGCCAGCCCGACGGACCGCGACGGCAATGTCGTAATGGGCGACGTTGTCGCCATGGATTGCGGCAACTCCTATCTCCGGAGCCAGGGCAGACTGCTGACAGTCATCGGAATGAAAAATGTGGCGGTGGTGACGACACCGGACGCGGTATTCGTCGCGCCTGTCAGCCACAGCCAGAACGTGAAGAAGGTCGTCGAACAACTCGAGAAGAGCGGACGCCTTGAAACGAAGTTCACGGGGTCGGACGACCGGGTCATCATCAGCGGGTCATGGCGCAAGCGGGTCGAACATTGGCTCTTCAACGAAACCTTGCCGCTGTGGTCCACTGCGGGTGTCGACGATACGTATGGCGGCTTCCACGAGGCGCTCGGTTTCGATGCAAGGCCGCTGGGCAAACCCAAGCGCATGCGCACGATGGCTCGCCAGATTTACGCGTTCGCGGTGGCCAAAGAACGCGGCTGGGTTGGACCGGCCGACAAGCTCATCGACCATGGCATCCAGTTCATCGCAACACACGGCCGCACCAATCGCGGTGGCTGGGTGCGCACCCTTAATTCCGACGGCAGCGTGGCTGACCCGACGGAGGACGCCTACGACCATTCCTGCGTGCTCCTGGCGCTTGCCCATGCTCACCGATGCGGCCATCAGGATGCCCTGCAGCTGGCACAAGAGACGTTCCATTTCATCGACACCCATCTCGAGGACGTGAGCCTGAACGGCTTCCTCGAGACCCCCGGCTGGAAGGGGGTGCGGTTCTCGAACCCGCACATGCACATGCTGGAATCGTTCCTTGCCTGGCATGGCGTCACCGGCGAGCGTCCATATCTCCGTCGGGCGGCACGCGTCGTCGATCTCTTCCGGTGCCATTTCTTCGACCAGGAGAGCTGGACGCTTGGGGAACATTTCGACGTCGACTGGCTACCGTTGCCGGGAGACGAGGGGCAGTGGACCGAACCAGGGCACCATTTCGAATGGGCTTCGCTCCTCGTCGAGTTCGCGCGGGCAAGCGGGCAGAAAGACTTGGCAGCCTACGCCAGGAAGCTCTATTCGTCGGCGATCGCCAGCGGATTGAACCGGGCCACGGGCTTGGCTTATGCAGCCGTGTCGCGGCAGGGAATTCCCTTCGACCGGCTCTCCCGCAGCTGGCCGCAATGCGAAGCCGTCAAAGCGGCCGTCGCCCTGGACGGCATCGGCGGGCCTGATCTGAAACCCGAGATCGAAGCTCGTGTCGCCCGCCTCTTCAAATGGCATATCGATCCCGCACCGCTTGGCTTGTGGATCGACAGGATTGACGAGCGCGGAAGGTCACTGGCAACGGAGGTCCCCGCGAGCATTTTCTACCACCTCGTGACGGCCCTGATGCAGTATTTGGACAAGACCGCAGGGCACGTCGAACCTTTCCCGCTGCCAGCTTTGGATACGAGCAAGAGCGTTGCGATGCAGGGCTACGGCTGACCCAACTGTTGCCCGTGTTGGTCAAACGATCAATAACAAGATCGGGAGGAATACCCATGAAAGTGACAATCCTGGGAAACTATCCGCCCCATGCCTACAAGGGACTGATACAAGGCTCAGACCGAGAAGCTGCAATCAAGGCGGTTTTGGAAAGCGTTGGTGGCAAGGTGTCCCGTATGATGTTTACTCGCGGCGCCTATGATATTGTCATCAATGCTGAGGTTCCGGACCAGGCCGATGGGATGGACCTAGCACTGGCGGTGCGGTCAAACGGCTGGATAAAGGACCTCGTTGTCCTCGAAGAACTCGACATGAATGCGGTGCTCGCAGCTGCCAAAAAGGCTGCCGGCGTTTACAAGCTCACCGGATGATTGGACTGGCTGCACATTGAAGGCAGCACGGTTGCGATTGAACGCGCCGTGCTGCCAAGTCTCAAGGAAAGTCAAGCTGGGGTTTCGGAAAGCCGAAGCAGGCGCGGCATTGGTTCTGCTTCAATACCGCGCCGACAGCCAACGCGCCCGGCTCAGGGGTCAGAAACGGAGGTCATGCCGAGTTAATTTTGGAATGTACTCCCTAGAAGGTGCGCTTGACGGATCGGCGAGGTCCGGTTTTGGAGCGGTTTGTTGTCGGAGCGCTTCTTTATCTAATCGGAGCGCGACAAGGCAATCGAGATCACTTTGTCAGTATCTGTTTCAGGTAGCTCGAACAGCATTGGCAAAAATTGGCCGCTCGGGCGGCGTTCTCATGATCACCGTCCCTAAGCGAGCTCGGACTTTAAACGTTCCAGGATACCTATGGTCCTGACGCAGCGGGTGGAGCTAGCCGTCACTTGCCTACACACTGTGCGCCGCCACCAATCTCGCGTAGAAGGGCCTGGCCGAGCCCGGCCCTGCGACGCGAGAACTCCATGCGAATAGTGTTGCCTGTTCTGTTGCTCGGCGCCGCCCTCGCCAGCCTGTCGCCCGCCCGGGCAACGGCCGGCGATTGCGGCGATGCCGCCGCCCTGGTGCGGCAGGCCTATCCCAAGGCCCAAAAGAGCGCCGACGGCGCGTCGTTCACGCTTGTACCCCATACGAGCATCGCCTCAACGCTCCCGGAGAGCGATGCGCCATTCGGCCTCGCCTGCAAGATCTGGCCGGCTCATGACGACCTGCTTTTGGTCGCGGTACCCCTGATCGACAGTGCTAACGGCGACCACCTGCATGTCGGCGACATCGAGCTACTGGTGGTCGATAGAAAGAGCCTGCGGGTGCGCCAGCGCCTGCTCCAGCCTGGACTGATGACCGATGATGCCATCGCGATCCGTAAGGTGGAATTCGACACCGGCCGCTATGCACTGGCCCCTGAGGTCACCGCCTTCGGCCTGCGCATCGAAATGGCAAACCATTCGCAGGCTACTCCCTTCACTGAAACCGACCTGCGGCTCTATGCCGTCGCCAGCGATGCGCTGCGCTTGGTGCTCGACGGCCTCGTGGTGGCCGGCTCTGGCGGCGATAGCGATGCCAGTTGCGCCGGATCCTTTCATTCCAGCCAGGTCAGCCTGGCGATGAGCCCGGCGCGCCATCACGGCTATCGAGACATCATTGCGGTCGAGCGGTCGACTACCGACAATCCCTCCCCCGACCAGAATGGCGAATGCCGGTCCCATCCCGGCAAGCCTGTGAAGCGGACCTACCGGCTGCGCTATGACGGCAGCCGCTACGCGGTTCCCGCGGCACTCGAGGTGATGGGCTTGTGACGCCGCCGCACACGTCCCTGCCTTGGTTCGTCAATGGGATCAATTCCAGTTGAAAGGGTATCGACCGTTAATTCTCTCGTGGTAGGAGGCGCTCAAGGGGGCTCTTCCCAAAGGAGCTGATGATTTGTGGTGGTCAAGATTCAAAAGGGGTTTTGCAGGAACGTGGGACGACAGACTTGACGGGCTATTCTCCGCAAAGGTCGACTACACCGGAAAATCCATTCTCGATGTTGGCTGCAATATGGGCGTTGTCGCCTATGAGATATCCAAGCTGAAACCCAGCTCGATCCACGGGATCGACATTGCCAAGCCGCACATCGAGACTGCAAAAATGTTATTGAGCGGCTCCCCGGTTCATGCCCGGTTCGATCGCCTGAATCTTGGCAGCCGGCGCCTCGGCAATATCCTTCTACCGAAATACGATATCGTCCTGCTGCTGGCCGTCTATCAGCACATGCAGCGCAACATCGGCCCAGGCAAGGCGCGAAGGGTGCTTTCCAATATTGTGAGGCGCACCTCGAACGTTGTTGCCCGCGTTCCGCCGGGAACGGATGGCGAATTCATCGAAACGCTTTCTGACGAGGGGTTCCAGGTCAAGAGCACCCACACGTCGCCCCTTGGCAGTCATGTGCTGGTGCTCGAGAAACCCGCCTTAGGAACTCCGCAGCCATAAGACGACACATCGCCGGTGGTGTTACCCTCCCGAACGTCCATGGGCCAGCAGCAGGCGCCGACCCGCTGCCTGCTGGCGGGTCCGAACAGGACGGGCTCACGGGTCTTGCTGGAGGTCAAAGCTTTCCGGAGTTCGAGTTCATTGCCGTTCCCCAGGCAACGCCTTTCAACGCGAGTATCACGTGGTGCCGAGCCGCCAGTGCCCGCAACGCCGGGCCGTTGCCCGGGCAGCCGCCGGGCCTATTGTAACCAATCGGTGTAGGCTGCGGCAGACGCTGGTTTCGTGTGGTAGATTGCCTGCATGGAGATCGACACCGACAAGATCGACGATGCCGCTCTGGCCCTGCTTTGGCTAACCCTGCATGAACAGAGGCGCGCCTGGAAGGGATTGGATTGGGATACTCTGGATCGCCTGTACCAGAAGGGGCTGATCTCGAATCCAGCAAGCAAGGCTAAGTCGGTGGTTCTGACAGATGAAGGCCTGCGACGCGCGGAAGAACTGTTCCGCACCCTGTTCACGCGGCCGGGGCCATGAGCGTGGGGCGGGTGTTCCAGTTCCCCGGGGCGCGCAGCGCCCGTAGGCAAGAGGCATGGCTATGATTTCTGGCGACGGTTTTGTGGTAGGTTTCGGGCGTCGCTTAACTAATCGTGGGGAACGATTGAGCTACTTTGAAGGTTCGGCGTGCGCAGCAATCCCCTCATACCATTGCTGGCATAGTTTGCTCTCCAGCAAATGAAGGATCTGATCGTCTCTGCTTCGACAACTGCTACCAACCCGCAATCCACCTGCGCAGGGGCGGATGTTGACCACAGCAATCCCCCTCGATCGGGTGGCATTGCCAGCGAGCCCAGACCATCCCTTACGCCCTTTAATGTCCAATCGATGATGCTGATGCGATCCTCTGTGATCCTCCGAACTTGGTGCCTGAACGCCGAGGCCCAAGCTTGACAGGCTGGCCCACAACGGCTGTCGCGGCCCCGCCATCCGCTTCGCCGCGCATTCGCTGTTCCCGATTGTATGTAGGACATCGCGGTAGAGGCGCCGTGCCGTAGTATTCGGGTTCCGAGTAATGAGCGTCATACGCGATTGCGTATACTTCTTCTTTATACTGGATCGCGTATATTCCTGAATTATACGCGATCGCGTATATTGACCATTAATGCGCGATCCCGTATACTGCTCCTCGGAGACCCATCATGACCGACCAGATTGCTCGCAACGCAAAACAACTCGGTGCCATCCTACGCCGCGCGCGTAGGCAGGCCGGTCTTACGCAAGGCTCGCTTGGTAACCAGATCCATCTGCGCCAGGGCACAGTGTCCCGCCTCGAGGCCGGCGAGCCGGCCGTGCAGCTCCGCACCTTGATGGCCGCCCTCTCCGCCCTCGACTTGGAACTCGTCGTTCGAGAGCGTAGCAAGAGCAGCTCCGCTGACATCGAGGACCTGTTCTGATGGTACGGCGACCGGCTCACATCCCATTAAATGTCTTCCTGAACGGGCGCCTGGCGGGCGTGCTGCGCAGGGAATCGACGGGCGCCATCGACTTCCAATACGCCCACGAATGGCTGGACTGGCGTGGCACCTTCCCAGTCTCGCTCTCGCTTCCCCTGCGGGAGGACCGCTATATCGGCGCGCCCGTGATCAACGTCTTCGACAATCTCCTTCCGGATAGTGACGCGATACGCAGGCGCGTTGCCGAACGCGTCGGCGCCGACGGCACGGACGCATACAGCATGCTCGCCGCTCTCGGCCATGACTGCATTGGCGCGCTGCAGTTCCTGCCCGATGGCATGGATCCCGGCAATGCCGGCAGTATCGTCGGCAAGCCGCTCAGCAACGAGGACGTGGCGGGGATAATCAAGAACCTTGCGGCTGCTCCCCTCGGCCTTGGCGAGGATGAGGATTTCCGCATCTCGATTGCCGGCGCGCAGGAAAAGACCGCGCTGCTGCGCAAGGACGGGAGCTGGTACAAACCAGTCGGCACGACGGCGACCACTCATATCCTCAAGCCCCAGATTGGCCAGCTGCCGAACGGTATCGATCTCTCCAATAGCGTCGAGAACGAGTATCTGTGCCTCAAGCTGCTCCAGGCTTTCGGCGTTCCCGTCGCCCAAGCGGAGATCGCTGACTTCGGAGAACGCCGCACGCTGATCGTGGAGCGCTTCGACCGGTGGTGGGCCCGCGACGGCCGCCTCTTGCGCCTGCCGCAGGAGGATATCTGTCAAGCGCTGTCGGTGCCGCCCACTCGCAAGTACCAGTCCGATGGCGGTCCCGGCATGCGGGAGATTATCGAGCTTCTGAAGGGCAGCGATACGCCTGATGAAGACATCGCCGTCTTCTTGCGCGCCTGCATTTTGTTCTGGCTGATTGGCGCGACCGACGGCCACGCTAAGAATTTCAGCATCTTTCTCGGCCCCGGCGGGGGATTCCGCATGACGCCCCTCTACGACGTGCTGAGCGCGCAGCCCAGCCTTGATGCCGGACAGATTCCCCGCAAGAAGTTCAAGTTGGCAATGTCGGTCGGCAAGAGCCGGCACTATTCGGTGCCTGACATCATGCCCCGCCACTTCATGCAGACCGCTGATCTTGCCCGGGTGGGCAGGCGTGCCATGCGCAGAATCTTCGAAGATATTGCTGGAAACGTGGAGAAGCAGGCCGACACCGCGATCGTCTCATTGCCGCATGGCTTTCCTGAACAGCTTGTCGACTCGGTCAAATCGGCCATAGGTAAGCGCGCCACCCTTCTCGCTCAGACCAAGGCTGACGCCGTCCATTGATCGAGGTGCGAAACGAACGGGCTGCGGGGGATTTTGCCGACCGAACCAGGCCGAGTCCACCGACGGGCGATCAAGCCTGTGAGGCGGGCAGCCAGATCGCGGCCAGAAGTCACTGATACACATTCGTTTTCGCGCATGTGGCTGGAACTGCGCTCACGTTGCGGTGATCAGGCCTGACGCGTTCGTTTTGGTTGCGCATCATCGTCTAGCCAGATTTAGCAGCCTTGCCGCTGGCGACAAAATGCCGGTTGGCAAAATCCTCGTCGTAGCTCCTGGTTGCGCTAGGCGAGCGGCGCACCATTCAGGTGCGCGTCATGCTACCGGCAGCGCGAAATATCGCGTCACCCGCCGCGGTGTCCCATTCCATGGTGCGGCCGAAACGCGGATACGTTCCGCGGGACACTTTTCCTTCTCCGACGCGCTCCCCGGCCGCAGAAGTCTCAACCGTGCCAGAGGTGAATTTTTGGCCCCTGAGCGATTATCATTGCGGGCCACAACCGACTTTGCGACATCCCTTCACTGATTCACTGTGGATCTAGCGCCAGAAAGCGAAATCTGCTGTGAGGGTCGGGGCTCAGCAGCAACCGCTCAAGGTCGGTCCGACTTTGCAGGGCTGACGTGTTTTCGTCGAGCCAAGACTGACTCTGGTACCGTGCCGGGAATGAGCTATAGTTCACATACTAAGACGGCCGGGCGCTTGCACAATGGCTGGACTGGGTGAACAGATTGCGCGTCAGCAGCGCACCATGGGACCGCTCCTGGTGGCGGCAGTGGTCATCGGCCTTATCGGTCTGCCCGTCGCAGCCTGGCTCGACCTCCGAGACCTGTCCGAACGGATGCTGCGCAGGCAAGCCAGCGAAATCAGCCGGATCATCGACGAAATGCGCGGATTCTACGGCAGCGACGTCGTGGGACGCGTGCTGCAAGCAAACGGCGCCGTGACTGCGACGCACAACTACCGGGACGTGCCGGGTGCGATCCCTATTCCAGCAACCCTCTCGATTGAACTCGGCAAGCGCATCAGCGCTCACGACGGGTCGGTCAAATATCGGTTCGTCTCGGATCTTCCCTTCAAAGGTCGCGCCCCCCACCAGCTCGATGTATTCGAGCGGAATGCAATCTTGGCTTTGCGCGCCAACCCGAAGGAGCCGATCATCGAAGTCTCGGGTTCACTATTTGACCGGCAGGTCCGCGCCGCGGCCCCTGTTGTAATGGGACAAGTCTGCGTGACCTGCCATAACTCACACCCGGACAGCCCCAAGACGGATTGGAAGGTCGGGGATGTCCGAGGGATCCAGGAGATATCAGTCAATCAGCCTATCGCTGCGAACATCCTCACTTTCAAGTATCTGCTCGTATATTTCGCCTTCGCGGCGGCGGCGGGCCTGACGTTCATTCTCCTGCAGCGTCGGCAGTCCGCGTTGATTCAGGGCATCAACAAGGAGCTTTCGGAGGCAAACGACTTCCTGGCCGCGATTTCATTGAAGATCGCCAAATACCTTTCGCCTCAAATCTACAAAAGCATCTTCAGCGGCCAGAAGGACGTCACCATCGCGACCGAGCGCAAGAAGCTCACGATCTTTTTCTCCGACGTAAAGGATTTCACCGCGATCGTGGAACGGCTCCAGCCCGAGGACCTGACGCTTCTCCTCAATGAGTACTTCACCGAGATGTCGGCGATCGCCCTCAAACACGGCGGCACTGTCGACAAGTTCATCGGCGACGCGCTTCTTGTGTTCTTCGGCGACCCCGAGACGCAAGGCGTCGAGGAAGACGCGAGAGCCTGCTTGCGCATGGCTGTCGACATGCAGCGTCGGGTGGAGCAGTTGAACAGGGTGTGGCATGACCGCGGAGTTGAACGGCCCTTCCGAGCTCGCATGGGCATCAACACGGGCTATTGCAATGTTGGGAACTTCGGTTCCGACGATCGGATGGACTACACGATCATTGGGGCGGAAGCGAACTTGGCGGCCCGGCTGCAGTCGATTGCCGAGCCCGGCGGCATCTGCCTCAGCTATGAGACTTACGCGCTCGTGCGCGACCTTGTCCGGGCGCGTCCGTTGGCACCGATTGCGATGAAGGGGATCAGCCGGGAGGTTGTCCCCTACGAAGTCGAGGGCCTCCTGGGTGAACTCGCCCAGCGCCCTCAGGTCATCAGCGAGCACGCGACTGGCCTCGACTTGTTCCTCGATGTTGAGGCAATCGACGAGAACGGGGTCGAGCGGGCGAAGAAACGACTTTCGGAGGCGCTCCTGGCCTTATCCATCCGAAGCAAGCCCGCCGCATTTTAGGTTCTTGAAGGTGATGCAATCTGGACGGTTGCCAGCCACATAAGTCGGGTTCAACACCGTTCAGCCGCGCCGGGTGCCGGCCAGAAGTTCGCCTGCATCATCCTCGTTGGTCATCAGCGCCGTCAGGACCGAGGCGTCGATGAACATCAGTCATTCTCGTACAGGCTGTCGCGAAACGCCTTGTTGGCGGGCCTGCCGTGATCAGGCTTGCCCCGGGCTCGCAGATCACGGCGAACCTGACGCCGATCTCCACCAGGACCATCTAGCCTGCTCGCCTGCTCGCGCTCAAGCTCATGCTTGAGCGCGGCATGGACGGCCTCTGTCAGACCAGCCCTCTTAAGCGCGGCGACCCGGCGGGCCAGCGCCTTGGTCTCGGGATTCTTGACGTGGAACGCCATCACTCGCTCGTATAGCGTATAGCCGTTCAAGCGCATCGGTATATAGCAACTTGATACACTGAGTGAATGCCCGGCAGCATCGGCGGGACACGAAGCCAATCGGCCACGCAGACCCAACTGTAGACTGAATGGGGATCTTACCGCTGTCTTTACAGACCTCGACCAGTATCTGAGGTCACCTCGATAAATCACTGGTACGCCCGCACTTTCGTACAGGTGTGGAACTGCGCAATCATCGTCTAGCCAGATCTAGCAGCCTTGCCGCTGGCGATAAAATGCGGGTTGGCGAAATCCTCGTCGTCGCTCTGGTTGCGCTTGCCGTAGGCGAGCGGCGCACCATCCAGCGTGCGCGTCATGCCGCCGGCAGCGCGTAGCACCGCGTCACCCGCGGCAGTGTCCCATTCCATGGTGCGGCCGAAACGCGGATAGACGTCCGCCTCGGCGCCGGCGAGGAGGCAGAATTTCAGCGATGAGCCGACTGAGACGATCTCGGCCGCGCCAAGCGCGCGGATATAGGCGTCGGTTTCCGGCGTGTTGTGGGACCGGCTGGCAACGACGGTCAGCGGCACCATACCGGCCCTCGCCGAAATCGGCTGGCGATCGACGATCTCATAGTTGTCATTGATCTCGATCGCTTCCGCTTTGCCCGGCCGGCCGGAAAAGAAGCGGCCGGTGCAAGGCGCGAAGACAACGCCGATCTCCGGAACGCCATGGCGAACCAGCGCTATGTTGACAGTGAAATCGGTCCTGCGGTTGACGAACTCCTTGGTGCCGTCGAGAGGATCGATCAGGAAGAAGGCGTCGCCGAGATCCGGTGCCATGATGCCGGCCGAAGCTTCTTCCTCGGCCACGCACGGAATCTCGGGAAATGCGGCGCGCAGCCCGGCGAGGATGATCTTCTCGCTCTCGCGGTCAGCCTCCGTCACCGGCGAACTGTCCGACTTGCTGTCGACCGCACAGCCGGCACGAAAGACGCGCATCACCTCGCGCCCTGCCGCCAAGGCAAGGTGCTCGAAGATGGCGAGCATCGCTTCGTCGTCAGATACCGCCGCCGCTTTCATATTGGTCTTCGGCAATGTCCCGCTCGTTTAGCCAGTGTTCAAGGGCGTCCACCATCTCCTCGGCCGATCTGCCGAGTGTCTTGAGATGGATCTCGGGCTTTTCCGGCACCTCATAGGGTGAATCAACGCCCGTGAAATTCTTGATCTCGCCGTTCAACGCGCGCGCATAAAGGCCCTTCGGATCGCGCCTGGCGCATTCCTCGAAGGGGGTGTCGACAAACACCTCGATGAATTCGCCGTCGGCCATCAGTTCGCGCGCCATGCGCCGCTCTGCGCTGAACGGCGAAATGAACGACACGATGACGATCAGCCCGGCGTCGGCCATCAGGCGCGCCACTTCGGCGACGCGGCGAATGTTCTCGACCCGATCGGCGTCGGTGAAGCCGAGATCGCGGTTGAGGCCGTGACGGACGTTATCGCCATCGAGAATGTAGGTATGGCGCCCGGTGGCGAACAGCTTCTTTTCGAACAGATTGGCGATGGTCGATTTGCCCGAGCCCGAAAGCCCGGTGAACCAGAACACCGCCGGCCGCTGGTTCTTCATATCGGCGCGGGCGCGCTTGCCGACATCGAGCGATTGCCAGTGGATGTTTTCGGCGCGACGCAGCGAATGCAGGATCATGCCGGCACCGACCGTGGCATTGGTGATGCGGTCGATCAGGATGAAGGCGCCGGTGGTGCGGTTTTCGGCAAACGGATCGAAGGCGATCGGCGACCGCGTCGAGATGTTGCAGATCCCGACTTCGTTCATTTCAAGCGACTTGGCCGCCTCATGGGCAAAGTCGTTGACGTTGACGCGGTATTTCAGGTCGGTGACGGTTGCGCTCGTCTGGTCGGTCTCGGTGCGCAGGATGTAGGAGCGGCCGGGCAGCAGCGCATGTTCGTCGAACCATACGATGTTGGCGGCGAACTGGTCGGCGACCTGCGGCCGCGCCGCTGGCGATACCAGCATATTGCCGCGCGAGACTTCCACCTCGTCGTCGAGCACAAGGGTGATGGCCTGGCCCGCGACAGCCTGCTGAAGGTCGCCGCCATGCGAAACGATGCGCCTGACACGGGAGGACTTGCCGGATTTGGCGACGACCACCTCGTCGCCCGGTGCAACCGAGCCGGAGGCGATGGTGCCGGCGAAGCCGCGAAAATCGAGGTTGGGACGGTTCACATATTGGACCGGAAACCGGAACGGCAATTCGACCGCGGCCTCGTCGACCGAGACGGTTTCGAGATGTTCGATCAGCGTCGGGCCGGAATACCAGTCCGTCCTAACGGAACGGCCAGTAACGTTGTCGCCGTAGCGGGCCGACATCGGAATGGGCACGATCGTCTGGAAGCCGAGCTCACGTGAGAACTGCCCGTAATCAGCGACGATCCGTTCAAAAACCGCCTCGTCGAAGCCGACAAGATCGATCTTGTTGACGGCGAGCACGATGTGGCGAATGCCCAGAAGCGAGGCAATGATTGAATGCCGCCTTGTCTGGCGCAGTACGCCCTGGCGGGCATCGATCAGCACGATGGCGAGATCCGCCGTCGACGCACCCGTCGCCATGTTACGCGTGTATTGTTCGTGGCCGGGCGTGTCGGCGACGATGAACTTGCGCTTCGGCGTGGCGAAGAAGCGGTAGGCGACGTCGATGGTAATGCCTTGCTCGCGCTCGGCCTCGAGGCCGTCGACCAGCAGCGCGAAGTCGACGTCGTCGCCGGTGGTGCCGTGCTTGCGTGAATCGCGCTCGAGCGTGGCCAGCTGGTCCTCGAAAATCTGCTTGGTGTCGGAAAGCAGGCGCCCGATCAGCGTCGACTTGCCGTCGTCGACCGAACCGCAGGTCAGGAAGCGCAGCAGCGACTTTCGTTCCTGCGCCGCCAGATAGTCGCGGACGCCGTCGGTTGGGGCGAGACTCTTGGCCATGATGTGGCGCATGCTCAGAAATACCCCTCGCGCTTCTTCTTTTCCATCGAGCCGGCTTCGTCGCGGTCGATCAGGCGACCTTGCCGCTCGGACGTGCGCGCGGTGAGCATTTCGCCGACTATCGCCTCTAGAGTGTCGGCGTCCGAGTCGATCGCGCCGGTCAGCGGATAGCACCCGAGCGTGCGGAACCGCACCATCCGGTTCTGCACCGTCTCGCCGGGCCGTAGCTGCATGCGTTCATCATCCTTCAGGATGAGCATGCCGTCGCGTTCGACGACCGGTCTTTGCTTGGCGAAATAGAGTGGCACGATCGGGATGTCTTCCTGGAGAATGTATTGCCAGATGTCGAGCTCGGTCCAGTTCGACAGCGGAAACACCCGGATTGATTCACCGGCTGCGATGCGGGTGTTGAAAATCTTCCACATCTCGGGCCGCTGGTTCTTCGGATCCCAGACGTGCTGGGCGTTGCGGAACGAGAAGATGCGTTCCTTGGCCCGCGACTTCTCCTCGTCGCGGCGGGCACCGCCAAAGGCTGCGTCAAACCCGTATTTGTCGAGTGCCTGCCGCAGCGCAACCGTCTTCATCACATGCGTGTGGGTGTTGGAGCCGTGGTCGAACGGATTGATGTTGTCGCGCACGCCGTCTTCATTGACATGGACCAGGAGATCGAAGCCGAGCTTTTGCTGCATCTGGTCGCGAAAGGCGATCATTTCGCGGAATTTCCAGGTCGTGTCGACATGGAGGAAGGGAAAGGGCGGCTTGGCCGGATAAAACGCCTTCATCGCCAGGTGCATGAGCACCGATGAATCCTTGCCGACCGAATAGAGCATCACCGGCTTGGCGAAAGCCGCGGCCACCTCGCGAAAAATATGGATGGATTCAGCCTCAAGCCGCTGAAGGTGCGTAAGCGCGATGTTCATGGACTGTAAGCGTTCTCTCGTGCCATCCACAGAAGGGCCTGTATCATCAACGGGGGCGATCTTCAGCCGCCGGTTCAAGCTGCACTTCTGGACAATCAATTCTCGTGGGGGGCGTTCTAGCAGATCGTTCCTGCCCAGAACAATGCAAGACAAGCTTGCGGCCGGATGGTTCGGGAATGAATTTTCCATACAGCCGGCAAAATCGGGAAATTTCTGCCCGGCGAGCGGCTGCCCCTGAAAGGGGGCGGGAAAACATTGCCTGGGCTGGGAAGCTGAGAGCCAGGAGACGGCTCGCCTGACCGCCGTCCGCTTCGTTCAGGCGACGTCAGCCGTGGCGACGACGTCGCTAGGACGAAGTTTCGATGGGGACAAGTAGCTTGTCACCGTTGTGATCGATCTCGATCATCTCGCTCTTGCGGCTCAAGCGTTCCGCAAACCCTTTGTGGAAGATGATGGCGTTCATATAGGCAAAGGTCATCGCTAACGCCGCGGTCCGCAGCGGATAGTCGACCAGCGAATGAATGAGAAGAAAAGAAACCGAAAGGAATGCTGCTTTCTGGAGAGGGTCTCGGCGAATTCTAACCAATGCCGCGAAAAGCAATACGAAATAACCCACCATCAGCAGGACGGCGGGAACTCCTCCCTCGAAGACTATTTCAAGGTAGTCATTGTGGGCATGGTTCACGTATTGTTTGAAAATCATGCTCTCCCGTTCGTATATCTGGTAGGCCTTTTGAAAATTCCCGAATCCGACACCCGTTGCCCAATTGTCCTTAGTCCCTTCGATCGTGGTCCGGGCGAACTCTCCTCGCCCGAATGCCGGATCGAGCGCGTCCACATCGATCTTCGTCCACAGGCCGATCGTGTAACCAGAAAGCGCAATGAAAATCAGGAGAACGCTCAACCCGCTCGCCCTGGAGCGCGCCGAAAGAAATACGATTGACAGTGCGGTAATCGCCAATCCGATCAGGACACCTGCACGCGAACCGGCAGCCAGCAGCAGCAGCAAAAGCGTGATCAAGCCAAGAGATCCTGACAAAAGACGTCCGCGGAAGAGGCCGTAGTAGACGACAAAGGGAACCGACACGAAAAGCAAAGCCGAAAAATGATTCGCGTTGGCAAAAAGCCCGGCATTGATCGTAAAAGGCAACAAGCCCACAATAGCGACTTTGTCAGATAGCGAATATTGAATCGCTCCGGCTAATCCATTGCAGATAACACCCATGAAAAAAAAGGGAAGAAGTGCGCTGACCTGCTCCGCCCGCAACCGCAACACAGCCAAGAAAAACAGCGCTGTGGCCAAAAAGTAAAGTAGACATTCGACCGTGCGTCCGACACCAACACTTATGAAGCGAAATTTTGTGTCTCCAACCCATGGATCTCCGAGTAGCAGTTCCGGCCGCAACCCGTTGAATATGGCCGCCGGTAGCGGGACGACTTGCAAGACCGCAAATCCCACGGCGAAGAGCAGCAGGCACAGAACAGAATAAGGGCTTCTTCGGCCAGGGGTTTGCGAAAACAGGGCCGCCGCCGAGACAACCGCCGCGATCTCGACCAGAGTGTCCGTATAGAGACCACTTGCAGTACCACCGCCGATCAGCAGCGAAACAAACAGAACTGACCCAAGGAGATATTTCTCCCATTCCGACGATCGGTGGTTCAAGACGGACGTCTCTCAATGCTTAGTTTGTGCATTACCAATGTGCCGACATATCGAAATCGCCAACTCTCGGCAATAGCGGCAGTCTGTAGCCTTACTAACTGCAGAGGACACGAAGCCGGCCCGACCGAAAACTCGAGGCTAAGATTTTGCCGATTATAGGTGCCCTCCGGAATGTTGAATCGCGCTATTTCCCCTTCCGGGTCAACGCATCTAATCGCCCAGAACAATTCCTTTGGAAGCTTCAGATTTCGTGCAGATGCGATCAGAGAAATCTTATAAGCGCCTGGCGGCAGCGCGATGTACTGCTGGAGAGCTGCGTCCTTCACCGGCGTGTTCAAGAAGCGGACCGTAGCTCCGCCCTCACCCTCCACCGCGTGCACAGACGTTGCAAATGTGATTTCCAAGCCTGACTGATCCCGGAGTTGCCAATTGAAGGGCCTACCGCTGAACCCGGGTTCGAAGGTGCTGTTGAAAATATACCCGCCCAATGTTCGTTCTTCGTCACTAAGACTAAAAAGGAACAGCCGATAGGCTGCTTCATATTCCCTTAGGCGAATGAAGCCGGAGATAACGGCGGACAGTTCGCTTGCTCTGCCTCGCGCACTAGACCCGCTCATATCCAGCAGCAGCCGATTTGCGGAGTCGAGTCCCTCGGGGGTTTTGCTAAGCGCAGCAAACAGACTGGCTCTCCAGGGCGCCTCCGCCTTGATGGCTCCCAGTACAGCTTGGTATCCATCAGGATTTGAGAGGATTCTCGGCAGCCTTTCGGCGACGGCCGGGAATCGATCGGGCCATCGCCGTAACAATATGTCGATCTCACTGACCGCCTTTGATAGATCCCCTGTATCGATCGAGTGGCCAATGGATCTCTGCAGCGCGTGGATTTCGGTCTTGGATAGCTTCAGGGCGTGGTCGAAGAGCCGATAGGCTTCGGCTTTTTCGCCCTGCCGGTATTTAATCTCACCGATCAGGCTATAAAGACGCGCGTCAGCTAGATCGAAGGCGAGCGCGCCTTTGGCCCGGGCAAGCAATGCATCCAGATCAGGATCATTATTCGTACCGTTGAGGTCACTGGTGATTTTGGCGATCAATGCGTCGACGTTGAACGGATCCAGCGCAAGAGAAGCAGCCGGCGTTTCTGTTTCAAGAAATCGACTTAGCCCGATCGAGGAAACCAGTAACACTAGAACGGATGCGACGAACCAAACGACTGAGCGCCGGAGATTTTGCGTAAGCGGGCTGGCTTGCTCCGTCATCGATCTTGCCCTCAATCCTCGGAGTACTGGAGTCTGTGCCGTAACTGTAATACTGGTAATTCATGTATTTGTAGGCGTAATTATAATCGAACTTGTTCACCGCAAACTTGGACATGGCGGCGCCAACCACGTTCGCGCCAGCGGCTCGCAGACGCTTCAACGCGGTCTTGGCCGACTTGCGTGTCACCTGATTGGTGGAGATGACCATCAACGTGCCCTCAGCGAGGCGGCTGAGAATAGGCGCATCCGAAAGTCCGACGATAGGCGGAGCGTCGATGATGACAACATCGAAGCGCTTGCCGAGATTGGTCACGATCAGAGCCATCTTAGGTGACGAGAGCAGATCCGCGGGGTTCGGCGGGATCGTGCCAGAGGTCAGAACGGTCACGTTGGGATATTTCGTCGCCCTGAAGATGCTCGCCAGATCCTCCTTGCGGACGGTATTAGTCAGGAGGTTGCTGAGGCCGATCGTGTTGTCCAGACCAAAAAGGCGATGAAGGTTCGGCTTCCGAAGATCGCCGTCGACAATGAGAACTCTCGCGCCTAGCGCGGCAAAATCCTGCCCTAGCTTGAACGACGTCGTCGACTTACCTTCCGAGGGCTCCGAGCTTGTGACAACCAGCGATCTTGGCGCGCCTTCCGCACCTGAGAATTGCAACGATGTTCGAAGCGAGCGGTAGGCCTCAGACAGTCCGGACTTTTGATCGGCGATGCTGGCCGCGAGTTCCCGGTCATCGACGAGCGGCAAGATGCCGAGCATTGCCAGTCCCAGTTCCTTTTCGACCTGCTCGGGATTAGTAAACGTATTATTCAACAGCTCGATGACGTATATAACGGAAGCGCCTAAAGCTAGAAAAACAGCCAGTGCAATCGCAAGATTGGCGCTTAGGCGTGGCGAATAAGGAGTATTCGGCTGCGCGGCAAAATCAACAATGGCCGCGCTCTGTGTCTTGAGCTCAGAGCTGACGCCGACCTCATTTAGCTTGGCGATCAGGCTGTCATACTGCGACCTGTTCGAATCCACTTCGCGCTTCAGGATCGTGTATTTAATGTTCTTGTCGTTGAAAACAACCTGCTGCTTTTCCATCTCGGCAAGCTTGGCCTTAAGATCGGCTTCCTTGTTCTGTGCCTCCTGGTATTTCAACCGCAGCGAGTCCGTTATGGCCAGGACGCCATTGTTATAGAGCCGCTGCAACTCCTTGATCTGCGACTGGAGCTGCTGCATTTCTGGAAAACCAGGCTTCAAAACCCCTAGTTTCTGCTGGTACTGGCTTGTCAAATCTGCCAGTTTCTCACTGAGCGCCTGCAGACCCTTGCTTTCCAGGACGGGGCTGAGGCTCGATCCGCGGCCCTTGTCTATCTGGTCGACCATCCGTCCGGAATCAAGACGTTCTTGAATAGCGGTCGCCAGCGCGGTGTTTAAGGCCTCGATATTCGATCCTATCAGCGATTTGTCGTCGCCGGTCACCGTAATGCCGGCATCCTTCGCATAAGCGACCAATTCTTCTTCCGATTTTTGAAGTTTTTGCTTTACTTGCAAAACCTGTTCCTGAATGAACTGTCGCGCCAGGTCGGAGGTTTCACTTGTCTGATCGAGACGTTGATCGATAAAGCTTTGCGCGACCTGATTAGCCACCTCGCTCGCATATTGCGGCTTTTGATCAACAAACGTGATCGACAGTAGGCTTGTGTTGGGGACGAGACTAACCGTTAGGTCATTTATAATCCGCCGGATCGCAATGCTTTCGCGTTGCTCCGGGGTTTTGTCTTGAATAGAAGCCGATTTCGAAATCCCGAACGCACGATAGAAGATGTTACTAAGAGAGAAGTCGGCGGTCGGAAACAGGAAGTCCGGCTTTTCGCTCAGCCCCAGTTGAAATACTACGCGCTGCGCCAATGCGCGACTTTTGAGCTTTTCACGCGCTGTCAGAAAAGCGCGGACGTCGGCATTTTCAGAAACGACCTCAATGTCCTGGAAGACCTTGGCAGAAGGGACCAGCACTTCCAATTGCGTTGTTGCCTGATACTTCGGTGTTTGCATCATGGTGATGATCACACCGGCGACAAGGCCAGCTGCCGCCATCATGACGATCAGCCACCGGTACTGGACAAAATAAAAGAGCAGCCTTAGCGGACTGAAGCCCTCCTCCTGCTCGGAGTCGTCGCGACCGTAGGGGCCATAGTTTTGAGGACCATCATAATACTGATCTGCAGACAGGGCTTGACCATGTCGGGGAGCCGCAAGTTGATGCTGCCTGTTGCGATCGAGCATAGTGCCAATGATCCTAAGTTTGAGCGTTAAGCATTACGGAACCATCACCCCAAGTCGAGCAGCACTTGAAGCAATGCCCAGAGCATCCTTAAGATTGCTCATCGCAATTTTCGATTTCGACGCAAAGACGACAACCTTGTCACCGCCGTAGATGCGCGGATTGCGGACCTTCCCGGCACGAACAGCCTCCACGTCGTAATTTGCCACTAGTGTATTTGAGCCGATGTTGCGGTAAATGAAGACCTTTTTCGCATCCCCTATAGGACTGAAATTCCCCGCCAAGGCGATGGCGTCCAGAAGAGTTGAATTGCTCGACACGGGATATATACCGGCCCTATTGACCTCTCCGTCGACCGTTATTCGCTGTCCGATAGATTCCTTGACGAAAACCGTCACGTCTGGCGACTGCAGGTATTTGGCTCCGTACGCAGTCTCGATCTCTTGCTCCAATTGGCGGACCGTTTTTCCTGAGGCGGTAATGGTTCCGATAAGCGGAAGCGAAATCTGCCCGCCAGCATCGACTTGAACCGTTCTGTTCAGATTGTCGACCTGGAACACATTCACCTCGAGCACATCGTTCGGAGACAATGGCTGCTCGCTGCCGTTCTGGGTGTTTTGCGGCGCTGGCAGATCCTTCACCATCTGCAGAGCGCCGCCGCCTGAAAGTGGCGTCGATGATGATGTCAATTGCAGCGCGTCGACCGGACCCGACGAAGATGAAGCGGTCGACGAAGTGCTCGTACATGCCGAAATTGCAAGCGAAGCGAGCAAGAGGGATACCGCGCCCATATGGGTCCATGCGAAACGAAAAATCGCCATCACGCTGTCCCGCCTTTGAACAAGCGGCCAAATCCTCCAAACCGGCCGCCGTTGCTAGCGTTCGGTTTTTTCGGACGTGCCTTTCCGACCGGCTCGATAGGCCGGTTCGCCAATATTTCGCCTGGACGTTTCAACACCATATTGCGGGCCTCGTCATCCCCACATCGCTTGGCAACCGCCGCAACCGCCTGCGAAAGCCCAGGACGCCGGCGCGTAGCGCTATGAGTGTCCGATGCGATAATGTCCACCCTGCCCTCGTCAATCAGCTTCTCAGAATAGTAAAGCGCCGCGCGTCCAAAAGCACCCACAATCGAGTCGGCGGTAAGCTGAATAAGGCAGCCCACTGCATTCAGCCTCTCGACAACGTCGTAATTCGTTTTGATCCAGGTCAAACGCTCAGGATGGGTAAGGATCGGGATGAAACCGGCGTTTATGAGGCGTAGAGCAAGGTCCTCCATTCGTGGAGGGAGGACATGATGCGGCGGTTCGAATAGAAAATAGCGGGACCTGTTTAAAGTCGGCACACTGCCGGCCGCCAATCGGTCCGGAAGATCTGGCGCTATGTGAACATCTGCACCGACGTAAAGAGCAAGCGGTATGGTGGCGCGGCGAAGCGCCTGATGCAATTCTTGAACCGCCCGGACAATGTTCGATGTTCCGTTTTCATAGACACCGGGCGTCACGTGCGGGGTGCACGCCATGTGAGTCGTTCCATCGGCCACCGCCAGTCGAGCCATTTCCAGCGACTCAGCGAGGCTGGGTGAGCCGTCATCGAGGCCGGGCAAGATATGGGAATGCAGATCTATCATTGGCGTTTGTGACTGCAACGAAGCAATGCACCGTCGTCATCACGACTAAATGCGTCACTCGCAGAACAGCGAATGAGGCATCTCTCAAGTTCATGCCATACTACGGATGCTGGGGGCCAGCTACTGGCGGACAAAGGCAAAATCATAATGCAGGCCGATGATCCGCACCGAATCGCCGCCCAACAGAATTGGCGCAAGGCCATGGCTCACACTGCCAGCGGCAATAACTGCCTCCGAAGTAGCGAGCGCTACGCACATGCAGCCTTCCGCAGGATTGACTCCGATCGTCGCACCCGCGGGAGGCCCTGTCCGCAACTCGCGCCAACACGCAGCGAAGCGGGAGATTGCAATTCGGTCGCGATGCGTGCACCGAAATGGGCTGACATTCCGATCTTTGCCCGGCTCCCAGCCTTAGACATCCGCACGTCGCCCTGAGCTTGAACGACCCGACCGACAAACCGGTAAGGCAATTCCGCTGTCGCTACCAGGCGCACCGCAGAAGCGCCATGCGCCTCCGCAGTCCAACTCAGTCGCTGACGCCGTGGCCGTCATCCTGTGTTGCAGCCAAAATGCCAGCCGCACCAACCATACCGCCAAAAATGTAGAGCGGCGTCTTGTCATCATTGTCATCATTGTTGGAATCGCCCGTTTGGGCGGTGTGCTCAGAACCGAGAACATTGAGGCAGATTTTGTTCTCAACCCGGGAGATATCGAGGGTCGAATTGGCCGGCACGCTCAAGTTGCAGCCACCGACACGAACCGAAGCAGACCCCTTGGCGCCGACCACCACGCGGCTGCCGAACTCCAGCGCGCTCCCCGCTTGCGCCGGACCATAGCCAGCCACCTGCGAGACCATTACGTCGCCATTGACGCTCCCGATCGATCCAATCGGATTTGTACCCTGATAGGCAGTTGCACAGGTGCACGATGCATCCTTCGCGAAAGATGACACCGGGGCGAAGCCGGCCAACACAACAAATCCGGCCAACGCACTTTTCAAAATTAGGTTCATCCGCATCAATCCTTCTGTCCCACGTTACGCGAGGCCTACCCAATCACCAAGCTACTGGATCAGCGCGTAACAGCTTTTTGCGCCAATTCCAACCCATATAGCAAATGCGGGATAATTTTTGGTTTCGGTGTGTGGTGGATGGAACACACCATTGGATTATCAAACTTATCAACTTTAAGCCGGTCGCAATCAATGGATTGCCAGAGAGCTGATCTAGCACTCCTTGCGGCGTTGGCGTCACCATCGCTTCGAAGCTTGCGCGCAGCGTCTGCGATCGAACGTGGTCGTGGTATCGACCAGCCACCCTTTCGTCCGAGGCAGGCCTGTCGCCCAAGACTTGTAGATCGAACCCGCAGGTGCAGGATGCCGGCTCTACGAGCTTTGCAGCAAGATTGGTGCCATCGGAGAAATCGGAGGTGAGGCATTGCACAATACTGCGCCACGGATCTGGCGGGAGGGAGCCGTCGCAAGCATCCCGGGATCCAACACGGCGCGCGGGCCGGGCCCTCTGCCCCCTTGCCTGGGAGCCACCTCACTGCAATCTGCCCCCCGGTCTATCAGCTTCGGTTCGCGCTACCGAACCCGCTGACGCCCGAGAGTGGATGGTGAGATAACGTTCAGCCCCTGCTGCCGTCACGCAGGATTCCCACCGCCATCTCGTTCATTGCGGAGGACCGTCCTCCCTTTGATCCGGTAGGTTCGATGGCCGCCTTGTTGCAGATAGCATCCAGTGGCTTCGACGGCTCCGGTAGCCTGCAAGCGATTGCCAGTAACATGCTCAGCCGACAAGTCTCCTGACGACAGCCCCGCACGATTCCTGCCAGTCGGGCGCGCGCCAGCCGTAGATGTCCCACAGCTTTTGACAGTCGAGGAGTGAGTTGGCCGGGCGTTTCGCACCAGTCGGATATTCGTATGTGAATATGTCCTCGACATTTGCCAATGGACCGCCAACCCGTCGGCTTTCGGCGAATATCTCGCGAGCAAGACCACTCCAGTTCGTACCACCCGTGCCGGCGAGATGAAATATGCCGAACTGGTGGGAATTTTCTCCGCGCTCCACGGCTTTCGCGATGTGCAGAATGCCGTCTGCGATGTCGAGAGCAGAGGTTGGGTTGCCGAACTGGTCAGAGACTACGCGGATCGTATCACGGTCCTTTGCCAGTCTGAGCATGGTCTTCACGAAATTACGGCCGAATGGGCTGTATACCCAGGCGGTGCGCAAGATGACATGACGGCTATTGGCGGAGGCAACCGCTCCCTCGCCATCGAGCTTGGTGCGGCCATAGACCCCATTTGGGCCAGTGGTATCGGTTTCAATGTAAGCGCCGGGTTTGTCCCCGCGAAACACATAGTCGGTCGAGAGATGGATAACGGGAGCACCCGTTTCGGCTGCTGCGGCAGAGACGGCGCGCGCACCCAACACGTTGATCGCCTGCGCGGTCTCGGGTTCGTCCTCGGCTTGGTCGACGGATGTATAAGCTGCGGCGGAGACAACTATACTAGGCTTTCTGACAAGGATCGCCGACCTGACTGATTTGGGATCGAGAAGATCAAAGTCCGGCCGAGCCGTCACGATCAATTCGATGCCTGGAACGGTCGAGGCGCGCTCAGCTAGGCTACGCGCAACCTGCCCTTCACGGCCCGTGACAAGAATTCTCACGACAGTGCCTTTTCCACTGCACCTAACCTTTGGCCGGCATAGCGGCTGCTGCGGATGGGTTCCCACCACCAAGGATTGTCGAGGTACCATCGGATGGTCTTGGCGAGGCCCGTCTCGAATGTCTCGGCTGGCGTCCAGCCGAGATCGCGCTCGATCTTGGACGCGTCGATTGCATAACGCCGATCATGGCCAGGGCGATCAGCCACGAACGCGATCAAGTCGCGATATCGTGCTCCGCCGCGCCGCGGCCGAAGGCTGTCCAGCGTCCGGCAGATCGTCTCTACAACGTTGAGATTGCTGCGCTCAGAACGCCCGCCCACATTATAGCTTTCACCCGGCCTTCCTTTGGTCGCGACCAGTTCCAGCGCCCGCGCATGATCGTCGACGAACAGCCAGTCCCGAACATTTGAACCAGTGCCATAAACGGGGAGCGGCTTCTCCTCGAGCGCATTGAGGATGATTAATGGAATCAGTTTTTCAGGAAAGTGAAACGGGCCGTAGTTGTTCGAACAGTTGGAAACGACCACAGGCAGCCCGTACGTCTCGCGCCAGGCACGAACGAGATGATCCGACGCGGCCTTGGACGCAGAATAGGGGGAGGACGGAGCATAAGCGGTTTCTTCGGTGAAGAAGCTGCCGTCGAAGGGCAAATCCCCAAACACCTCGTCTGTCGAGACATGATGGAAACGAAAGGTTTCTTGGCGCTCGGCGGACAGGTGCTGCCAATGGGTCAAGACGGCCGTGAGCAGCTTGAAGGTACCGACGATATTCGTCTCGACGAAAGCTGCCGGCCCGTCGATCGAGCGGTCCACATGGCTCTCGGCGGCAAGATGCATTACGACATCGATGTCATGGTCGCGCAGGACTTGCGAAATTGCATGTTCGTCGCAAATGTCCGCCCGCACGAAGCTGTAGTTAGGATGGTTCTCGATCTGGCGTAATGAAGCCAGATTGCCAGCATAAGTCAGCTTGTCCACGTTGACAACGCGATGCGTGGGGTTGCTGCACAGATGCCGGCAAACCGCCGATCCGATGAAGCCCGCCCCCCCCGTTACCAATATGTTCAACCCAAAAGCCCTCCGCTTGGCATGATCGATCTAGTCGAAGATCTCGGCCTCGACGAGAAGCGGTGCATTGCGATCTTTATCCGAAAGCACGAGCCCATTATGAAAGGTCGGCCACTCGATGCCAATCGCCGGATCGTCGAAGCGGACGCAACGATCTTGCGCTGGTGAATATGGGCTCGTCACCTTGTAGATCACCTCCGTATTCTCCACCAAGGTGACGAAGCCATGCGCGAAGCCGATCGGTACGAGGATCTGATTCCACTTCTCAGCGGATACCTCCAGCGAGACCCATTTCCCGAAGGTTGGAGAACTCTTCCTGATGTCCACAGCGATATCGAGAATCGCGCCACGCACGACCCGAACGAGCTTGGCTTGTGCAAAAGGGGGCAGTTGATAGTGAAGCCCCCTCAGAACACCCGCCGCAGTGGAGAGGCTGTGATTGTCCTGTACAAAGACGAGATCAATGCCAGCTCCGGCAAGGCCTGCTGCATTGTAAGTCTCGGAGAAGAAGCCGCGTGCATCGGCAAAGCGCTTTGGCGTGATTTCCAGCACGCCGCCCAGCCTAAGATTGCGAACGTTCGTCATAATCAGCCTCGCGCCAGTTCGGAGACTCGGCGGCGCAAATAGCCGGCATACTCGTTCCTGCCAAGCTTTTCCGCACGCGCCAGAACTGCATCGGCCGAGATCCAACCCATTTCCAGGCCGATTTCTTCCGGACAGGCGATCTTGATCCCCTGCCGATGTTCTATGGTTCGGACAAACGAGGACGCGTCATGCAGGCTGTCAACCGTACCGGTGTCGAGCCAAGCGAAGCCGCGGCCTAGCCGATGTACATGAAGCGAGCCACGCTCCAAGTAGATATTGTTGACCGAGGTAATTTCGAGCTCACCGCGCCCCGACGGCCTGATTGATGCAGCAATGTCGACCACGTCATTGTCGTAGAAATAGAGACCGGTGACCGCCCAGTTCGAGTTCGGCTCCTTCGGCTTCTCCTCAATCGTCAGCGCCTTGCTGGTCGACGCTTCGAAGCTCACGACGCCATACCGTTGCGGGTCCTCGACATGATAAGCGAAGACTGAAGCGCCTTGTGTCTGCTTTGCGGCAGTCTGGCAGATGGCTGTCAAGCCGGCGCCGAAGAAGATGTTGTCGCCGAGCACCATGGCCACATTGTCCAAGCCAATGAAGTCGCGGCCGATGATGAAGGCTTCGGCCAGCCCATTCGGCTGCGCCTGTTCGGCATAGGACAGATCCAGGCCAAAGACGCTGCCATCGCCCAGCAGCGCCTGAAAGCCCGGAAGATCACGCGGGGTCGAGATGACGAGGATATCGCGAATCCCCGCCTGCATTAGCACGCTCAGAGGGTAATAGACCATCGGCTTATCGTAGACCGGCAGCAATTGCTTCGATACGGAAAGCGTCAGCGGATAAAGACGGGTTCCGCTCCCGCCCGCAAGGATGATGCCCTTCATGCTCGACCCTCCTGAATGCCCATTTACACCTCTCCCATCGCATTCAGGTATTTTTGTATTACGAACTTTTCGTCGAACTCATGTTCGGCCTTCGCGCGACTAGCATCGCCCATAGCGCCTCGCTCGTGCAGGGAAAGCGACATGAACCTGAACATTCGATCGGCAAGGTCCCGAGCGTCGCGTGGCTGGCAGAGATAGCCGTTAACACCATGGTCGACCACATTCCGGCAGCCGGTCCAATCCGTCGTGATGATTGGCCGGCCCATAGCTGCCGCCTCGAGTAGGCTGCGCGGGGTTCCTTCTCGGTAGTAGGACGGCAAGACCACGCAATCGGCAGCCGCGAGATATCTGCGTACGTCGTCCGTCACACCAAGGTACTCGACAACCCCCTCCTTCACCCACTCCTCGATCACCATTTTCGAGACTGCCGAGGGATTTTGGACGTCGAGAAAGCCAAGCAATTGAAAACGGGCCTGCGGCTTAGTCGAGCGCACGATTCGCGCAGCTTCGGCAAACTCGCCCACGCCTTTTTCCCAAAGGAGTCGCGCAACCAGTAAGAAAACGCTTTCGGCGCCATCCTCGCTCGGTACAGCCCGTGCGGCCATAAAATGCTGCAGGTCCACACCCGAGCCTGGCAGCAGTTCGGCCAGTTCTGGCATTACGATGGATTTGCGGACAAAATCATCGCGGTCTTCTCGGTTCTGAAAGAATACGCGCCGCGATCCGCGCAAAGCGTAGCGATAAAGGATTTCAACAATGCGTTGTATCTTTGAGCCCTTTGAAAATGCGACTCCCAGACCGGCGATATTGTTGATAACGCTGACACCGAGCATCTTTGCGGCGATGGACCCGTAGATGTTCGGTTTAATTGTGTAGCCAAGATAAATGTCAGGTCGCGTTCGCCTGAACAATTTTCGAAATCGCGTCAACAGGGCAAGGTCAGCAAACGGCGACGTGCCCATGTTGTCCATAGGTATTTGTTCGAAACGGCAACCCATCCTCACCAACTGCGCTGCATGCTGCTGATGTGGTGGAGCGACAGCAATAACCTCCATGCCGCGTTCTTGGAAACTCCGAATGAGCCCAGCGCGGAAGTTGATGAGGTTCCACGCAGTGTTGGCACAGATGATGACGCGCAAATTTTTTCAGCCTTGGAGGAGATAGTTTTGATAGGGAAGCCAATAGGTGGCGTGAGATCCGAAATTGAACCAGACATACTGTACAATCGCTGAATATAAAACCACGAGCAAACCCAGGACTCGATAAGATCGGTCGGACCTCCCGAAAGCTTCCGGGATCTGTGACAGGACCATGATCTGGATCGGAATTAGGTAGAGCCCCATTCGATCAACAGCCGTCGATGACGGCGAAATAACGAGGGCTGGCACCAACGCTATCGCGATCAGCGCTATGATGAGCCAAAGCTGCTTCTCATGCGGACCGAACAGGAACCGTCTCCTAAAAAAGATAAACACTATCGCCGGGATTGCGTTCATGATGACCCGGATCGCCGCACCACCGGAATCGTACTCACGATCGACGTATGTGTACATCAGCTTGTCAACGCTATCCTGAAGCAGGGCGAAATAGGCCAGTAGTGCAGCACCACCTACCCACAGCATGGTCCAAACGCGACCACGATTCTCGGCAAGGGCCGAGATCGGTATCAGCAGGACGGCCGATTTGTGGAAGGTGGCCGCGATTAGCACCCATGCGACAAATTTGAGGTTGGAACGATCACGGCCAAGGGCGACGAGCCCGCGCATTGCCAACCCAATCGCCACGCCCTGCCTCGTATAGCCCATTGCAACGACGATAACCAGGTAAGGTATTGCGACGGCAAGCGCGAGCCAGGGACGTGGCTGGGCCAGTGCGAACGAGAAAAGCCCCCAGCTAAACAAACCGGCACATACCAGGTTGACCAGCCAAACCTCAGGATCCACTCGGGCGCTGATCCAGTTCAGTAGTGCATAGCCCGGGTCCCCCAATTTTGGAATATCCGTAAATACCGTTAAGCTTGCTCGAACGAGGTGACCCAAATAGGCGGGCCAATCGGCTCCTACATCATTACGAAGGCCGACCAGCAAGCATAGGGCAAGCCCAGTAATGAAGAACAGCCATCGTTCTCCAGGGTATACAAGCGCCTTCCCGCGTCGCTCAAAAAGCGCTGCGAAGGCTGGGACGCCAAACATGAGCCAGTAAGGAAGCAACGTAGAGGGCCTGTGCCTTAATTTGGTAGCTCTGACGAGCTGATTATCCTCGTGTTACCCGCGGCGGCGACGTTCGCGCCAGTCATGGGAATGGCCCCTTGCCCGAGATGTTCCGAATCCCGTCAAGCGCGCCTCGAAACAGCAACCGAAGTCGGATTAGCGGGTCCGATTTGTACGACATAATAACAACCAAATCCTTTATCAACATTGGAAATAGGCTTAGATATAGCTTAAACCCGCCATCTACCCTTCTGGCTATTAGAATTAAATTTCTAAAATGGTAGTACTGATACCACGTAGGCTTGTCGGCAACATAAATCGTTTTGCCCAAGAATTTCGCCTTTCTGTATTCATACGTGTCGATAAAAATCGCATCTGCACATATAATCTGCCGCCACTTTCCTTTTTTCAGGCAAAGACCGTATCCCAAATCCTCCCAACTCATCCAGAGATCGCCCCAGACTTCGATGCCATCGCGCTGAGGCTGCAAGCTGTAGAGCGCGCCGTTCGAACTGCTCCAAACAACTTCCTCGCCCAAGGCATGTTGGGAAGAAAGCCTTGGTGAAAGCAGGTGCGGCACCCCGCTCCGACGCGGTTTCTCCCAGCTCTCCCCCCGGTGTGGCCGAAAACGATTTGGATAAACCGCACCGATGCGTTCGCCCGCGTTGCCAGCTAGGACCATGGCCTGCACGGCACGGAGGTCGACCTCGCCGTCATGGTTGATCGCATAGCACCAGCGTGCGCCGAGATCCGCCGCCATCTGCAGCCTCTTCTGCAAATTGCCGGCGGAACCGAGATTCCGGTCAGCATTGTGATACTCGACGGGCCATCCATTCTCCTGAATGGCGGCAGCCAACCGACCGTCGCCTAGCGAATCGACGACGACCACCGCCAAGAATGGCGTTTTACCGTTAGCAAACACCGATCGAAGAAGCCTGAGCACATGTTCAGCCGTTCGGAAGGTGGAAATTGCGAGGACAACACTTTGCAATGCCTCTGGTTCAGATCTTTCCAAGAGTGCGTGTTCCATCATCCGCGAAAGAAATCGACCGTTCGTTCTAAACCTTCGCGAAGGCTTACCTTCGGGCGCCTGCCGAACGTCGTGATATACTTTGAAACGTCGGCCTGTATTCGACGTATGTCGTTCGGCCAAGGATCGAGCAACTCGACGCCGAGAGTGCTGTTCGTGATCTCCTCCAGCTCTGAAATCAGCGTATTGATGCTGTTAGACGTGCCGGTTCCAATATTATAGAGCCCGTTGCCCCTTTCCTCCAGAACTGAGATGAAGGCATCTACCACATCCGCTATATAGACGAAATCGCGGCTTTGCCCACCGTCACCGAATTTCTTTATGGGAAGTCCATGGGCTGCGGCGTGAGAGAACTTGCATGTGACATTGGCGTAAGGATGATCGACCGCCTGCCGCGGACCATAGACATTGAAAAGGCGCAGAGAGCAATAAGAATATCCGTGCAAGTTGGCGTACATGGCCAGGAGGTGCTCCCCAAACAGCTTCGACGCGGCGTAGACGGTGACAGGCGCCGGCGTGACACTTTCGTCGATCGAGGGCAGATCCGTATTCCCGTAAACCGTCGAACTGGACGCGAAGACGATTCTCCTGATGCGCTGAGTGGCCGCGAAATCGATCACCCGCTGAAGGCCGGTCACATTGACGCCTACATACTCGTCAGGCGTTCGTAGACTGTCATAACCGCTGATCAGCGCCGCGAGATGGACAATGGCGTCAACATCACCGATCTCGCTGCGGAATTTGGCGATCTCCCGAATGTCGCCATTTAAAACCCTGATATTGGGATGGGCAGTGGGAAGGTTCTGCCGTTTGCCGGACAGGAAGTTATCGAGGACGACGACCCTATCATCTCGATCCAGGAGGACGTCGCATAAATGGGAGCCGATGAAGCCGGCTCCTCCAGTAATCAAATAGGAACTCATTTCGGTCGCTTGGTCCTTATGTCGTGATCAGCAGAGTTCGAGTTGCAACCAATCTAATGTTGCTGGAGCGAAGCGTAGATTCGCCAGTAAGCTTCGACACCCTTGTCAAGGGAAAAGATCGCCTCGGCCGTTTGCCGGCAGCGAGCACTCACTTCCGGCTCCTCCAAAAGCATGAGCAGCCTGTCGGCTGCTGCGGCGTGGTCATCCTTTGAGTAGCTTGTCATTGCGATGCCTACACGCCGTCCCTCCAAGATCTCCGCTACATCTCCGACGCTCCCATTTCCCAAGCAAGGAATACCGCAGCCGAGGTATTCGGCAATTTTGGTCGGCGCTGAACCGAGATTCGAATAGGCGGGTTTTCTCATTGCTGTGCCGGCCGTCATCTTCCGAATCAAATCTGGAACCTGGAAGTGATCGGCCGCTGTGATCTCGACAGTGTTGTTGTCAAGCGAGCAATCGGTGACCGCCTTGCGAATGAGATCGTGCTCGCCGCGATTTACGACAAGCAGCCTGGCATCAGGCCGACGTGCACGGACGGCTTTGAAGAAGGACAAAACTTCGCTAAACTGATTCCACGTTCCGGCGGACCCGACAAAACCCAGCGTGAACCGTGCCGGTGCAGCACCGACACGAGGTGTGAAGCGGTCGAGGTCGGCGCAGGTCGGGATCACGGTGATCGGCGGAACTCGTCCGGCAAGATAGGCAAAGCTGCTGATTTCGGCTGAGGCAGCGTGCGTCAATGATACGACAGCGTCGGCCGCTTGCAGAAAGCGCTGCTGAAAGTGCTTGGCAACATGATAGAGCCGTCCTTCCTTCGCCCACATGCCGGCGTCGACACGTTCATCCGCCCAAAAGCCTCGCATATCGAATAAATAGCGAGCGCCAGTCAGCCGTTTGATCGCAAGGGCCATGACCGACGGAACATAGGACCGTGCATGTACGATCGACAGGCGATGGCGCATGACAAGCCAGGCGCCAAGCCGGATACCTTGGGCGATATCGTAGGCGGTGGCGGGTGCCGTGGGGCGTCGGTGGTAATTCAACGGGTGCCAATGTATCCCAGCTTGGGAGATGCGGCTCGCAATGCGCGCACGCTTATCCTCCTCGTTCCAATCCTCCGGCTTCTCGAAGCTGATCAGGTGCATCGGCAATTCCGCGGCTAGACGCTCGACGTAACCAAGCACCTGCGACTGCCCGAGTGGCTCCAGGATGCCGTCGTACGAAATGTAGAGGACGCCGCCGCCTCTCATTGGGACCTGCGATCCATGTAGGACATGATCAGTTGGCGCCATTTACCCCGCGAAATCAACGTCTGGACCTGCCGGGAACTGGCCGCAGACACTATCGCTCCTGCTCGCGCCCGCCATGAATACTTTTGTTCCAGATCTCTCCTTGCGTGTTCGCCCAGTTTTAATCTCAGGTCCGGGTGGTCCCGCAAGCGCAACAATGCGTCCACCCACTCCTGCGTATTGTCAGGATCGCACAGCAAGCCATTCAACCCTTCAGTGATGATTTCGCACAGGGCGGGAAGTCGCGAGCAAACTATTGGCTTGCCGACAGCCATGTACTCAAAGAGCTTTAATGGCGACGTCCATTCACTGATATTTTTTCCGTCTCGGCTTTCCACTACTCTGCCGTTTGGAAGGACAACCACATCGAATGAAGAGATGTACTCAGCCGTGTCCCTGTGGGGGACCCGTCCGTAAAATTCAACATTGGTCAACGGGCTCAATCGGCGCTGCCAGTCAGCGAGCAGTTCTCCGTCCCCGCCGACGATGTGAAACATCGCCCATTGACAGAGCGGCGCCAGTTTAGCGATCAGTTCCAGACCCTTTCCGGGGTAAAGGTTCCCTACATAGCCAACCTGCAACTTCCCGTCGACCGGCGCAATACGATTTGCGAGCGTGCGGGTGATCGGCGTTGCGCCGTCGGGAAACACAAATATCTTGCCGGCCAATTCCGTGACGGCCCCCGCGTACCAATCAGCGAGTTTGTGCGTTATCACGACGAGACCTCGAAACGACCGTCGGCGAGCCATAATGCGCAATATTCTCAACTCGCCGAGCGCCAGAGGCTCATGGGCTTCGAAGAGGGTCGGAACGCCGACAGCGGCTGCAACGGCGCAGGCGTTTAGGCTGCGGCCGATCACAAAGTCATGGCCCAGTGCGAACAGGCCAGACCTGACTGCTATGAGCACTCGCGCGAGCCTGCTTCTGCCCTTCGCAAATGCCCTGATGCGAAATCCCCCATCGACGCCATATCCCCCGAAAGGCTCCTCGCCAGAAGCGCCGCGTTGGGCTACGAGATCCACGGAATGGCCCCAATCGGCTAACGCTTGACACATGTGAACAACATGGATGCTGTTCGCCGAATTCGAAGGCACGACCGAGTTTGACAGATATGCTATCCGCAAAACCGCCCACCTCCGAATGTTCGTACCGCTCCCAATTTTGCGACAAGTTGCTCGACATCGACAAAAACATCACCGATGTCAAACGTCTGCCCCACGTCCACCGCCTCGCACAAGAGGCACTCGTAATAGACATTCATGCAGGCTGCGAGCTTCGGGTACGCGGCCTGAAGTAGGGAGCTCTGATGCAGCCTGTTCCAATCGCTGCGTCGCGTGCCTTGTCGCCTGATTAGCTCGATAACCCGCGTTCCAGGCCGCATGAATGCGATATTGACGAGGCCCGCCCCATGCTGAGCGACCACTTCATCCGCCTGCTGGAACAAGCGGACCTGATCTAGGAAGCCAAAGTCCTCCAGATGGACCACTGAAAAGCCCAATTCGATCAGTCTGGCCTGGACCTCTTCCTCGTTGGCAATCTTGCGACCCCGAGACCGGCTGCGGCTGATAAACAAGCGCCGCGCCCCCAGCGGCGCAGGATGATCCCTCGCCGCCCATGCGGCCCGTTCCCTCAATTCCTCCATCTCATTTGGTTGATAATTGTTAATCAGAGGGGAATTTCGCGGCAGCACTAGGTCGGGGACCATGACATTCGCGTTACCGGGGAACCGCTGAATGGCAGTCGCGCCGAATACCGCCGCACTCTCAAGCATCACGCGCTCCAGGCTCTTCGACTGCGGCAGGAGGAGAATGCCGTCCGCGAGGTGATCTTTTGCCGCGATCAGCCTGGGAAGAGCCTCGGCGATCCAGTGATAGTAGCCGCCAGTCCACATGTTGTGAATGATTATGTACGGCTTGCCTTCTACGAGGCGGACTCGTTTTCTCCGCGCAAGCGAGGCGAACGTCGTGACAAGAAGTTTGTGATGTATCCGGCGATGCCAATGTATGCTAGCTGGAATAATACGACCGCCACGGATGCAAACGCCGCTGCGGGTAACGGTGACCCCTTGGTGGTGCTCCACTTGCGGTGTGACTTGCCGATATGAGAAGTCGAGAAACCGCGATCGTTCGGCTAACGTCATGTTGATGAACGACTCGTCGTAGCGACGGATTGATCCAGGCGCCTTCAGTGCGATCATTTCCCGGGTCGGATATAACAACGACAGCATCAGGCCGAATCCTCGTTCGGATCCTTCCTTCCCCGCCCTGTGACGCGTTTCGCCATTTCTATCGTCTTCCTGAGAAACGGCCGAAGCGTGGACGAGGGTAGCGCGTATCGGCCCGCGGCGTTTTGTGGCAACCGCAGAAAGTTTGCGCTGTGCGGATCGACAGAGAAAGGAAACTTCTGCACCCAGCGTTCCGGGTGACGTGTTCCAACTCCTAACACGTAGACCGAAGTCCCGGGGTCGTCGTTCCACGAAATATATGCGTTAGTGAAGCCGTTCTCGTCAAATAGCCGAGCCACGGCCGAGGGCGAAAATCGCCAATAGTCGCCATAGTCAGTATGATTTTCTTGCAACCACGGTACAACGACAACAACCAAGTCTCGACTCATTCCACACAAATTTGCAAACGCCTTTCGGAATTCGTAGACATGCTCAAGAGTAGTATGATTGAAGACACAATCAAACTTTCCTTGAAGACTTTCCGGAAGACCCAACTCAAGATCAAGAAAAATCTCTCCTGCCTCTCCCTGGAAGCCACTCATGCTTTGCTTAAAGTTAGTCAACGTGTACGATGACGCATGAGGGAAGTAGCCTCGATAGTAAGCACCCTGTTTATCCTCATCGCGGTAGGCGCTCACGTTGACCACGTCACCACTAATTAATTGCCCGATCCATCGAAGTTCACTATTGGACCACCCACGTGCGACACGAAATACACGATCACGCAGTATCCAGTCTTCCAACTTTACGTCAACTGGCTTCCTTTTCATGTTTTCAGTCGCTCTCCATCCGCGGGATCTCCCCAACCCACTAGCGTGCGGACGCCAGCAGACAGGCACCTAATGCGCTTGCATGTGACACGCTGCCTTCATCACGAAAGCAAACCGGCGTCAACACTAAGAGCAGACCAATTTTGCGCGGATACGCTTTGCCAGCGCCACGTGTGTTTGAGCTCTCAGCGATAGAAGGACGTCTCATATTGCGCCACATTACCTGGTCGCATTCCTGAGCCTTCCGTCTACCGACAAACTCTTGCTTTCGCGCACTAGATCCATATGGCTACGCGGGCACCTTCATTTCGGATGGGAAAGCATCCAGCAAATCATCTGCGTTGCGTTTGAATTGCTTTGTAGTAGCAATCGAGGAGATGCTGCTCAACAACCCCGTCAGGTCACTCTGCATCGCGACCCTATACGCAGGCTCTTTCGGGCAATCAGTTGTTGAATAGTAATCTCTGAACTTGAACTCGTCCCCAAGTAGCTTGTTAGAAAATTTCACCCATGCATTGGGCACGTCATACGCATCGGCGATAATGAGCCCGTGGAGAGAGGAACTTACGATAAAGTCGCATGATAGAACTTTGTCAACAAAACTCTCCGGATCCAACCCAACATCTATCACGGTGCAGTCCTGCGACGGAACTAGGGATTTGTCTACAAATCTCTCCATATCGGAGAAGTGTGGCACAATGCCAACACGGTAGGCAGCCCCATTGATAGATGATCTCTTCTTATAGTATCTTGGTAATAGCCACGCCGGGTCACCAAGTAGTACGGAGTCCATCGGGTACCCGCAGTTACTCAACATATCACGCGTGAGTACTCCTCTAACTGCGCGAATCTTTCGCGGGTCCAATCTGAACCTAGGAGGGGAGCCGTCGATTGAACCTGCCCCCCAGATGTAACTTTGCCAGTTGGCGGACCCCAGCACACTCCCAATCGCTCTCAAATGAATGAAGGCACTTGACTTCGACCTTCGCGTTTCAACCCCAGTTATTCTCGGGATCAGGTAAGGATTGAGAAGATCGCCGACGTTTCGTACTTTGTCAAAATAGACCACCGGCGTCCTTCTGTCCCCTTTTAAAAATGGTACAAGCTCGGATGTAAAACGAGATAGGACGCCTATTGCCCGCATTGTATACCGTCCATTAATTTGACACGTACTGAGACGTCGCTGCATAAGGTTTTACGACACGCCGTATCCATTTAAGTCGCGATTACGCGCGAATCGATACAGACTAAGTGCCTCATGTATTCGCCCCACGCTATGTTCACCCAGTTCTGTTATTTGTCTGCTGAAGAACATCGTCGACCCTCAGCGAGACCTTTCCAGCGTTCAGTTCAAAGATGTAGTCGCATTTTGCCAAGGTAGATATCCGATGTGCAATCAATATGACTGTCAAGGCTCGGCTCAACCCGTCTATTGCTTGCATCACAGCCCTCTCGGTCTCATTGTCCAGCGCGCTGGTTGCCTCGTCGAACACGAGCACGTCGGCCTGCTTGTAGAGCGCACGCGCAATGCCGATGCGCTGACGCTGCCCGCCGGAGAGACGAATCCCCCGCTCGCCGACGATGCTGCCGTAGCCTTGAGGCAGCGCCTCGATTACATCGAGGAGCTCGGCCTGTTCGGCGGCGCGGTGGACCCGCGCGTGATCGATCTTTTCGCTGGAGACGCCGAAGGCGATGTTCTCGGCGATGCTGCCGTCGGAAAGGTAGATCGCCTGCGGCACATGAGCAATGCGCGCCTGCCAAGCTGAACGGTTGGCATCGCTCAGTTCGACGCCGTCGATTAGGATACGGCCGCCGGTCGGAGTCAAAAGGCCGAGAACGATGTCCATCAAGGTCGACTTGCCGCTGCCTGTCTTGCCCACGAAGCCGACACGCATTCCCTTGGAGATGACCAGATTGACCTCCTCGATCGCCGGTCGGCTTACTGCTGGATAGGAGAAGCGAACATTTTCTAACGCAATCGCTGTGTTGAAGGGCAGTGGCTCAACGTTTTGCGAGGCGGCGAATTGCGGCGCGTCGGGCAACCGCAAAATGTCAAGAACGTCACGCAACGACTGACCGTTTGCCATGTATGAAGTCCACCCGGTGTAGAGTTGTTGCAGCAAAGGAAGCAGTCTTTGGGCGCCGAGCGCCAAGGCGCCGAGCACCGGGATCGCTCCAACAAGCCCGCCGTCACGGAGGCTAAGCATTAACGCTAGGCCGGCGATCAGCACAAGGCCCAGTCCTTCGACCACAAACCGCGGCGCGGCGGCTACGAAATTGTTGGTCCCCTGTGTCCGGCGCAGATCGCTCTCGACGGCTGAAAAGCGCTTTACGAAAACCATTTGCGATCGGTCTAGCAACACGTCACGTATACCACCCAACCCTTCGCCTGCCGCCTGCACTCGCTCCTTCTGTGCTCTGGCGATGACGCCACCATTGCGCCGCATCATTCGCTTGGTGAAATGCATAACCAGCAGGTAAATGACTCCAAAGCCGAACCCCGAGACCAGCGCTACCAACGGGTCAACAAAGAGCAGGCCGAGCAGGATGAACAAGGCAATGATAGCAGCGCTCGCCGCTTGCATCAGTGGCACCAGCAAACCATTTGTCACAAGTTGTGCCTTGTTGATGGCGGCCAGAGTTTCACTTGAATTGTGGGCTGTATGATAGGCATACGGTTGATGTAGCGTACGGCGGTACACCGCTACACTAAGCTCGTGAGCGACGGCAAAGACGAACTTTTGGCTGCCCCAAACTAGCAACAGCCGCACTGCCGCCGCGATTACCGCCGATAGCGCGAAGCCGACCGCAGCCGCAATTACTAGTTCCATGGGCGTATTAAGTCCGAGTACATCGAGCAGTGGCCGCAGCCTTTCGCTAGCAAGTGCCTCCTGTGGCTTTGACACGACGGCGAGAAAGGGAAGAATTGCCCCCAGCGAAACCACCTCGGCAACTGCGCCAGCAAGCATCAACATCAGGACGGGGCCGAGTTGGCGCCGGCGGCGCGACACATGCGAGAAAAGCTCCCGCAGTGATCCGATCATCGAGTGTTGGCTCAAACTGCAAAGCCCCTGGAGATTTGAGATTTGTAGCTATGCCCCATCAACTCGTTGGGACTTTTGCTTGCGGCGTCAAACTGCACAACCTGATCAACTGCCCGGCACTCGGCAGACAATCGATGACATCGATTTCGACAAAACGGATATGGATTTCCCAAGCTATGATGGACCTCAGTTTGGACGGCCAAATTGATTACACGTTCTAGACCATGCGCGCTGAGGCGGGAAACCTGATCGGCAAGATTTGCTTGAATGCACTGCAAGGCCACATTGGCCCCATGGTTGAACGCCCGAGTCCAGGCTGTCACGCGTGTTTGCCTGATATCCGGCTCGTATTGGGTCATTTGCGCTTCGAAGCCGACGACCTCAGCGCGACGCTCCGGTAGACGCTTGACGACACGGCAGCCGAATAAGCCGGCAGCGCCGGTTAACAGGGCCTTCATATCATAGCTACTTTGGAGAGAAGCACTTTTCAACGCGCGCCAAATCCTGTCAGCATGGTTCGAACGGTGCGAAATACAATCAGCACGTCGAGCCAGGGCGAGAAATTCTTGATGTAGTAAAAGTCGTAGTGAAGTTTTTCCAGAACGTCGTCCACTGCCGCAACATGGCCCTGGTTGACCTGCGCCCATCCGGTAATGCCGGGCCGAACGATGTGCCGGTATCGATAAAATGGCAGCTCCGCCTCGTACCATTTCGAGAGCACGAGTGCTTCCGGTCGAGGGCCGATCCAGCTCATTTCGCCGCGCAGGATATTGAAGGCCTGCGGCAATTCATCGATCCTGGTTTTTCTCAAAAACTGTCCCAAGCGCGTGATGCGAGCATCGTCGACCTTCGTAATAGCCGCTTCCTTCTCGTCGACAAGGGTGTCGTTGAGCTTCATCGTTCGAAATTTGTATACTTCGTAAGGATGGCCTCTGTAGCCCATCCTTTTTTGTCTAAATAGTGCCGGCCCAGGTGAATCGAATTTCACCGCGACGGCCATAAACAACAACAATGGCGAGAAAACAATAAGGACAAACAACGCAGAAGTCCAGTCTATTGCCTGCTTTATCTTCAGATAAGCCTGGTTTGGATTCAGGGAACCTAGGGTATTTTCAGAAAGATGCTCAATCTCCACCCTGCCTGTGAGCGACTCGCTGATTTGTTTGATGTGATAAACCGGCGTTCCTGAGAGCGCGCGGTCCGCAATATACCGCTCCCACTCGTCTGAAAGGTTGGCTCGAAGATCGGCCACGACGCCGTTCGCATATTCCACAATCGTGTCAGGCGAATGAATCCTTTGCCAGTTCACACCCGGTATGCTCTCCAATCGGTCGACGTCTCCGCCAGGAATTATCGCCAGCCGAAATGCATCGAGCCGCCGCGTGGCTAGGCTCAACCCAAAATACCACACCGTTGATTGGATGAAGCTCGCTGCTGCCTGGAACCGGCTGTATTCGAACCTGAAGAAAAAGATAGTGACGAACACGAGCCCGTAAGTCAGCGCGAACGTTGGCAAGATGTAGCCGGCCGCCGCGACGCCGGGGAAATTGCCGATGCGCTTGTAGAGGAGATAGCCCGTCGTGTGGGCGGTAAATGCCGCAAAAATGGTGACCTGCATGTTCGACTGCCAGATCACGTGTTCATCGAATGACATGCGGATCAACGCCGGCAGCAGGATGGCGAACGTCAGTCCGCCAAGTAGCTGGAAGCGCATCCGCAGCAGGAGGTGCCTTCGATTGGGTAAATGGATAGCGTTGGTGTTCAAACTGAATCCCGCGAACCTAGTCCCGTGAAAACCTGGATGTTCATTTCGCAAAATGCGGCTCTCGGCCGACACTCGAATAGGCTATGCCTTCCCTCACGACGTCCTCGCCGCGGTAGACGTTTCGCAGGTCAACCATCACCGGCGTCGCCATGAGTGCGCGGAGCCGCTTCAGATCGAGCGACCGAAACGCGTTCCACTCGGTGACGATGACGATTGCATGCGAGCCGTCAGCTACCGCGTAGGCGCTTTCCCCGAACTCGATGCCCTCGATCATCTTGCGAGCCTGCTCCATGCCAACGGGATCATAGGCCTTGATAGAAGCGCCCGCATCCTTGAGTGCCTGAATGATGGCTAATGAGGGGGCATCGCGCATATCATCGGTGTTCGGCTTGAACGTAAGGCCGAGGATACCGATGGTCTTACCGCGAACCGAGCCGCCGCAGGCCTCGACTACCTTGCGGGCCATCGCCCGTTTGCGCTGGTCATTTATCGAGACCGTCGTTTCAATAAGCCGCACGGGGCTTGCCGCGTCCTGCGCGGTCTTGACCAGTGCCAGCGTATCTTTCGGGAAACAGGAACCGCCATAGCCCGGCCCGGCATGAAGAAACTTTGCGCCGATGCGGTTGTCCATGCCGATGCCGCGCGCGACGTCCTGCACATCGGCTCCCAACCGCTCGCAAAGATCGGCAATTTCGTTGATGAAGGTGATCTTCATGGCCAGAAACGCATTACCGGCATATTTGGTAAGCTCTGCCGTACGCCGGCTGGTATAGAATATCGGCGCGACGTTCAGCGAGAGCGGACGGTAGATCTCGCCCATGACGGCTTTGGCCCGTTCGGCATCGGTGCCGACAATGATGCGGTCGGGCCGCTTGAAGTCCTCGATCGCCGATCCTTCGCGAAGAAATTCCGGATTGGAAACCACCGCAAAATCGGCGGCGGGATTTTGCTCGCGGATGATTCGTTCCACCTCGTCGCCGGTACCGACAGGCACGGTCGATTTCGTCACCACGACCGTAAATCCTTTGAGCGCGCGGCCTACTTCGGCGGCCGCGTCGTAGACGAAAGACAGATCGGCATGACCGTCGCCACGCCGCGACGGCGTGCCCACGGCAATGAAGACGACATCCGATTGAGAAACCGCATCCGCCAGATTGTCGTCGAAACGCAAGCGACCCTGCGCAGTGTTGGTTGTAACGAGGTCGTCGAGCCCGGGCTCATAGATCGGTATCTTGCCGAGTTTGAGCATGGCAAGCTTTTCCGCATCATGATCGACGCAGCAGACCTGATGGCCAAAGTCGGCGAAACAGGCGCCCGAGACGAGCCCTACATAGCCGGCACCAATCATTGTTATTCGCATATCGCGTACTCTCAATCAGCGCCGACGAGACGATCTCGCCAGACAGCGCCTATCCCCACCGAACGACGGCTACCGCACTCCCGGGTGAAAACCCGAGAGCCGATCCTACAACAATTTACATCGCCTCGCCGCACCTTGATGCTTGCGATCATGCGATCGCTACGAGATTCCTGGTATCCAGATCGACAGGAATCTCGCCATTCATTATGGCAACCAGAACCCGAGCCCTTCCGGCTGGATCGAGCCGGTCAAGGCGACCGATCATTTCCGCAAACGGGCCGGAAAGGATCCGGACCGAAGCGCCGGCCGCGAGGCCGCCGCTGAAATCGAGCAGGCCGTGTCTGCCGGCTAGCGCAATGAAGCGCTCTACCAGACCCGAGGGGACCGGCAAAGGCAGGTCGGCCTGCATGACGAGGGAGCGCACACCGAATGTTCCATTAACTGAGCGCCAACGTTGCATCACGAGGTCAAGGGCGATGAACATATAGCCCGGGAAATAAGCTGCGGACCGTGTTTCGAGACGCCGGGCATGACGCACGGTTTTCTCGTAGCGAGGCACAAACGGCTGAAATCCCTGGATCCGGAGATGCCGTTCGGCGACATGCTCCTTTCCGGGAAAGACGCTGGCCGCATACCAGCGAGTTGCCGGCGCAGCGGTCGGCTCTGGCGACATGGGGGTCGCGTTGCTCGTTGGCTTATGCGCGCTACTCACGTGTCTTCCCTCGGCGGTCTGCGGTATGATTTAAGGTCAACGGTTAGGACAGTGTGTGGATACCAGCAAGCTACCAAGCCATTAGAGTCAAGGCGGATGGGTTAAAAATTTCCTACAAATTGTCCGGAAGTTTAGCCGTGCCTAAATAATCATCGGGCCGCTTTCTTTTTCAGCTGGCTGAGATGCTATGTCGAGCAATTTGTTTCCATACCTAGGTGCTTGGTTACGCTGGTCGTGACGAATCGCCCGTCGGTTCTGGTGCTTAGTCCGTCGACTTGAAGCTAATGTGACGGTTCGCCGGATGGCGTCGCGCTAGGCAGCGAGAAAGATCCTGCACGGCCACACCACCTGTGACGAAAACCATTTCGACAGGTCGTCGCGGAAACCAGATTACCATCGAGTCATGGGATTCAGGCAATAACATTGCCGCCTGACCGGCTTCACGGACGCTTCAGCAGCGACCAGACAGCCGGCACCAGGCTCGCGGCCAGCGCAACCTTGATCAGATCGCCGACGATAAAGGGCACCACCCCGAACTGCCAGGATTTTTCCGGGCCGATCAACAGCGCCAGCCAGGCAAAGCCCATTGCCATCATGACGATCTCGGCCACCAGCATGGCATTGAAGAGCTTGATAGGATGGCGATCCCAGCCACGGTCGGCAGCCCAGCCGACGATCGCGGCCATGACGACGAAGCCGGCTAGATAACCGCCGGTCGAACCCAGCATGTAAGCGATGCCGATGCCTTTTTCCGGCGTGCTCTGGAAGACCGGAAAGCCCATCGCGCCCTCAGCCATGTAGAGAAGCAGCGTTGCGACGCCGAGGCGCATGCCGAAGGAGGCCGCGATCAGGAAGACGGCGAGCGTCTGCATTGAGATATCGACCGGACCGAGCATGACCTTGGTCTTGGCCGACAAGACCAGCAGCAGCGTTCCGGCGAACGCCAGCAGAAGCTGTCCCGCCAGGCGGGCTGCGCCCTTTTCGGGCAAAGCGAGAGAAATGAGCGGACGCATCGTCGTTGCAATTGCCATGGTCTTCCCCGTTCCGGATTGCCGCCGAACGCGGCCTTGCGTTTTCCTATATTGGCTTCCGTGCTAAGCGGCAATCGGTTTTGCCCTCGCCCCAAAAAAGGTCGCGACGTTCGCATGGCGCTGAAATTCGACACACACTTCGACCCTGCCTACGGCCAGGGCGTAGCCGTTGCACCCGACGTCCTTCGGATCACCGCCAGGAACCCAAGCCCGTTCACCTTTCACGGAACCAACAGCTATATCGTCGGACACGAGACACTGGCGGTGATCGATCCCGGACCGGATGACGAGGCACATCTTAGAACACTGCTCGAAGCGATCGGGACCAGGCCGGTCAGCCATATCTTCGTTAGCCACACGCATCGCGACCATTCGCCGCTGGCGGCGCGGCTGAAGCAGCATACGGGTGCGGCGGTTCTGGCGGAAGGCCGACATCGTCCGGCGCGGCCGTTGCGTACCGGCGAGGTCAGTCCGCTCGATGCCAGCGCCGACACCGACTTTGCTCCTGACATCGCGCTGCCGGACGATATGGTGATCGACGGCAACGGCTGGGCGATCCGGACGGTGCTGACGCCCGGCCATACCGCTAATCATGCAGCCTTCGCGCTGGAGGGAACCGGCATCCTTTTCTCGGCCGACCACGTCATGGCGTGGGCAACCACGATCGTCGCGCCGCCGGACGGCGCGATGGCGGACTACATGACATCGCTCGACCGGCTGATCGAACGTGACGACCGGCTGCTGCTGCCCGGCCATGGCGGGCCGGTGACCGAGCCGCGCAACTTCATGCGCGGATTGAAAACGCATCGCAAAATGCGCGAACGGGCAATTCTGGAGCGGATCAACAGCGGCGACCGGGCAATCAAGGACATGGTGGAGGTGATCTATCGAGACACCGACCCGCGCCTGCATGGCGCGGCCGCCCTGTCGGTGCTTGCCCATCTGGAAGACCTGGTGGCGCGCGGCCTGGTCCACACCGATGGCGCGCCGGCTATCGACGGCATCTATTCGCCAGCAAAGTAGTACCCTCCCGACATCATTCCGCCGGCGCGACGCCCACCTGGCCGGCCACTTCCTGGTCAAGTTCGGCAAGGAAATCGGCGATGCGCGCTGCATTATCGCCAAGATCGTGGCGGCCGTAACGCGAGGCCGAGCGCATATCGACGATGACCACGTCGCCGTCGTCGGTCACGCGGATGGCGACATCGGCGGGAAGGCCAAGCAGCAAGCTCTTGGCCAGCGCATCGACCGTCACGCTTTGCCCTGCTGCGTCGGGAAACGGCGCCGTGAGCTGCCAGCTGCGCCGATCGAGCACGGTTTTGACCGCCTCCAGAACGCGATCAAAAGGCAAGGTGTAGCTGCGTCCGGTAACGAGCGGATAAGCTTCGATTTGCAGGCGCTGCTCGCCGGGCGTCGGCGGCAAAAGCTCGTTCATGTCCTTTGACCGGGTAGAAATATCGAGCGCCGGCGGGTCGTCCAGATCCGTCGAGATGTCGCGCAGCGGCGGATAAGTCGCCGCCCAATAGGCCGCGACGCCGTACGGGACGAGCACCAGAAGCGCCAGCAAGGCGCCGACGGTCAGGTCCTGGCCGCCGCGATCGCCGAAATTCCACAATCGCGCAAAGGCAAATCCGGCAAACAGAAGCGCAAATGCTGCCAGCAACGCGACGATGCCAAGCACCCACAGGAAAGCCGGGGTCTCGACGAGGTCATAGCGATGGCCGATAAGAGCGGTCAGAAGCAGGACTGCCGAAAACGCGCCGGCGCGCCGCGACCAACCGGCAGCCCTCGACGTTTGTCGCTCGGGAATTCCCGTCATTGTTTTCGCGCTGCCCCAACACGAACACAGGCATAGTGCCTATCAGCGGCGGCTTGAAGGCGCAAAGACGCCGCACCTCCGGTCAATCCGTCGGCAGGTGATAATCCCGGAACTGCTGGCGCAAGGTAATTTTCTGGATCTTGCCGGCAGCGGTGTGTGGGATTTCGCCAACAAAGGCGACGTCGTCCGGCATCCACCACTTCGCCACCTTGCCGTCCATGAAGGCGAGAATGTCCGTCTTGGTCGGCTCCCTGCCCGGCTTGCGGACGACCACGAGCAAAGGCCGCTCGCCCCATTTCGAATGCGGAATGCCGATGGCGGCGGCCTCTGCCACATCGGGATGGCCGACCGCGACGTTCTCGAGCTCGATGGTCGAGATCCATTCGCCGCCCGACTTGATCACGTCCTTGGCGCGGTCGGTGATCTGCATATAGCCGCAGGGATCGATGTGCGCGACATCACCGGTATCGAACCAGCCGTCTTGATCGAACTGTTCGGATCCGATGCCGCCATAATAGGCGCGCGCGACGGCCGGCCCGCGGACCTTGAGCCGGCCGAAGGTCTTGCCGTCCCATGGCAGGTCGTTGCCGGCGTCGTCCGTCACCTTCATTTCGATGCCGAACGGTGTAAAGCCTTGTTTCTGCTGGACGCCGAGGCGGGCCCCGCCCTTCAGCCCGGCGTAATCCGGCTTCAGGGTGCACAGCGTGCCGAGCGGCGACATCTCGGTCATGCCCCAGGCATGGACGACCTGGACATCGTAATTGTCCTGGAACTTCGTCGTGAGCGCGCGTGGACAGGACGCGCCGCCAATGACGACTTTCTGCAGATAGGGAAGTTTCTTGCCGGTCTCTTCCAGATACTGGAGGAGCATCATCCACACCGTCGGCACGGCGGCGCTGAAGGTCACCTGTTCGGTGTCGAGCAGCTCGTGGAGCGAAGCGCCATCCATCTTGCAACCGGGCATGACCAGCTTGGCGCCAATCATCGGCGCGCTCTGGGCAAGGCCCCAGGCGTTGGCGTGAAACATCGGCACGACCGGCAGTATGGTATCGCGCGACGACAGGCCCATAGCATCGGGCATGGCGGCGATCATGGCGTGCAGCACGTTCGAACGATGGCTGTAGAGGACACCCTTCGGGTCGCCCGTCGTGCCCGAGGTGTAGCACATGCCGGCGGCGGTGTTTTCATCGAATGTCTTCCAGGCGAAGTTGCCGTCGGCTTCAGCGAGCCATTCTTCGTAGGCAACCACATTGGGCAGCGCTGTCTTCGGCAAATGCACCTTGTCGGTCAGCACAATAACCTGCTTCAGCGACTTGACCGCACCGGCGATCTTTTCGAGCAGCGGCAGAAAGGTCAGGTCGACGAAGATCGCCTTATCCTCGGCATTGTTCATGATCCAGGTGATCTGCTCGGGAAAGAGCCGCGGGTTGAGCGTGTGATAGATCGCGCCGACACCCATGATGCCGTACCAGGCCTCGATGTGGCGCGCCGTGTTCCAGGCCAGGGTTGCGATGCGGTCGCCAAGCCCGAAACCATCACGCTCGAGCCGCTCAGCGACCTTCAGGGCACGATGATGGATTTCGGCATATGTGCTGCGCACGATCGGCCCCTCGATCGAGCGCGACACGATCTCGCGTCTGCCGTGCTGCCTCTCGGCATTGTCGATCAGCTTGTGGCAAAGCAGCGGCCATTCCTGCATCAGCCCGAGCATCTTGTTCCTCCCAATATTTTTTTCGCCATTGTGGGACGAACTGGCGGATTGTCCAGCGGTGACCGGGCTGGAGCGGTGCATAGGGCGAAATGAGGCGGAATTCGCCACAATCCGGCCATGCTCGGCGTTAACGTTGATTAACGGGCGGGGTGCGATTGGCTAATAAAAGAGGTGTCGCATGGACGCGCAGCTCGACGACGAAGCCCTCGAGAATACGCTTGCCGAAAGTCTGGCCGATCTGGTGGCAGCCGATGTCGCGCAGGCCGATCTGGTGCCCGACGCCAAAACCGTTTCCGAAGATGAATTCGTCGAGGTCGTCGGTGGCGCCCTCGAAGCGGTCGGCGGCACGCTCTTGTTCAAGATGTGCGTCGAGAATGAGGGCGAAGCCCAGCACGTCGCCGCCGCCTGCGTCGGCGATGGCGGCAATCGCCAGTTCCTGCTGCTCACCTTGCCGACCAGCGGTGGTGCACTGAAGGTCGAGACCACCTCGAAAAGCACCAATCCGGTGGCCGGCATTGCCGCCGCCTATGCCGGACTGATGGACGCATTCCAAGCGGCCGCCTGATTTTAGGCGAGATACCGGAGGAAAGCGCAAGACTGCCACCCGCGTGCGACGCCCGCCGGTGGCTGGCAGGTCTTGCGCAACGCGCTTCCCAGACACATCTTGGGGTTGAGGCAAGGAGAACCGACGTGGACCAGATCGCAAACCCGGCACCAGGCTTTCAGCGCAATCCGGGCAAGGTCATCACCGTCGAGCCTTATAAGGGCACCGTGACGGTGCGCGCCGGCGATGTCGTCATCGCTTCGTCCAGCAAGGTCAAAGTGCTGACCGAATCGCCCTACCCTCCGGTTTTCTACATTCCGTTCGACGACATCGACTTCAACCAGCTTGGCAAAACCGAACACTCGACCCATTGCCCCTACAAGGGCGATGCCAGCTATTGGAGCGTGCTGCCCGCCGGCGATGCCGGCGAGGATGCGATGTGGGCCTATGAGCGGCCGTTCGACGAGATGTCAGACATTCGGGATCACGGCGCGTTCTATCCAAACAAGGTGACGATCGAGGCCACGCCCGGCTGATCAGTCGGTGGTGCCTTCATCGCCGATGCCGTCGGCATCATCGAGCCGCACGAAGGTGAGGCCCTTGTTCTTCAGCGCCAGGAGGCCTTGCACCACGCCTTCGCCCGCCGCATGGGTCGGCTGGTTGATATGAGCGATGATGACGTCGCCGTCCTTTGCCGCGGCGATGCGCCGGGCGGTCTCTTTTGCACCGAGCAATGAGCCGCCGTCGCCGTTGATCGAGAATCCGGCGATCTTGAAACCAAGCTTGCGAATCATTGCGATTGTCGACGGGCTGTATTCGGCGGTTGCGCCGCGAAACCATTTCGGGGCCGGTTCGCCGGTCACGGCAAGAGCGGCAGCACCCGATTCGACTTCGGCCAGCACGGCCTCCGGGCTGCCGGCACTGCGAATGCCGTAGATCTTTTGCGGCGTGTCGACGGCCGGGACGTGGCGGCCGCCATGGTTTTCCAATTCAAACAGTTCGGGATGCGCCCGCATGATCTCGACGGCGGCGGCGTTGTGTTTCAGCCAGATGCCGGTGACGAAAATGGTAGCGGGAATCTTGTTTTCCACCAGCGCCGAGAGAATTCTTGTATCGGTCCGCCCGCTGCAGGCATCGAGCGTCAGCGCGACGCGGCCGCCGCCCGCCTCAGCCTTGATGTGCAGCGTCGGTTCGACGAGCAACTGGGCGTTGCCGGGAGAGGCAGCCCACAGCGATATCGCAATAGCGCAAAAATGCTTTTGGAACAGGCGCATTGATTATTTCCAGGTCGCCGGATCAAAGTTGAAGCGGCGACCCCAAGACCGGCATCAAGGCGGAAATCGGGACGATGCCCCTGCAAAAGCGTCGGCAGCGGCAATTTGACCGCCGGCCTGACCTTTGGCAAGCACGAGGTCACAATGCGTGCTCGACGTCCTTAACCGTACGTGAAAGGATCGCGCGCACCGCGTCGACAACCGCTTTGACCTCTAGTCGCCAGACGCAGAAAGCCTTGCTCGGATCGGGACGGCGGCACAGGTCCCTGGCTATGCACTCGCAAGGCATGGAGGGCCGCGGCGTAACACTGGTCACGCCGACAGGACCCCAGACGGCGGGGTCGGTCAGGCCGAAGAGGCCGACAACAGGCGTTCCCGCGGCGGCGGCCATGTGCATCGGGCCACTCTCGTTCCCCAGAAACAGGCGTGCCTGGCCGAGGACCGCCAGCAGCGTTGCCAGCGACAGCGCCCCGACCACGTCGACGACCGGCGAAGCGGCCTTGGCGAGGATGCGCTCGGCAGATGCCCGTTCACCGGGGCCGCCGACAAGCAGGAAGTCCAACCCGGTCTGTCGCGAGAGCTCGTCGATCGCCAGCGCAAAACGTTCCGGTTGCCATTGCCGCCCCCGGAAGCTCGCTCCCGCATGAACGGCTATGAAGGCGTTACGCCGAAGATGATGCCGGTCGAGAAGCGCCAATGCCTTGGCGGTCTCCAGCGGCAGCGGCTCGATCTTTGGGACCGGCGCGCGCAACTCCACGCCGAGTGCCTCAAGCGGCGAAAGATAGCGGCAGAGATAATGCTGGCCACCAAAGCCAAACGGCTTGGCCAGGATGTTGGCGGGCTGGCGTTCCAGCCAGCGCAACGGTTTTTCGGGAGGATCATATCCGACGCGGGTCTTGGCGTTGACGAATCTCACGATGATGCGTGAGGTTTTGGAATCGGCCAGGTCGATGGTCAGGTCAAACCGGAACCGGCGCAGAGCGCGCACCATCGCGTAAAGCTCGCGGCCACGCTCCAGTGGGGTGCCACGCATCCGGGCGCGCCGGAACGCCACCACGTCCGAGGCGATGCCATGAGCCGTCAGGAAACTGGCAAAGCTCGCCTCGCAAAGGAACACGATCCTGGCCTTTGGATATTCGAGGCGCAGGTTTCTGGCGAGCGCCGAGGCGAGGACAAGATCGCCGATGAATTTCGTCTGGAGGATGAGAATCGAGCGGACGTGCGCGGGCGGGTTCTGCAACATCTGTTTCTGGCACCGGGGCGGGTTCGGGGGCCGGAAACTGGGCAGAAACGATGTCGGGATTTGGAGCCGTCACGCGCACGTTCGCGTGAATTTGGTTACAAATCGGTAAGGTCAGATGCCGGTGGACTCCAACTCCTATCCGCGGCCGTTCTTTGCAACCCTCACCGCCGCCTGCGCGGCAGCCAGCCTCGCGATCGGCACGCGGTAGGGCGAGCACGAGACATAGTCGAGGCCGACCTCCTCGCAGAAATGGATCGACGCTGGATCGCCGCCATGTTCGCCGCAAATGCCGAGCTTGATCTCCGGCCGCGTTGCCCTGCCTTTTTCGGCCGCCATCCGCACCAGCTCGCCGACACCGTCGATATCGAGCGACACGAATGGATCCTGCTCGATGATGCCTTTTTGCCGGTAGGTCTCGAGGAACGAGGCCGCGTCGTCGCGCGAGATGCCGAAGGTGGTCTGGGTCAGATCGTTGGTGCCGAAGGAGAAGAATTCGGCCGCCTCGGCAATGACATGAGCGCGGATCGCGGCGCGCGGCAGTTCGATCATCGTGCCGGTAAGATAGGTGATCTTGACGCCGGTTTCCTCAATCACGCTCTTGGCGACGGCATCGATGCGCGCCTTGACGAATTCGAGCTCCTTTGCCAGCCCGACCAGCGGCACCATGATCTCCGGGACCACTAGCGCGCCGGCCTTCCTGCCGGCTTCCACGGCGGCCTCGAAGATGGCTCGTGCCTGCATCTCGGCGATTTCGGGATAGGAAACCGCAAGCCGGCAGCCACGGTGGCCGAGCATCGGATTGAACTCGTGCAGCGCTTCGGTGCGCCGCCTGAGCTTGTCCGGCGATACGTTCATGGCAGCGGCGACCTCGGCCACCTCCTCCTCGGTCTTGGGCAGGAATTCGTGCAACGGCGGATCGAGCAGGCGGATCGTCACCGGCAGCCCAGCCATGATCTCGAACAGTTCGAGGAAATCGGAGCGCTGCATCGGCAACAGCTTGGCCAGCGCCGTTCGGCGGTCCTTTTCCGTATCGGCCAGGATCATCTCGCGCATGGCAACGATGCGGTCGCCGTCGAAGAACATGTGTTCGGTGCGGCAAAGCCCGATGCCTTCGGCGCCGAAGGAGCGCGCCATGCGCGCATCGAGCGGCGTCTCGGCATTGGTGCGCACCTTCATGCGGCGCGCACCGTCGGCCCATTCCATGATGGCTGCGAAATCGCCCGAGAGTTCCGGCTGCAGCATCGGCACGGCGCCCTTCAGCACCTGGCCGTTGCCGCCGTCGATGGTGATGATGTCGCCCTTGCGGAAGGTCGCGCCCATGGCCATCAGCGTGCCGGCTTTGTAGTCGACGCGCAGCGAGCCTACGCCCGAAACGCAAGGCTTGCCCATGCCGCGCGCCACCACGGCGGCGTGGCTGGTCATGCCGCCGCGCGTCGTCAGGATGCCTTCGGCCGCATGCATGCCGTGGATGTCTTCGGGGCTGGTCTCGATGCGGACCAGGATCGCCTTGCGGCCTTGCGTCTTGGCTTCCTCGGCGTCGTTCGAGGAAAACACGATCTCGCCGGTCGCAGCGCCCGGCGAGGCCGGCAGGCCGACGCCGATCACATCGCGCGCCGCCTTCGGATCGATCGTCGGATGCAGCAACTGGTCGAGCGAGGCCGGATCGATGCGGGCGACGGCCTCCTCCTTCGAAATCAGTCCATCCCTGGCCATGTCGACGGCAATCTTCAGCGCGGCCTTGGCAGTGCGCTTGCCGGACCTGGTCTGCAGCATCCACAATTTGCCGCGCTCGATGGTGAATTCGAGATCCTGCATGTCGCGGTAATGTCTTTCCAGACGGTCGGAGATGCTGACGAAAGCCTGGAAGGCGTCCGGCATCAGCTTCTGCAGCGACGGCTTGTCTGAGCCGGCGGCAATCCGCGCAGCCTCAGTGATGTTCTGCGGCGTGCGGATGCCGGCAACGACATCCTCGCCCTGGGCATTGACCAGGAACTCGCCATAGAGCTGCTTTTCGCCGGTCGACGGATTGCGGGTGAAGGCGACGCCGGTGGCCGAGGTGTCGCCCATATTTCCGAAAACCATGGCCTGGACGTTGACCGCCGTGCCCCAGCTTTCGGGAATGTCGTGCAGGCGCCGGTAGGTGATGGCGCGGTTGTTCATCCAACTAGAAAACACCGCGCCGATGGCGCCCCAGAGCTGCTCGTGCGGATCCTGTGGAAACGGCTTGCCGAGCTCCTCCTCGACTTTGGCCTTGTAGAGCGCGATCACGCCCTGCCATTCGATGGCCGTCAGCTCGGTGTCGAGCTCATGGCCGAGGCCGCCCTTCTGGTCCTCGAGGATTTCCTCGAACACCTCATGGTCGAGGCCCATGACGACATCGGAATACATCTGGATAAAACGGCGGTAGCTGTCATAGGCAAAGCGCGGATCGCCTGAATCGGCGGCCAGTGCTTCAACCGTCTCGTCGTTCAGGCCGAGATTGAGCACGGTGTCCATCATGCCGGGCATGGAAGCGCGGGCACCTGAGCGCACCGACACCAAAAGCAGTTTCGACGGATCGCCGAAACTGCGCCCGGTCAGCCGGCCGATATGCTCGAGGGCGACCCCAACATCCGCTTCCAGCGAGGCCGGATAGGTATGGCCGTTGGCGTAATAGGCGTTGCAGACTTCGGTAGTGATGGTGAAGCCCGGCGGCACCGGCAGGCCCAGGCTGCACATTTCGGCCAGATTGGCGCCCTTGCCGCCGAGCAGATTTCGGTCGCCGGCACGGCCTTCCGCGGCGCCGTCGCCAAAGGTGTATACCCATTTGGTCATGCTTGCTCCCCGGTTGCAGGAGATTGGAAATTAATTGGCAAATCGAGCGATATGATGCTGCAGTGCGAAAGGCAAGGCATCGACCAAGCCCGCCGGTCTCTACAATCGATTAAGGAAAGCCTACGCCGGAAAGACCTGTTTTTTGAAAGCTTTGCTTTAGGACATACCGACAACAAAAAAGGACAGAGCGACGAGAATGGCCGGAAAGCTCGATTATCTGGAAATGCGGCCACGGGCGGAAGGCTGTATAGAGTGAAGGCTTTCTACAGCGCGCCTTCTCGTGGTCGTTCACCGATTGCGGGCCCTTTTCGGCCTTTGCGAAAGGGCTGGAAGGCGGTTTCAGGCGGATCGCCAAGATGCGCCGGCCAAGCCGCTGCCCATGCTCTATTCCGAGAGGCTGGAGGACGCCGTCGAGAATGCCGGCGGCACCATCGCCAACCGATTTCTCATTCCCCGGCGGCAGGCGGTTCCGTTTCGTCCATCCGGCTGGCAATAAATGGCGGTTTGGGTGAGTAGATCCGTTCAAAGTAGCGATTGCAAAATTGCTGGATCGGTCGCGCATAGTCGATATGTCGGCATTGAGCTTTTTCCCGGCTCGTCCTATAAGGCCGCGCGCACAGCGGGCACGCTCCGGCTGTTGGGGCGTCGCCAAGTGGTAAGGCATCGGTTTTTGGTACCGACATTCCCAGGTTCGAATCCTGGCGCCCCAGCCAACTCGCAAGGGGTACGACCCGGAGACATGGGTAACAGAATGTACCTAAGACATGGGTGACAACCTCGTGCCGAACGGGTTGTCGATGGTCTGCAAGGTTCTCTG
>NZ_JAMYOQ010000032.1:0-59824 GCF_040319905.1 Mesorhizobium sp. M0833 | reverse complement strand
GTAAGCTTCATGCACTATGATCTGGGATATATCGACCTGGAACAGAGAACCTTGCAGACCATCGACAACCCGTTCGGCACGAGGTTGTCACCCATATCTTAGGTACATTCTGTTACCCATGTCTCCGGGTCGCACCGTGTTTTTCTGGTCGGAGTGGCAGGATTTGAACCTGCGACCCCATCGTCCCGAACGATGTGCGCTACCAGGCTGCGCTACACTCCGTGACCAGACCGCGGGCTTATAGCCGCCGCGTTTGGTTACTGCAAGCGCCAATGGAGGCGCTTCTGTAGCATTTCTTTCGCTTTCGCCGTCACGTCATACAGGTTTCAGTTTGCTGTCGCACAAACACGGCTTAAAGGCTTCTGGGTAACCGTCGCCTTGCCTCGAAGCACCTGATTCAGCTCGCCTGGAGTTTAATAGCCGTGTCGATGAAGATCATTAGCGATGTCAGACCAAACACTTTTGAGTTTGAAACCTCGGCATTGATCAAGCCGTCCGGGTTTCGCGAATATGATGCGCGCTGGTGGTTCGGCCATCCCGGCTCGAACGAAACGCCGGAACTCAATCTGATCGGCGTCCAGGCGCTCGGCATGGGGCTCGGCACGCTGATCCGTCGCCTGGGTGCCGGGCCCGACATCGCCACTGGTCACGATTTCCGCTCCTATTCGCTTGCCATCAAGCTGGCGCTGGTTTCCGGGCTGATGGCGGCCGGCGCACGGGTTAAGGATGTCGGGCTGGCCTTGTCGCCGATGGCTTATTTCGCCCAGTTCGCACTCGACACGCCGTCCGTCGCCATGGTGACTGCCTCGCACAACGAGAATGGCTGGACCGGCGTCAAGATGGGCGCTGCGCGCCCGCTGACTTTTGGTCCGGAGGAGATGAGTGCGTTGAAGGCGATCGTGCTGTCCGGCGATTTCGATCTTGTCGGTGGCGGCTCTTATGGCTTCGTTGCGGACTTCCGCAAAACCTATCTTGACGATCTGACAGCGGGAAAGCGTATCTCCAGGAAGCTCAAGGTGGTGGCCGCTTGCGGCAACGGCACCGCTGGGGCTTTCGCTCCCGAGGCACTGGAAAGGATCGGCTGCGACGTGATCCCACTCGACGTCGAGCTCGATCATACGTTTCCCAATTACAATCCCAACCCCGAAGACATGCAGATGCTGCACGCCATTCGCGACAAGGTGCTGGAAACGGGCGCCGATGTCGGGCTCGGTTTCGACGGCGACGGCGATCGCTGCGGCGTGGTCGACAATGAGGGCAACGAGATCTTCGCCGACAAGGTCGGTGTCATGCTGGCGCGCGACATTTCGCACCTCTATCCCGGTTCGACTTTCGTCGTCGACGTCAAGTCGACCGGATTGTTCATGACTGACAAGGTGTTGCGGGAAAATGGCGCAGTCACCGACTATTGGAAAACCGGTCATTCCTATATCAAACGGCGCGTCGCCGAACTCGGCGCCGCCGCCGGTTTCGAGAAATCGGGCCATTTCTTCTTCAATCCGCCGATCGGCCGCGGCTATGACGATGGCCTGGTAACGGCCATCGCCATCTGCCAGATGCTGGATCGCAGCCCGCAAAGCAGCATGGCCGATCTCTACCGCGATCTGCCGCTGACGTTCGGCACGCCGACCATGTCGCCACACTGCGCCGACGAGCTCAAATACGGCGTCGTCGAGCGCGTCGTAGGCGATTTTCGCAAGATGAAGAACGACGGCGCGGTCTTCGCCGGCCAGAAGATCGCCGAACTGATCACCGTCAACGGCGTCAGGGTCGTGGCGGAGGATGGTACCTGGGGGCTGGTGCGAGCATCATCGAACAAGCCGGAGCTTGTGGTGGTGGTGGAGAGCCCGGTATCGTCCGAGCGGCGCCGGCAGATGTTCGAAGCCGTCGATGCGGTGCTGCGCCGCAGCCCCGAAGTCGGCGCCTACAATCAGACCTTTTGAGCGGGGCTCGTTTTCATAACCGAACGGATCGTCAGTTTTGTGATGAGCGGCGGCGTCGGCTCGCGGCTGTGGGACCGCCGACGCCACTTTCGTCGCGCCGGTCAGCCACAGCCAGAGTGTCAAAAAAATCGTCGAGCAGCTCGAAAAGAGCGGGCGCCTTGAGACTAGGTTCAGCCCGCCGACGATCGCGTCATAGCCATTGGCTGTTCGAGGAGACGGTGCCGTTGTGGTCGACGGTCGGCGTCGATGAGCGCCATGGCGGTTTCCACGAAGCGCTCGGCTTCGATGCCGCCCCGCTGATGAACCCAAACGCATGCGCACGCAGGCCAGGCAGATCTACGCCTTCGCCGTCGCCAAGGCGCGCGGCTGGAACGGCCCGGCCGATCGGCTGATCAGCCACGGCCTCGAATTCATGGCCAGGAACGGACGTACCGACAATGGCGGCTGGGTACGCACCCTCAACATCGACGGCACGGTCGCCGACGGCGCCGAGGATGCTTACGATCATTCCTGCGTGCTCCTGGCGCTGGCGCATGCCCATATGTGCGGCAATTCCGATGCGTTGCGGCTTGGCGAGGAGATCTTTGCGTTCATCGACGCGCATCTCGAGGACGAACGCCTGACCGGCTTCCGCGAAACCTCGATCGGCGAGGGCGAGCGCCGCTCCAACCCGCACATGCATCTGCTCGAGGCGTTCCTGAATTGGCATCAGGCGACCGGCGAGCGCGCTCATCTCCGCCGCGCCGCGCGCATCGTCGATCTGTTCTGCAGTCATTTCTTCGACCCGGAAAGCTGGACCCTTGGCGAGTATTTCGACCATGAATGGGCGGCCGGCCCCTGGCGAGAAGGGCACGTGGACCGAACCGGGCCATCATTTCGAATGGACCTCGCTGCTGGTCGACTTCGCCGGCCGCAGCGGCCAGAGCGGCTTGACCGGCCTCGCCAGGAAGCTCTACGCGTCGGCGATCGCCAATGGCCTGAACCGCGCCACGGGCCTCGCCTACGGCGCCGTCTCGCGGCAAGGACTGCCGCTCGACCGCGTCTCGCGCAGCTGGCCACAGGCCGAAGCGATCAAGGCGGCGATCGCGCTGGACGGTTCGGGCGGTCCCGACCTGAAGCCGGAAATCGAGGCGCGTGTCGGCCGGCTGTTCCGCTGGCACATCAATCCCGCACCGCTCGGCCTGTGGATCGACCGCATCGACGAGCGCGGCCGTTCGCTGGCAAGCGAGGTGCCGGCCAGCATCTTCTATCATCTGGTCTGCGCGCTGACCCAATATCTGGACGGCACGGCCCGCAAGGATCAGTACGGGCTGGCGACATCCCCGGTCTCGACATAGACCGACTTCAGTTGCGAATAGAGTGCTAGCGCCGCGAGCGAATTCTCGCGGCCGATGCCGGACTGCTTGAAGCCGCCGAAGGGGATTTCGACCGGCGTCAGATTGTAGGCGTTGATCCAGCAGGTGCCGGCCTGCAGTTCGGCGACGACACGATGGGCGCGCGCCAGGTCGCGGGTGAACACGCCAGCGGCGAGGCCGAATTCGGTGTCGTTGGCGCGCTCGATCACCTCGTCCTCGCTGTCGAATTTCAGCACACTCATCACCGGCCCGAAAATCTCCTCGCGCGCGATGCGCATCGTGTCGGTGACACCGGTGAACACCGTCGGCTCGACGAAGAAGCCATCCTGGAAACCCTGCAGCGAAGGCACGTTTCCGCCGCAGGCGAGCACCGCGCCATCCTGCTTGCCAGCCTCGATGTAAGAGACCACCTTGTCGTGCTGCGCCTTCGAGACCAGCGGCCCCATCTGCGTGTCCGGATCGAGCGGATCGCCGATGCGGATTTTCTTCGTCCGTTCGGTCAGCCTCTCGACGAAACGGTCATGGATGCCGCTCTGCACGAAGACCCGCGTGCCGTTGGAGCAGATCTGGCCGGTCGAATAGAAATTGCCGAGCATCGCGCCGCCGATGGCGTTTTCGAGGTTGGCGTCTTCGAAGATGATCAGCGGCGACTTGCCGCCGAGCTCCATGGTCGCGTGCTTCATCTTCGAGCCGGCGAGCGACAGCACCTTGCGGCCGGTCGGCACCGAGCCGGTCACCGAGACCTTGGCGACGACATCATGGCCGACAAGGCCGGCGCCGACATCGCCAAAACCCTGCACGACATTGAACAGCCCGTCCGGCAGGCCGGCCTCGGTGTAGATTTCGGCGAGCGCCAGTGCTGAGAGCGGCGTGTTCTCCGACGGCTTGAACACCATCGCATTGCCCATGGCGAGGGCCGGTGCGGATTTCCAGCCCGCGATCTGGATCGGGTAGTTCCAGGCGCCGATGCCGACGCAGACGCCGAGCGCCTCGCGCCTGGTGTAGGCAAAGGGTCCGCCGAGATCGATGGCCTCGCCATTGAATGCGGCAACGGCGCCGCCGAAATATTCCAGGCAGTCGGCCGCCGACGGGGCGTCAGCAACCAGCGTCTCCTGGATAGGCTTGCCGGTATCCAGCGTCTCAATGCGCGCCAGATCGGCATTGCGCGCGCGCAAAATGTCTGCGGCACGGCGCAGGATGCGGCCGCGTTCGACCGGCTTCAGCCGCGCCCAGGCCGGTTGTGCTGCACGCGCCGCCTCGATCGCGAGCTCCAGCACGTTTGGCGTCGCCGAGCGCAGCATGGCGATGGTCTCGCCAGTTGCCGGATAGATAACCGGCAGCGCTGCGCCGCGCTCGTCGTCGATATAGCGGCCATTGACATAATGCGATGCCGTTGGCTGGGCGCGCATGACTGTTCTCCAAATCGTCTTGTCGCGGCATGCGGAATATGCGTCCGCCGGATCATGGCCTATCTGTCCGACACCTGCCAGCGCGGATTGATCCATGGTTCCTGGTTGGAAGGTGGCAGCGGCGTGCGCCCGAGAATGTGGTCGGCGGCCTTCTCGCCAGTCATGATCGTCGGCGCGTTAAGATTGCCGTTGGTGACGCGCGGGAAGATCGAGGAATCGGCGACCCGCAGCCCTTCGATGCCGATGACACGGCATTCGGGATCGACGACGCTCATCGCATCATCGGCACGGCCCATCTTGCAGGTGCCGCAAGGATGGTAGGCGCTTTCGGCGTGGTCGCGAATGAAGGCGTCGAGCTCCTCATCGGACTGCACATGCGAACCCGGCGACAGTTCCTTGCCGCGGTACGGATCGAAGGCCGCTTGCCCGAAGATTTCGCGGGTCAGCCGGATGCAGTGGCGGAACTCCTTCCAGTCGTCCGGATGCGACATGTAGTTGAAGCGGATCACCGGCTTCGATTTGGGATCGGGCGAGCGCAGCGTGACCGAACCGCGCGACTTCGACCGCATCGGCCCGACATGCGCCTGGAAACCATGCGCCTTGGCCGCCGCCTTGCCGTCATAGCGGACCGCGGCCGGGATGAAGTGATACTGGATATCGGGATAATCGACGCCAGCGCGCGAGCGCACGAAGGCGGCTGCCTCGAAATGGTTGGTGGCGCCGAGGCCGGATTTGAAGAACAGCCATTGTGCCCCGATCATCGCCTTCGAAAACGGATTCAGCACCGAGTTCAGCGTGATCGGCTTTGTCGATTCCTGCTGGATGTAGAGCTCCATATGATCCTGCAGATTGCGGCCGACGCCCGGCCGGTCGGCGATCACCGGAATGCCGTTCTCCCTAAGGTGCTGGCCGGGGCCGATGCCGGACAGCATCAGGATCTTGGGCGAGTTGATCGAGGACGCGGCAACGATCACCTCGCGCCGCGCTCTGACTACCTGAATCCGTTTGCGCGCTTCAATCTCGACGCCGGTGGCGCGTTGATTCTCGATGATCACCCGCCGGGCGAAACCCTTGACCACGATGACATTTTTCCGCCTCAGCGCCGGCCTCAGATAGGCGCTCGCCGCCGAGCAGCGACGGCCGCCGCGGATGGTCTGCTCCATCGGCCCAAAGCCCTCCTGCTTCGCGCCATTATAGTCGTCGGTCAGCTCGAAGCCGGCCTGACGGCCTGCCTCGACGAAGGCGCCATAGAGTGGGTTCGTCCTCGAGCCGCGCTGCACAGTCAGCGGGCCGCCATGGCCGCGCCAGCCATCCTCGCCGCCTGCGCTGTCCTCCATGCGCTTGAAATAGGGGAGCACGTCGGCAAACCCCCAGCCGGCCGCGCCCTGTTCGGCCCAGTGGTCGAAGTCGCGGGCATGGCCGCGCACATAGACCATGCCGTTGATCGACGACGAGCCGCCGATGACCTTGCCGCGCGGCGTCGCCAGCACGCGGCCGCCGAGGTGCGGCTCCGGCTCGCTGGCAAAGCCCCAGTCGTAGAGGCTCATATTGAGCGGGATCGACAACGCCGACGGCATCTGGATCAGCGGCCCGATATCGCTGCCGCCATATTCGATGACGATGACCGAATGCTTGCCGTCCTCCGACAGCCGGTAGGCCATGGCCGAGCCGGCCGAGCCGGAGCCGATAATGACGAAATCCGCTTCAAGCATGGTTCATGCGCGCCCGTGGTTCATATGCGCAATGAAATCGGCCAGCGAGACGTTGCCGCCGGTTGCCACTACGAGAACGGTCTTGCCGGTCGCGTCGACCTTGCCGCCGAGCAACGCCGCCAGCGAAGCAGCGCCGGATGGTTCGAGCACCAGCTTCAGCCGCTCGAAGGCGATGCGCATGGCGCGCCGCACCGAAGCATCGTCCACGGTGACGCCGCGAACGCCGGCTGCCTTCACCGCTGCGAACGGCGCGTCGCCCGGTCGCCGCGACATCAGCCCGTCGCAGATCGATTTCGGCCCGATCGGCATGGTTTCGATGGCGCCATGCGCCAGCGACGAGCCCATGCCGTCAAAACCTTCGGGCTCGACGCCGATGATCTCCGTGGCGGGCGACAGGTAATGGAAGGCCAGCGAAACGCCGCCGATCAGGCCGCCGCCGCCGACTGAGCAGAACAAGAGATCGACCTCCGCTTGCCTGGCGGCGAGCTGGTCGAGTGCCTCCAGCCCGGCACCGGCCTGGCCGGCGACGATCTCCGGATCGTCGAACGGGTGCAGCAGCGCCAGGCCTTCGCTAGCAGCGATCTCGCGCGCCTTGGCGGCGGCGACTTCCTCACGCGCGCGCTCGCCATGGTCAGTCAGCACCACGCGCGCGCCGTAACCCGATGTGGCGTCGCGCTTGGCGGCTGGAGCGTCGATCGGCATGACGATGGTGACGGGAATGCCAAGCGCTTCGCCTGCCGCCGCTAGCCCCTGCGCGAAATTGCCGGAAGAGTAGGCGACGACGCCCTTTTTGGTTTCGTCAGGCGAGAGCTTCTTCAGCCGCCAGTAGGCGCCGCGCACCTTGAACGATCCGGCCCATTGCAGCGATTCGGCCTTGACGAAGACGCGGGCAGCGCCGGTCTCGCGGGCGAGTGCCGCCGATTCCAGCAGCGGCGTGACCTGCGTTGCCTTGGAGGTGACGGCATAGGCCTGCCTGAGATGGTCGAGCGAGGGGACGAGACGGTCTGCCATCATTTGCCTCGCGGAAAGCGCTTCTGCTCTTCGAGCAGGTCGAGGTTCATGTGGTTGCGCATGTAGCGCTCCGATGCCTTCTGCAGCGGCTGGAATTCCCAAGGATAATGGGTGCCGTTGCGCAGCGCCGGGTAGACCACCCAGCGGCGTGCCTGGCTGGCACGCACCGCGGCATCGAACGCCGCCATGTCCCAGCGCGCCCGCACCTTGTCTGTGAAAGCGGCCACCAAAGCCGCATTGGGCGGATCGGCGGCGAGATTGGTCAATTCCCGCGGATCCGATTCAAGATCAAACAGTTGCGGCGGATCGATCTCGCAATGGATGAATTTGTGGCGGCCCTCGCGCATCGCCACCATCGGCGCGTTGGAGCCTTCGGCGGCATATTCCATCAGCACCGGCGCGGAGCGTTTCTTTCCGTTCAGCAACGGCAGCAGCGACTGGCCGTCGGTCCACGGGGCAATCGCGCTGATGTCGATGCCGGCGAGGTCGCAAAGCGTCGGCGTCACGTCGAGATTGGAAACCGGCGTCTCGATTAGCCCGGCGTGTATGCTCTTGCCGGCGATCATCAGCGGCACCCGCGCCGAACCTTCGAAAAAGCACATCTTGAACCACAGGCCGCGCTCGCCAAGCATGTCGCCATGGTCCGAGCAGAACAGGATGATCGTATCGTCGAGCATTCGCGTGCGCTCGAGTACCGACAGCAATTCGCCGACCTTGTCGTCGAGATAGGAGATGTTGGCGAAATAGCCGCGCCGCGCGCGGCGTATCTGCTCAGTGGTGATGTCGAAGCTGTCATAGTCGCTGGCGCGGTAGAGCCGCTGCGAATGCGGGTCCTGCCTGTTGTAGGGGATGAAGCCGACCTCCGGCTCGAGCGCCGGGCAATCCTCGTAGAGATCCCAGTAGCGCCGCCGTGCGACGTAGGGATCGTGCGGATGGGTGAAGGAAACCGTCAAGCACCAGGGCCGATGTGCGGCATCGTCGGAGACGCGGGCAAAATCGTAGAGCTTCTGCACCGCATGGAAGGCGACCTCGTCGTCATATTCCAGCTGGTTGGTGATCTCGGCAGTACCGGCGCCGCTGACGGAGCCGAGATTGTGATACCACCAGTCGATGCGCTCGCCGGGTTTGCGATAGTCGGGTGTCCAGCCGAAATCGGCCGGATAGATGTCGGTGGTCAGCCGCTCCTCGAAACCGTGCAACTGGTCCGGCCCGACGAAATGCATCTTGCCGGAGAGGCAAGTGTGATAACCGGCAGCGCGCAGATGATGGGCAAAGGTCGGGATCGAAGACGCGAATTCGGCGGCGTTGTCATAGACACCGGTGCGTGACGGCAACTGGCCGCTCATGAATGCGGCGCGGCCCGGGGCGCAGAGCGGCGAGGCGGTGTAATTGTTGCAAAACCGCGCCGAACGCGCGGCGAGCGCCTTCAGATGCGGCGCGTGCAGGAAGTCCGCCGGCCCATCCGGGAACAGCGTTCCGTTGAGCTGATCGACCATGACGATCAGGATGTTGGGTTTGGATGTCACTGCTTCTGCCGTCCGCTGAGCTTCGTTTCGAGATAGTCCTCGATCAGTGCGATTGCGGTCGCGGCATCGGGGACGCCGTCCTTCAGCGCGCGCCTGATATAGAGCCCGTCGATCAGCGCCGCAGTCGCTTCGGCGACCCGGTCGGCCTCGCTCCTCGGCAGGATGCCGGTCAGCCCGCTGAGCAGATTGGAATGCAGCCGCCGCGCATAGACCTTGAGCAGCCGACGAAGTGCTGACGACTTCTGCGCCTCGACATAGAAAGCGAGCCAGGCGGCGATCGTTTCGGGCTGGAACTGGATGTCGGAGAAGTTGACCGCGACCACCGCCGAGACGCGCTGGCGCGCCGTGCCGGCCGCGCGAAGTGCACGGCGCGTATCGGCGGTGAGTTCGCTGAGGATGTGCCGCATGGTCGCCAGCAGCAATTCGTCCTTGGCGCCGAAATAATGGTGGGCAAGCGCCGAGGACACGCCGGCGCGCCCGGCGATTTCCGACATCGTCACATCGAGCGAACCGCGCTCGCCGATCGCCGAGATCGTTGCGTCGATGAGCGCCCTGCGGCGCAACGGTTCCATTCCGAGTTTCGGCATTCTTGCTCCGGCCTGTTGGCACCAAGATTATTTTTTATTGACGCATCAATCAACAAAAATCCGGTCTGATTTGCTGGCAAAAGCCAGGCACTATGACCAGATGTTCAAGATCAAGCGATTGTGCGGTTCTGGCCCCTTCACGAAGCCGGCGGAACGGTTCATGCTTGAACAATGCTGAGGCGCGCCGCAAGTATCGCGTAGCCCGGGTCCACAGGATGGAGATCGCCATGACAGCATGCATCGTCGGTTGGGCGCATTCGCGCTTCGGCAAGCTCGAAGGCGAGACGCTGGAGAGCCTGATCACCAAGGTGGCAGTCGAGGCGCTTGATCATGCCGGCATCGGTCCGGATGACGTCGACGAGATCGTGCTCGGCCACTTCAACGCCGGGTTTTCCGCCCAGGATTTCACCGCGAGCCTGGTACTCCAGGCCGACGACCGGCTGCGCTTCAAGCCGGCGACCCGCGTCGAGAACGCCTGCGCCACCGGCTCGGCGGCAGTCAGGCAAGGCATCCGCGCCATCGCCGCCAATGCCGCCCGTATCGTGCTGGTGGTCGGCGCCGAGCAGATGACGACGACATCAGGTCCCGAGATCGGCAAGAACCTGCTCAAGGCCTCGTATCTGCCGGAGGACGGTGACACGCCGGCAGGCTTCGCCGGCGTCTTCGGCAAGATCGCCCAAGCCTATTTCCAGCGCTATGGCGATCAGTCGGATGCGCTGGCTATGATCGCCGCCAAGAACCACAAGAACGGCGTCGACAATCCCTATGCGCAGATGCGCAAGGATTTCGGTTACGAGTTCTGCCGGCACGAAAGCGAAAAAAACCCCTTCGTCGCCGGTCCGCTGAAGCGCACGGACTGCTCGCTGGTCTCAGACGGCGCCGCCGCGCTTGTCCTTGCTGATACGGCCACGGCGCTGAAGATGCGCCGCGCCGTCGCCTTTCGCGCCAATGAGCATGTGCAGGATTTCCTACCGATGTCGAAGCGCGACATTCTCGCCTTCGAAGGCTGCGAGCAGGCCTGGAACCAGGCGCTGAAGCAGGCGGGCGTGACGCTCGGCGACCTTTCCTTCGTCGAGACGCATGACTGCTTCACCATCGCCGAACTGATCGAGTATGAGGCGATGGGCCTGGCCAGGCCGGGCGAGGGCGCCAAGCTGGCCCTGGATGGCGAGACGGCGAAGAATGGAAGGTTGCCGGTCAATCCGTCGGGCGGGCTGAAGGCCAAGGGCCACCCGATCGGTGCCACCGGCGTATCCATGCATGTGCTGAGCGCCATGCAGCTTGTCGGCGAGGCGGGCGGCATCCAGGTGCCGGGAGCAAAACTCGGCGGCATCTTCAACATGGGTGGTGCCGCGGTCGCCAACTACGTTTCCATTCTCGACAGGATCAGATAAACCCGCCCGCATTTGCGGGAGGTGACATGGCAAATCCGGTTCTGGTCGAAGTCTTGCGCGGCGCAATCGTCGAGAGTGCCCATCGCGGCGCTGTTGCCGTCTTCGACGCCGATGGCAAGCCTGTCTGGGAGATCGGCGACACGGCACAGCCGGTGTTCCCGCGTTCGGCGGTCAAGGCGATCCAGGCGCTGCCGCTGGTCGAGAGCGGCGCTGCCGATGCCTACGGCTTCGGTGATCGGGAGCTGGCGCTAGCCTGCGCCTCGCATTCCGGCGAGCCGCCACATGTCGAGCTGGCGCGCGCCATGCTGGCGAAGGCCGGCCTGGACGAGGCGGCACTCGAATGCGGCGCGCATTGGCCGTCGAGCCATGGAGCGACGCTGGCACTTGCCCGCGCCGGCAGCGTGCCGAGCGCGCTGCACAACAATTGTTCCGGCAAGCACTCAGGCTTCCTATGCACATGCGTTCACAGCGGCATCGCCCATCGTGGTTACGTCAAGGCTGGCCATGCCTCGCAGGAGATGGTGCGCGAAGCGATGCAGGCGGTGACCGGTGCTGCCCATGACGCCGATCACCGCGGCACCGACGGCTGCTCGATTCCGACCTATGCCGTGCCGCTGCGCAGCTTTGCCCTTGGCTTTGCCCGCATGGCGACAGGTGCCGGCTTCGAGCCGGTGCGCGCCCGGGCGGCGAAGCGGCTGCTCTCCGCCTGCATGGCCGAGCCGTTTTTCGTCGCCGGCACGGGCAGGTCCGATGTTGCGATGATGGAGGCCGCGCCCGGGCGGATTTTCGTCAAGGGAGGCGCCGAAGGTGTTTTTTGCGCCGCCCTTCCGGAGCTCGGGCTTGGCATCGCGCTGAAATGCGACGATGGCGCCGGCCGCGCCGCTGAAGCGATGGTCGCGGCCGTGCTGGCTAAGCTGCTGCACGCCGACAAGATGGTAGCGGCGAAACTGGTCGAACAGGCAAATCCGCCCATCGAAAGCCGGATCGGCGCCAAGGTTGGCGCGCTCCGGCCGACGGCCACCCTCAACTGATGTGGTTGCGCTCGACGGTCAAATGCGCGTAGCCGGCATTGCCTAATGCGGCGAGGTCGCCGGTCACCGGCTCGGCCCAGCGTTGGCCGACAATCGCGCCGTTCTGGACCCCGTCGATGACATTGTCGGAGATGATTGCCGTCCCGGCACCTTCGACCACGGTGACGACGATGCCGGTCCCCGCCTTGCGGATGACGTTTCCCGTGGCGACCACATTGCGCATGAACGGTCCCCAGCCGATCTGCATGCCGTAGAGCGGCGCATTCTCGACGACATTGCCGGAAACTGTGGTGTCTGCCTCGACGCTGATGCCGACGCCGAAGCCGGGCGCGTCGGCAGGGTAGGGGCCGCTGGTCGACAGATTGCGGACGATGTTGCCGGAGCAGACGCCCATGCGGCCGCCTTCGTTGAAATTGACGATCGAAATGCCGTTCGCGGCGCCATCGACAATATTGTTGCCGATGATCGCACCTTCGAATGAGAATTCGGAATACACGGCCGTTTCGCCCGAGCGCGAGCAGGTATTGCTGGTGATCTGCACATTGCTGGCACTGTTGGCGCGGATCGCCGAAAACGCGCAGTCCGAAACAATATTGCCGGAGATGATGACGTTGCCGGCGCGGAAGGCATTGATGCCATTGCCGTTCTGGCCGGTTCCGCCGCCGCGCGCCTGGATCCGTTCGATCCGGTTGCCGCTGACGATGGTGCCGTCTTCAGCCGCTTGCCAGCGGTGCACGAGAATGCCGCCATTGGCGCAGTCGGAGACGCTATTGCCTGATATTTCCAGGCCATCGGCCTCGACCGAATAGATGCCGGCGTCGGCCGCACCGGATATCTCCGAGCGCTCGATGCGGCCCGAGGCGTGTTCGAGCGCCAGACCGTTCTTGCCGCTGCCGGTCATCTGGCAGTTGTCGACGACCAGATGGACGATGCGGCGCAGATCGAGCAGGCCTTGCGTGTAGTCGCCCATCCAGCGCTTGCTGCCGTCGAACACGAGCCCGCTGAGTTCGATATGCTCGGCCTGTTCTGCCATGATGAGATGGCCATTGCCGCCATAGACGATCCGCGATGCGCCCGGCACCCCGGACAGGCGCACGCGGCCGGGCAGCGACAGGTTGGAAACGATATAGGTCCCCGGCGGCAGGAACACCGCCATATCGCGGTCGTGCGCGTCGCGCAGCAGCTTGGTGAAAGCCTTGCTCTGGTCGTCAAGCGCGCCGGGCCGGACGCCGAGATCGGTCGCGTTGATCGCGCCGCGCATCGCGGCTTTCTCGATGCCGGGCAGGTTCTTCGCCGCTGCCTTGCCGAGCGAAAGCCCCATGACGGCAAATCCGGCGGTCTGCGCAAGCAGCGTTCGTCTGTTCAACATCGGCACAGATTCCTTGTGTTCGACGGTCGCGCCGCAGGATTCGTGCCAGACAGGATCGGCCCCGACGTCGGTTCGCCGGCTACGGCTTGTGGAGTCGTCACGTCAGGCATAAGTTCGTCGGATGAGCAGGGCCTTCACCCGCGAGGAAGACAGCGAAAACGCCATCGCCGGCATCGGCGAGCGGCCGATCAGCCATCACCGCAATCTGGTGACGGAACGCGGCCTGGCGCTGATCGATGCGGAGGTGGCCGCTCTGCGCGACGAGCTCGGCAGAGCCGAAAAGCGGGCCGACCGCGAGCGCATCGCGCTGGTGTCGCGTGATCTTCGCTATTGGACGGCGCGGCGCGAAAGCGCCGAACTTTCGGTGCCGGAGCCGGGCAGCGACATGGTTCGCTTCGGCATGGGTGTCACGTTGGAAAGCGACGACGGCAAGAAGGTGCACTGGAAGATCGTCGGCGAGGATGAGGCAAATCCCGCCAAGGGGACAATTTCCCATGTGTCGCCGATGGCGATGGCGCTGTTCGGCAAGAAGGTCGGCGAAGTTGCCGTGGTCAATGGCAAGGAGTGGGAGATCGTCAAGCTCTCCGACAGTTAGTCTCCGAGCTCGACGACATGGTCGCGGAAGAACGCCGCGGCACCAGCCTCGTCGATTTCGCCCGCGGCGACCATCATGACCAGTTGAATAATGTCCGCCTGCTCGGCTTCGATGCTCAAGCCATTGAAATAAAGGAACAGATCGGCCGCCGCGAAAGCAGTAAGCTTGTTTCCGTCGACGAATGGATGGTTTTTGGCGATACCGAAAAGATAAGCGGACGCCAGCTCACAGAGATCGGGCTCGCCATAGATTTCCCTCTGCTGCCGCCTGTAGAGCGCCGACTCCAGCATTCCCTCGTCGCGGATGCCCGCTGCGCCGCCGTGGAGGCGCAGCTGCTCGGCGTGAAGCGCCTCCACGAATTCCCGCGAATGATGCTCGGTCATTTTGCGAGCGCGCGGTAGGCAACCTCATACTTCTTCATCCGCTCACGCGCGATCTTCATCTTGCGCTCGAATTCTTCAGCAGTGTCCTCGGTGCGGCGCAGACGAAGCTCATCGCCTTCCTGAACGATGACGATGCTGTCGCCCGCCTTCAGGTTCATGCGGTCGAGAATTTCCCTCGGCAGGATCACGCCTTCGGAATTGCCGATTTTGCGAATGGTGGTGTTCATGGTGAGACATCCTGTTGCAACGCTGATTATAACTCTGCGTGTTTCTCGTTACAACAGACGTTAGAACAAGGCATCAGCCAACCTGCAGCAGGCGGTCCATCAGCCGGTCCGCCGCTTCCGGGATGACTGTGCCGGGCGGGAAAATTTCAGTGGCGCCTGCCTGCCGGACTGCGTCGTAATCCTGTGGTGGAATGACGCCGCCGGCGACGATCAGCATGTCGTCGCGGCCGAGCTTCTTCAGCGCGAGTTTGAGTTCGGGAATAAGCGTCAAATGGCCCGCAGCTAGCGACGAGGCGCCGACGATGTGCACGTCATGCTCGACGGCCAGCCTGGCGATCTCTTCCGGCGTCTGGAACATCGGCCCGACGGTGACGTCGAAGCCTAGGTCGGCAAAGGCGGTGGCGATCACTTTCTGGCCGCGATCATGGCCGTCTTGGCCCATCTTGGCGACCAGAATGCGCGGCCTGCCGCCCGACTTCTCCTCGAACGCCACGATCTTGTCCTGCAGCCGGTCGACCACTGGACTGTGACCAAGCGCGTTGCGATAGACGCCGGAGATCGTCTGCACCGAGGCGACATGACGGCCGAAGACTTTTTCCAGCGCCAGCGAAATCTCGCCGACCGTGGCATTGGCGCGTGCCGCCCGGATGGCGAATTCCAGCAGGTTTTCGTTGCTGCCGGCAGCGCGGGTCAGCGCATCGAGCGCGCTCTCGACGGCGGCGACGTCACGCGTGCCTTTCAGCCGCTGCAGCTTCGACAATTGCCGCGCCCTGACCTCGGCATTGTCGATCCTCAGCACGTCGACATCGATGTCCGTCCCGGGCTGGTGGGCATTGACGCCGACCACGATCTGTTCGCCGGAATCAATGCGCGCCTGGGTGCGCGCGGCAGCCTCTTCGATGCGCAGCTTCGGTAGGCCCTTTTCGATTGCCGCGGCCATGCCGCCGAGGCTCTCGACCTCCTCGATATGCGCAAGCGCACGCGCCGCCAGGTCATGCGTCAACCGTTCGACATAGGCGGAGCCGCCCCACGGGTCGATAATGCGCGTCGTGCCGGACTCCTTCTGCAGGATGAGCTGTGTGTTGCGGGCGATGCGGGCCGAATGGTCGGTCGGCAGCGCCATTGCCTCATCGAAGGAATTGGTGTGCAGCGACTGCGTATGCCCTTGAGTCGCGGCCATCGCCTCGATCATGGTGCGGATGATGTTGTTGTAGGGGTCCTGCGCCGTCAGCGACCAGCCCGAAGTCTGGCAATGGGTGCGCAGCGACAGCGAACGCTCGTCCTTCGGCGAAAAATTCTTCAGCATCAGGCTGGCCCACAAAAGGCGCGCTGCTCTCAGCTTCGCGACTTCCATGAAGAAATTCATGCCGATGGCCCAGAAGAAGGAAAGGCGCGGAGCGAAACGGTCGATGTCGAGGCCGGCCGCGACGCCGGCGCGGGCATATTCGATACCGTCGGCAATCGTGTAGGCGAGCTCGAGGTCCGCCGTCGCTCCCGCCTCCTGCATGTGGTAGCCGGAGATCGAGATCGAATTGAACTTCGGCATGTGCTTCGACGTGTAGGAAAAAATGTCCGCCACGATCCGCATCGAAGGTTTTGGCGGATAGATATAGGTGTTGCGCACCATGAACTCTTTCAGGATGTCGTTCTGAATGGTCCCGGCGAGGTCCTTCTGCGCGACGCCCTGTTCCTCCGCCGCGACGATATAGAGCGCCATGATCGGCAGCACGGCGCCGTTCATCGTCATCGATACCGTCATCTCGTTAAGCGGGATGCCGTCGAACAACTGGCGCATGTCGAGAATGGAATCGATGGCGACGCCGGCCATGCCGACATCGCCGGCGACGCGCGGATGGTCGCTGTCGTAACCGCGATGCGTGGCGAGATCGAAGGCGACCGAGAGGCCTTTCTGGCCGGCGGCAAGGTTGCGCCGGTAGAAGGCGTTGGATTCCTCTGCCGTCGAGAAGCCGGCATACTGCCGGATCGTCCAGGGTTGCTGGACATACATCGTCGGATAGGGGCCGCGCACGAAGGGCGGCAGGCCCGGATAGGTATCAAGATGAGGCAAGCCCTTGAGATCGCCCTGGTTGTAGAGATGCTTGATGGCGATGCCTTCCGGCGTCATCCGCTGACCTTTGACCTCGACAGGCGCCCGCCGTGGCGGCGACCAGGCGATCTGGCTGAAATCCGGGATCATGGTACCGCTCCGATCGACTGATCGATGCGGATCGGAAACAGCGGCTCGCACACCGCAACGCCTTCGTCGAAGGCAGGCCGCCGCGCCGCCGCCAGCGTCTCGACCGGACGCTCGGTCTTCGACGGGTGCAGCGTCGTGCCGACGATCGCCCGTTCGCCCGCCTGGTAGGCTGTGTTGCGGCGGGCGGAAGCTGCCTGGACGCGCCTCTGGATGTGGCCTTGCTCAAGGCTGCTCAGCACGCCGCCTTCCGCCTCGATCTGCTGGAACTCCTGCCAGGCCGCCGCGCAGAGCTCCGCAGTCAGCGCTTCGACGGCGCCCGAACCGCAAACCGGATCGGCGACGTGGTCGATGTGGCTTTCATTGGCCATGATCAGTTGCGCGTTGCGGGCAACGCGGCGGGCAAAGCCCGCGGGTAGGCCGTGCGCGATCGTGTGCGGCAGGATGGCGATCGAATCCGCGCCGCCGGCGGCAGCCGCGAAAGCGGCGATGGTGGTGCGCAGGATGTTGGTTTCCGGGTCGGCCGCCGTCATCATCCGGAAGGAGGTTTCGGCATGGATGCTGGCGGTGGAGGGCGATATCGAGCAGGCCTCCTGGACACGCGCCCACAGCCTGCGCAACGCCCTGACCTTGGCCGTCGAAACGAACTGGTCCTGGTCGACGCTCAGCGCAAAACCAATATGCGGCGCAGCGTAGACGAGCGGCTGGCGCGCCTTCTCGAACAGCCTCAGATAGGAGACGGCCGAGGCGAGCATGGTGCCAAGCTCCTGCGCCTCGGTCGCGCCGGCATTGTGGAATACCCGCCCGTCGGCCTCCAGCAGCACGCCGGGCACACCCATCGAAAAGAAATGCGCCAGCGATTGCGGCATCGAAGCCTGTAAAGCGTCGATCGACATGCGCAGCCTGCCGGTCCCGGCAAAAATCGCCGCCGGATCGATGCCGAAGGAGAGGTTGAGCTTTGCCGGGTCGGAGCGGCGCTTGGTCAAAAAAGCCACCAGCCAGTCGGCCACGGCACGGCTCCAGGGATGGGCGTCGATGCGGATCTGGATGCGGTTGAGCGGCACGCCGTCGAGCACGCCCTCCAGCGCCTCCGCCGTCCTCGGCAAGCCATAGCCGAAGGCGTTCGGCGCACCTTCGAAGACAAGCGACAGTCCGGTGGCACCCTGCGCGACGTCTTCCAGCGCCTGCGCACTGGCCCGGCCTATGTCCGGATCGTCGATACGCTGGCTGACGATCCACGGTGATCCCGGGTTGGCGCGCACGACAGGCTCGGCGGTTACCGAACGCTCGTAGAGCGGTTCGATTCGGATGGCGTCGTCCGTATGCGAGACGAGCTTTTCCTCGAAGGACCCGCCGGCCAGCGCCTTCTCCGCCAGCGCCAGCCATCGTTGCCGGTCGGCGTTCGGAAGTTCGGCATCCTGGGTCAAGGCACCGGCGCCCATCCGTTCTCCTCATTCTAGCGGCCGCAGCGGCCAGCTACGTCAGTCTACGTTCCCCGGTCGCATATCACAATGCAGCGTACACGCCGTGCAACACGTCTTGCGTGACTGCGACCGTCAATCGATTGCCAAACATGGGCAGGTTCCGCAAGCTCCAAAAGCCATTTTCGACGACGCCCATTGTCGCTGCGCAATGGCCTCACTATACCTGCGGCGGGGCTCCCTTTTCTTCAAGGGATCAGGGCATTCAACCCTATAGGTTTGCGGAGACCGGGCACATGGCCGACGACACCAGTATCTTCATAGGAGCCAGCCGCAAGCCGGACGACAGCTATCAGCGGCCCGAACAGCTTTTGCTGCAATATGGCAATCGTCACGGCCTGGTCACCGGCGCGACCGGCACCGGCAAGACGGTGACCCTGCAGATATTGGCCGAGGGTTTCTCCAATGCCGGCGTGCCGGTGTTCTGCGCCGACATCAAGGGCGACCTGTCGGGTATCGCCATGATGGGCGCGGTGCAGGATTTCCTGGTGAAGCGGGCCGAGCAGGTCAAGCTCGATCCCTATGAATTCCAGGAATTCCCGGTCATCTTCTGGGATCTGTTCGGCGAGCAGGGCCACCCGATCCGCGCCACCATCTCGGAAATGGGGCCACTGCTTCTGTCGCGGCTGATGAACCTTTCCGAGGCACAGGAAGGCATCATGAACATCGCCTTCCGCATCGCCGACGAAGAAGGTCTTCTGCTGCTCGATTTGAAGGACCTGCAGTCACTGCTGGCCAATATCGCCGACCGCGCCGAAGAGATCGGCGCCCGCTACGGCAATGTGACGAAACCTTCGGTCGGCGCCATCCAGCGCACGCTGCTGGTCCTGGAGCAGCAGGGCGCGGCCAATTTCTTCGGCGAGCCGGCATTGCGGATCGCCGACATCATGCGCACCACGCGCGATGGACGCGGCGCCATCAGCGTGCTCGCCGCCGACAAGCTGATGATGAATCCGCGGCTCTATGCGACGTTCCTTCTGTGGCTGATGTCGGAACTGTTCGAGGAACTGCCCGAGGTCGGCGACCCGGACAAGCCGAGGCTGGTCTTCTTCTTCGACGAGGCGCACCTTCTGTTCGACGACGCGCCGAAAGTGCTGATCGACCGCGTCGAACAGGTGGTCCGGCTGATCCGTTCGAAGGGCGTCGGCGTTTATTTTGTCACGCAAAATCCACTGGATATCCCTGAAACGGTGCTTGCCCAGTTGGGCAACCGCGTGCAGCACGCACTTCGTGCCTATACGCCGCGCGAACAGAAGGCCGTCAAGACGGCGGCCGAGACGTTCAGGCCCAATCCCGATTTCGACTGCGCAACCGTGATCACGCAGCTCGGCACCGGCGAGGCGCTTGTCTCGACGCTGGAAGCCAAGGGCGTGCCGTCCATGGTGCAGCGGACGCTGATCCGCCCGCCATCGTCGCGCCTTGGCCCGATCACGCCCGAAGAGCGCCGCAAGCTGATCACTGAGAGCCCGGTCGCGGGACAGTACGACCAGACCGTCGATCGCGAATCGGCCTTCGAGATCCTGCAGAAAAAGGCCAAGGACGCCCAGGAGGCACAGGCGCAGCAACAGGACGCAGGCCGTTCGCGCTGGACCATTCCCGGCTTCGGCAACGACGATCCCCAGCCAGCCGGCGGCCGCCGCGCGCCGCGCCCCTCCAACCGCCAGACGGTGGCAGAGGCGGCGATCAAATCAGTCGTGCGCTCGGTCGGCTCGTCCGTCGGGCGGGCGATCGTGCGGGGTATTCTGGGGAGTTTGGCCAGGGGGCGGTGAAGAGCATCGGACCCGAAGGCGGGCATCGGTGTTGGCAAATTCTGCCTTCGCATGAAGCGCCAGTAGCCAGATTTGGAGGACAGCGGAGGGCGGCTATGCCCCATTTGGAGACCTTTCTGACAATCGCCGACAATGTCGCGCTTCGGACCCGAAGCCGCTTTCCGGCCAGTGGGACTCCGGGCGCCATCCGTCGTTGCGAGTTCACGCCGTTCCAAATGGAGCGGTCTTGCGCTTGAGTCTGTGCTATGTTGGGTAGTGAAGGAAGGGGCAAGGTGAGCGAGATCCGCAAACTTGCGGCGATCCTGGCCGCCGATGTTGTCGGATACAGCCGGCTGGCTGGGTCGGACGAAGATCGGACGCTCGCGCGACTCCGGGCGCTGCGCAGCGATCTCATCGACCCCATCATCGCGGTTCACGCCGGTCGGGTAGTGAAGCGAACAGGTGACGGAGCCCTCGTGGAATTCCGCAGCGTTGTCGGTGCCGTGCGCTGCGCCATCGAAGTGCAAAATGGCATGGTCGAGCGCAACGTCGGCCTCCCACCGGAGCGCCGCATTGAATTCCGGATCGGTATTCATCTTGGCGATGTGGTCGAGGAGAGTGACGGCGACCTGATGGGCGACGGCGTCAACATCGCCGCCCGTCTGGAAGGAATCGCCGAACCAAATGGGATCTGCCTCTCAGGTGCGGCCTATGAACAGGTGCGCGACAAGTTGAAAGAAGAATTCGTCGATCTCGGCGACAAGGAGCTCAAAAACATTGTACGGCCGGTGCGAGCCTATCGTCTGAGCCTGAGCCAAAACGTGGCGAAGTTGGAGCTCGTCGCGTCGGCCGTGTCCGGCGGAAACCTGCCGCTTCCCGACAAGCCTTCCATTGCCGTACTGCCATTCCAGAACATGAGCGGAGACAGGGACCAGGAGTTCTTGAGCGACGGCATCAGCGAGGATATCATCACCGCGCTGTCCAAGCTGCACTGGCTGTTCGTCATCGCCCGCAACTCGACATTCGCCTACAAGGGCAAATCGGCCGACATCCGCCAGGTGGCCCGTGAGCTCGGCGTCCACTACGTGCTCGAGGGCAGCGTTCGCAAAGCCGGCGACCGTATTCGCGTTACTGCCCAGCTGATCGAAGCCGCATCCGGGACGCATGTGTGGGCCGAGCGCTATGACCGCGCGGTGAGCGACATATTTGCCGTGCAGGACGAGATCACGGGAAGCGTCGTCGGATCGCTGGAGCCGCAGCTCTATGCTGCAGAGAACGTGCGCCTCAGGAAGCGGCCGACCGAGAGCCTGGACGCCTGGGGCTGCGTCGTGCGCGCCATGCCCTACGTGTGGACCTGGGTTGCCCGGGACAACGAGGTCGGTGTCGGTCTGCTCAAGCGGGCCATCGAGATCGATCCGGAATATGCCCGCGCCATTGGCCTGCTCGGCTGGCTTTATGCCGCGAGGGCGCATCTAGGGGTGGCGGAGCCTTCCGAGGTGCTCGACGGGGCACTCGCGCTCGGCCAGCGCGCGCTCGACCAGGACAATGACGATCCATGGGCTCATCTCGTGCTCGGTTACGTTCACATGGTCGCGCGGCGTCCCAAGCCTGCCAGGGAGGCGCTTACCGAAGCGATCGAGCGAAACCCGAGCTTTGCCATGGCGCATATGGTTCTGGGCTCGAGCTATGGCTACGCCGGGATGGGCGCGGAGGGCGCCCGCCACGCAGAACTAGCGATGCGGCTCTCCCCACGCGACACGATCCAGGCAGCGGTGCTCTCGACGATCGGCACCTGTCATTTTGCAGCCGGGCGCATCGCCGAGGCGGTCGAGTTCCAGCACCGCGCGGTACAGCTCAGGCGCGACTTCGGCACCGCATGGCGCAGTCTCGCGGCAGTGGCCGGGCTGTCGGGCGACCTTGCGCTCGCCGCTTCCGCACTTGCGGAGGCCTTGCGGATCCAGCCGAAACTCACGCTGGACTGGATCGAGCGCTATCATCCGATCGCCCCCGCGGAGCTTCGTGCGCTCTATGCCGAAGGGCTGCGCCGGGCGGGCCTAAGCTAATTAATCAACCTGGCCGAACAAAGCGACACCCAACAACCTGGTAACCGCCGGCTCGAGGCAGAATGACCGCTTGAGCCGCGAGGAAGATCCCGCCGCGCTTTCGACCAGCTCAGAGGATCGAATTTGTGATCGATTTTATCGGACCGAGCAGGATCGATCCTTCCGGCACGCCGGCGTCGATCGGAATGGCTCTGCGGTTTGCTGTTGCCACCACCGGCTGGCCGACATCGGCTGTCACCACGACCGGGGTCTTGTTCGGCACACGATCGTAGAGATCGATAATGTCCTGGTTCATCAGGCGCACGCAGCCCGACGACACCGACTTGCCGATCGACCGCCATTCCGGCGAGCCGTGCAACCGGTACAGCGTGTCCTGGTTACCCTGGAACAGGTAAAGCGCACGCGCGCCAAGCGGGTTGTCCAGCCCGCCGGGCATGCCGCCATTATCGGCGCTGTATTTTGCGAGCTCGGGCTGGCGGGCTATCATGTCGTCCGGTGGCGTCCATTTCGGCCATTTCTGCTTCCATTGGACCACCGCATCGCCCGACCATTCGAAGCCGGCGCGGCCGAGGCCGACGCCGTAGCGGATCGCCTGGCCGCCCGGGCGCACCAGGTAGAGGAAGTGGTTGGTCGTGTCGACGACAATGGTGCCGGGCTGCTGCCCGGTCGGATCGTCAACGATCTGGCGCAGGAACTGCGGGTCGATCTTGTCGACAGGTATGGCCGGCAGCTCGAAGCCGCCATCCGACATCGGCCCATACATCGTCACGTAATCGCCGAGCGCCGGCTCGACATAGGTCGGCGGCGGTGGCTCGACCGGCTGCTGCGACAGGGTGGTGCAACTGGAGACCGCGACCGAGGCGGCGCCAAGGGCTGCTGCGTTGAGGAAACCGCGACGGCTAAGGCGCAGAGAGGACGATTGGGGTGTGAACATGATTGCCTTTTTTAAGTCTCAAATCGCAACAAAGCGTGAATGCGTCCGATACGGCGCAGGTGCTTGAGCAATGTCAGTGCGATAGGCGGTTCCAATTCTGGCCGCAGGGTGGACAAACAAAGGCAAAGCTGTGACTGGATCGTCACTGTTGCGTCGAGGCAACATGTCCGGCCGTCAAACCCCGGAGATCAGACCATCGAGGGACGGCAGGATCAGGGCCGGTGGGAAATCCCGGTATTCCTCTGGTTGATTGGCGCGGTTGATCCACACCGTCCTGAAGCCGAACTTGGTGGCGCCGGCGACGTCCCAGCGGTTGGATGACTGGAAAGAGACGGCGCCCGGATAGAGGCGCCAGCCCGTGGTGACCATGTCGTAGACCGACGGATCGGTCTTGAAGCGCCTGACGCTGTCGACGGAAAAGACGTCGTCCAGGACCTGGTCGAGCGCAGCGGATTTGACCGCCGCTTCCAGCATCTCAGGCGAACCGTTTGACAGGATCGCCAGCCTTGCCCCCGATGCCTTGAGCGCCTTGAGCACGGCCGGTACCTCCGGATAGCAGTCCAGCCGCCAATAGGCCTCGAGCAGCTTCGCCCTCAGCCCGGCATCCGCGGATGGAACCTTGCGCAGGGCGAAGTCGAGGGCCTGCTCGGTGAGCTGCCAGAAATCGGCATAGGCCCCCATCAGCGTCCTGACCCAGGAATATTCCAGCTGCTTGGCGCGCCAGATATCGGACAGCAACTGGCCGTCCGGCCCGATCTGGTCGGCGTGACGGCGCACGGCCGCATGCACGTCGAACAGCGTGCCATAAGCGTCGAAAACGTAAGCCGCGAACTGCATTCGACAGTTTTGAGGCCGCGTAAGGCAAGGCGCAAGCGCTGATTGCAGTCCGCCAGCCCGCTGGCCTCAACAAATCTCAGCCAAGCCGGTTGACGGCGGCCGCCAAAGCATCTTCCAATGCGCCGCAACAAGCATCGAACGGAACCTGGCAATGACACTGGCGACTGCGGCGCAATCCGCGACATGGACCTTCGTCGACGGCGACTGGTACGAGGGCAATGTTGCCATTCTAGGGCCGCGCAGCCACGCCATGTGGCTCGGCACCAGCGTGTTCGACGGCGCCCGCTGGTTCGAGGGCGTCGCTCCCGATCTCGATCGCCATGCAGCGCGGGTAAATGCCTCGGCGATCGCGCTCGGCCTGAAGCCGACGATGAGCACCGACAAGATCGTCGGCCTGACCTGGGACGGGCTGAAGAAGTTCGACGGCAAGACGGCAGTCTACATCAGGCCGATGTATTGGGCCGAGCATGGCGGCTATATGGGCGTGCCGGCCGACCCGGCCTCGACGCGTTTCTGCCTTTGCCTCTACGAATCGCCGATGATCTCGCCGGCTGGGTTTTCGGTGACGGTGTCGCCGTTCCGGCGCCCGACCATCGAAACCATGCCGACCAACGCCAAGGCTGGCTGCCTTTATCCCAACAACGGCCGGGCCATCCTCGAAGCCAAGATGCGCGGCTTCGACAATGCGCTCGTGCTCGACATGCTGGGCAATGTCGCCGAGACCGGCACCTCGAATATTTTTCTGGTCAAGGACGGCCATGTCCTGACGCCGGCGCCGAACGGCACCTTCCTGTCCGGCATTACCCGCGCGCGCACCATGGCCCTGCTGGGCGAATACGGCTTCACGACGACGGAAAAGACGCTGTCGATCCGCGATTTTCTCGAGGCGGACGAAATCTTCTCGACCGGAAACCACTCGAAAGTCGTGCCGGTCACCCGTATCGAGGAGCGCAATCTGCAGCCCGGACCAGTGGCCAAGAAGGCGCGCGAACTCTATTGGGAATGGGCGCATTCGACTTCGCCCGGCTGACCCGCTAAAAAGCGGCCGGCGCTTCGTTTCCGGAGTTGTTCCAGACCAATCCAGTCCTATGTTAGTCCGGTATCGACACCGGATTTTTCCACGAGGGAGTACGACAGATGGCTTTTGAATTGCCCGCCTTGCCCTATGATTACGAGGCCTTGCAGCCTTATATGTCAAAGGAAACGCTGGAATATCACCACGACAAGCACCATAAGGCCTATGTCGACAACGGCAACAAGCTGGCCGCCGAGGCGGGCATGGGCGATTTGTCGGTCGAAGAGGCGGTCAAACGGTCCTTCGGCAAGAATGCGGGCCTCTTCAACAATGCCGCCCAGCACTACAATCACATCCATTTCTGGAAATGGATGAAGAAGGGCGGCGGTGGCAACAAGCTGCCGGGCGCATTGCAAAAGGCGGTCGACAGCGATCTTGGTGGCTACGACAAGTTCAAGGCCGACTTCATCGCCGCCGGCACCACACAGTTCGGTTCGGGCTGGGCCTGGGTTTCGGTCAAGGACGGCAAGCTGGCGATCTCGAAGACGCCGAATGGCGAGAACCCGCTCGTCCATGGCGCGACGCCGATCCTCGGCGTCGATGTCTGGGAACATTCCTATTACATCGATTATCGCAACGCCCGGCCGAAATACCTCGAAGCCTTCGTCGACAGTCTCATCAACTGGGACTATGTGCTCGAACTCTACGAAAAGGCCTGATCCGTTCCAGAAAGCCCCGGCAAAACCGGGGCTTTTCTTTTTCAGCATCAGAACGACAGTTGCAAAATTTCACGCAAGCGTGAGGCGCAGCGTCGGAATTTTTAAGCCATCCTTGCCGTTTGTCATCGGGGTGGGACCGCATCCTGCATTGCCTTCAACATGGAGCCAAGTGAATGAGAAAGCTTATCCTCGCCATCTCGATGCTCGCCTTCGCCGGTTCGGCGGCGTTTGCCGACCCGGTTGCCGACCGGCAGGCCCTGATGAAGGAACGTGGCAAGATCGCCGCCGGCTTGTCGAAAGTGGTCAAGGGCGAGACGCCCTACGACGCAGCTTCGGTGCTGACCGCGTTGCAGGCACTGCAGGCCAATGCCGAGAAATTCCATGCCGGCGTCGACACGCTTTTCCCGGCCGGCAGCGACACCGGCGACACCACGGCGTCTCCCAAGATCTGGCAGGACATGGCCGGCTTCAAGACGGCTGAAGGCAAGTACCTCGCAGACGTCAAGGCAGCGGTCGCCGCAGCACCTGCGGATGCCGAGGCGTTGAAGGCACAGTTCAACACCATCGGCGGCGGCTGCGGCAACTGTCATCAAAACTACAGGGTGAAAAAAGGCTGATAGCGGGCAATGCGCTTGCAGAAGAAACTTGTCGGCGCCGCCCACGGTCTGGGCGGCGCGGCCGCGATTGCCGGCTGGTTCCTGTCGGCTCCGGTCAGGCTCGATGCCGCAACGCTGGCTGAGCTTGGTCCCGGCGACGCCGCCAGGGGCAAGCGCATCTTCTACGCCGGCGGCTGCACGTCCTGTCATGCCAAGCCCGGCTCGCAAGGCGACGCCCGCCTTCAGCTGGTCGGCGGCCTCGAGCTCAAGACGCCGTTCGGCACCTTCGTGCCGCCGAACATATCGCAGGATGCCAGGGACGGCATCGGCGCCTGGTCGGTCGAGGACTTTGCCAACGCCATGCTGAAGGGCGTATCACCGTCGGGCGAGCATCTTTATCCGGCATTTCCCTATACTTCATACGCGCGCATGAAGCCGGCCGACATTGCCGATCTCTATGCATTCCTCAAGACCTTGCCCGCGGTCGCCGGCAAGGCGCCCGCCAATTCGCTGGCATTTCCCTTCAATGTCCGACGCGGTCTTGGCTTGTGGAAGCTGCTTTATTTGAGTGACCAGCCGGTCGTTTCCTTTCCCGACGGCACGCCCGACCCGGTGCTGGCCGGCCGCTATCTGGTGGAAGGCCCCGGTCATTGCGGCGAATGCCACACGCCGCGGGACCTCGCCGGCGGCACCAGGAAGGGCCAGTGGCTGGCAGGTGCGGCCGCCGCCGAAGGCAGCGGTATCGTGCCGAACATCACGTCGGGCGAGGGCGGCATCGCCGACTGGTCCGAAGCTGACATCGCCAACTATCTCGAAACCGGCTTCACGCCGGACTTCGATACGGTCGGCGGCGCGATGGTCGACGTGCAACGGAACATGGCCGTGCTGACCCCGGAGGACCGTGCGGCGATCGCCGCCTATCTGAAAGCCGTGCCGCCGCATCCCAACGGCTATCCGGCTCGCAAGAAGCCGGCGAGCTGACGGCCGTTGCGTCAGCGGTCGCCGAGAAAGTCGAAGCCGGTTTCGAAGAAGTGATTGTAGTCGCAGGTCATTTCCTCGCCAGGCGCAATGTCGCGCAAGGCATAGGTCTCCTCCGGCTGCGAGACGTCGCAATTCGGGTCGTCGGCATGGTTCATGTAGCGCGCATCGTCGGCTTCGAAGACGATGTAGTTCGGGTCGCACCGGTCCGGGTAGGCGTAGCGGTCAAGGTAGGTTTTCACCGGCCCGGTTTCCCGCTCGTAGGTCGTCACCTCGATGCGGCGGTCGTATTTCGGGTCGAGCTTCCAGACCAGCGTGCCGCGGGGAATGTGGTTCTTGGCAAAGACGCCGATGCCCTGGATGGGCGATTTGTCGAGATAGACATCGACGAGCAACATGGCAGATTCCTGGGTGATTGAGTGTTGGCGGCGACCGTGAAAAGGCCGCGCATTGGGTAGCGCGCGACCTTTGCAATTGCGAGCGGAAAATCAACTGTGCCTGCCCAGTATCCGAAGCCTCATGCGGCGTCGCATGTCGAGACCCTAGCGCTGTTGCAGCGCCAGCCGGATGCCCAAGACGCAATAGATGCAGCCGACAGCCTTGCCCTGCCATCTCAGCACCGTCGGGTTTCGGCGCAGGAAAGCGCCGAGGCCGCCCGCACCCACGGCGAAAACCACCGTGCTGACGAGGCCCAACAGAACAAAGATCACGCCCAATGTCGCCAGTTGAAGCATCACCGATCCGTTTTCAGGCCGCACAAACTGCGGAAGAAATGCGAGGAAGAAAAGCGCGGTCTTGGGGTTGAGAATCTCGGTCAAAACAGCCTGCCGAAATGCTTTGGCAGCGGGGATCGCAAGTGCGCCGGCGGCCGGATAGGCAGGCATTTTCTCGATGATCGCGCGAACGCCGAGATAAATGAGGTAGGCTGCGCCGATGTACTTCACTATGCTGAAAAGCGCCGCCGACGTGGCAATGATCGCCGAAATGCCGACGATCGCCATGAAGGTGTGAACCACGTCGCCGGCCGCGATCCCCGCGCCGGTCGCGATGCCCACCCTGGTTCCGGAGCTGGTTGCTCGCGCCACGGTCAAAAGGGTGGCAGGACCCGGGATGAAAACAAAGCCAAGCACAACCGCGACATACGCAATCAATGTGGCAAGATCGATCATTGGTGGGCTTCTCCGCAATTTTCATCCTCAATGAAGGCATGTAGCGGAATAGCAAGCAATACCTGCCTATCCGCGGTGTTCACGCGGCAAGCTCGGCCTTGCCTGTGACCTTGAGCGCAAAGGCATAGGTGAAGGCGATTTCCTCCAGCCTCGAAAACCGGCCGGAGGCGCCGGCATGGCCTGAATCCATGTTGATCTTGAACAGCACCGGATTCTCACCTGTCTTGCGGTCGCGCAACCGCGCTACCCATTTGGCCGGCTCCCAATAAGTGACGCGCGGGTCGGTCAGGCCGGCCAGCGCCAGAATCGGCGGATAGTCGAGTGCGGCGACATTGTCGTAGGGTGAATAGGCGGCGATGGTCCGGTAATCCTCCGCCGAAGCGATCGGATTGCCCCATTCCGGCCATTCCGGCGGCGTCAGCGGCAGGCTGGCGTCGAGCATGGTGGAGAGCACGTCGACGAAGGGAACCTCGGCGACGACGGCGCCGAAGCATTGCGGCGCCATGTTGGCGACCGCCCCCATCAGCATGCCGCCGGCCGAACCGCCTTGCGCGACGATGCGGTCATGCTGCGTATAGCGTTCAGCGACAAGGTGCTGAGTGACCGCGATGAAATCGGTGAACGTCTTCATCTTGTTCGCCCGCTTGCCTTCGTCGTACCAGCCATAGCCCTTGTCCTTGCCGCCGCGAACATGGGCTATCGCGTAGACAAAGCCGCGGTCGACCAGCGAAAACAGATTGGTATTGAACGCGGCCGGCACGGTGATGCCGTAGGAGCCGTAGCCGTAAAGCAGGCACGGCGCCGACCCGTCGAGCGGCGTGTCGCGGTGATGGAGGAGCGAGATCGGCACCAGTTCGCCGTCGGCGGCAGGCGCCATCAGCCGGCGCGTGACATAGTGCGCCGGGTCGTGGCCGGACGGCACTTCCTGGGTCTTGAGCAGCACCCGCTCGCGGGTGCGCATATTGTAGTCGAAGACCTGCGCCGGCGTCGTCATCGACGAATAGGAAAAGCGCATGATCTCGGTGTCGTATTCGTAGGAGCCGGACAGGCCGAGCGAGAAGGCCTCCTCGTCAAAGGAGATCAGGTGCTCCTCGCCGCTCTTGCGGTCGTGCACGACGATGCGCGGCAGGCCTTCCTTGCGCTCGAGCCGGACCATGTGGTCCTTGAAGCCGATCACCGAAAGGATCAGTCGGCCCGCTTCGTGCGGCACCAGTTCCTGCCAGTTGGCACGCACCGGATCATGCGCTGGCGCCGTCATGATCTTGAAGTCCTTGGCACCGTCGGCATTGGTGAGGATGAAGAAGATGTCGCCGCCTTCTTCGAGCTCGTACTGCAGGCCGGTCTGGCGCGCCGCAACCAGCTTCGGCTCTGCGAACGGATCGTTGGCGCTCATGATGCGGTATTCCGAGGTCTCATGGTCGTTGATGCCGATCATGATCCACTCGTTGGAGCGCGTGCCGCCGACATCCATGAAGAAGCCGGGATCGGTCTCCTCGTAGATCAGCCGGTCGTTTTCCGGACTGTCACCAAGCGCATGGAACAGCACTTTGGAAGGCCGGTGGTTGGGGTCGAGGCGAGTGTAGAAAAACCCGTCATTGCCGGCATCCCAAACACCGCCACCGCCGGTGTCCGGAACCCTGTCCGCCAGGTCGTTGCCGCCGGCGAGATCGCGGACGCGCAGCGTGTAGAATTCGGAACCCTTGTCGTCGAAGGCCCAGAGCAGCTTGCTGTGGTCGTCCGAATGATCGACGCCGCCCAGCCGGAAATAGGGCTTACCCTCGGCCTCGGCATCGCCGTCGAGCAATATCTGCTTGTCGCCGCCGTCGCGCGCCGTGCGGAAATAACGCGGCTGCTGGCCGCCAAGCTTGAAGGAGGAGCCGTAGGCATAGGGCCCGTCCTTCATAGGCACAGAGGAATCGTCTTCCTTGATACGCCCCTTCATTTCCGCGAAAAGCTGCTTCTGCAGCTGAGCCGTGTCGGCCATCAGCGCCGCCTGGTAAGCATTCTCGGCTTCGAGGTGGGCGCGGATTTGGCCGTCGAGCAGAGACGGATCCCTGAACATCTCTTGCCAATTGCTGGCCCTCAGCCAAGCATAGTCGTCCGTCCGCGTCATGCCGTGATGCGTGTCGAAGATCGGCCGTTTCTCCGGCTGCGGTGGGGTGGCGGTCGGAAACACTGGGGTTCTGGTCATTGCGTCTCGCTGTGGAAGTTACTTGAATAGCGAATGAACACGCCGATCAGCGCGGGTTCAACGGCTATGATCTATTGTCGTGGTAGCTCGAGGGGACGGGCTGGAGGAGAGGACAATGAACATTTTTTCTCGGACTGTCGCGGCCCTCGCCTTCGCTGCGACGACCCTGGCCAATGCCGGTCATTCTCATGCAACTGCCTTTGCGGCTTGGCAAGTGGCCAATGTGCCGTTCGGCGACACACTCAATGTGCGCAAATATCCTTCGGGAACTTCGCAGAAGCAGGCCGCCTATCCCAACGGGACGGTTCTGCAGATGACCGGCAAATGCACCGGTGGGATAAATCTGCTCGATCTCGCCAACCATTCGTACTGGCAGCAGAAACAGAAGATCCGCAATCACTGGTGCCAAGTCTGGCATGATCCGGCACGGAACGGCCAGTTCGTCACCGGCTGGGTCTACGGAAAATACATCACTCCGTTCTAGTGACGCGGCACGCCGCTCCGGCCGACGGCTCACGAGCAACAGTAATGCTTCGCAACCTATGATTTTACTGAATCCGCCGATTGGCCAGGCTGTAATGCTGCCGGCTGGATCAAGCATTGAGCTCTATTTACCTGCTGCAGTCTGTGTAATGGCTGCTTGCCGCCGCGTCAGTCGATGCTGGTCTGACCAGAAAAAACGGCAAGTTTACACTCTGCACGAAAGAGTGAAGCTGAATATGAAAGATTTGACTTGCATCGCTGAATAGAGCGCAAGAAGCGAATTGACTTACTTGACGCCAAGGCCCATTAAGGTGCCGCGACGCGAATCGCGGAGGCTTTTTCCTGCACAAGTTCGCGCGATGCCCAACTATCGAAACGGGCGCAAACAGAAACAATTCTCGTTGGGGCCTGAACGCCATGGATATTACCGAAACACCTTCCAGAAACAGTGACGCGCTGATCGAGCTTACCGCCGACGTGGTGGCCGCCTATGTCAGCAACAATCCCGTGCCGGTCGGCGAATTGCCGAACCTCATTGCCGATGTCCATGCCGCTTTGGGGCGCGTCGGCGGGGCCGCCGAGCAGCCGCCTGCCGACAAGCAGAAGCCGGCGGTAAATCCGAAGCGTTCGGTGCATGACGACTACATCATCTGTCTCGAAGACGGCAAGAAGTTCAAGTCGCTCAAGCGTCACTTGATGACCCACTATGATCTCACGCCCGACCAGTATCGCGAAAAGTGGAACCTGGACCCGAGCTATCCGATGGTTGCGCCCAATTATGCGGCCGCCCGTTCGCAGCTCGCCAAGAAGATGGGTCTCGGCCGCAAGCGCAAGGGACGCTGATAACCGGCTCTTCCGGTTTGACACTCAAACGGCGCCTGCGGGCGCCGTTTTGTATTATGGGGTCAAAGGTCGAACCCGCCATGCTGCCGGCAACTGCCGTCCGGTCAGGCGGTCTGCTTCAACGCTGCTTCGGCGTCACGCTTGATGCGCTTGACCATCGAGCGAAGACCATTGGCGCGCTGCGGCGACAGGTGCTCGTCAAGTCCGAGCGCCTTCAATGTTGCCTCTGCGTCGGTCCTCTGTATTTCGCTGGCCGGCCGTCCCGAAAACAGCGCCAGCATGATGGCGACCAGACCGCGCACGATATGGGCGTCGGAATCGCCCTTGAAGGTGATAACGGGGTCGGGACCACCGCCCTGTTCGGTGGTCAACCAGACCTGGCTGACGCAGCCGGGCACCTTGTTGGCCGGTATGCGTTGCTCGTCGGGAAACGGCGGCAGCGCTTCACCCAGTTCAATCACATAGCGATAGCGGTCTTCCCACTCGTCGAGCAGGGAAAAGTCGTCGCGGATGGTCTGGATCGTCGTAGTCATCACCCCGGATATAGTCATCCGGCGCTGCCACGTCACGGAAAAAGAGGAGAAACGCCGCAGGCGCCGAGCGTGGGGAGCCTTGCGGTCTGGCGACGAATTCGGCCGAAACAGTCTCAGTTCTTCGCCGGCAAGTGCAGTTTCGCCGGTAGATCGACTTTCGCCGGCAAGACGATTTCCTCGGGCAGGCTGCCGGTGGTCGTCACCGTATCTGGTTCAGGGGTCTTGTCGTCCAGCATGGCGGCCGCGATCCTGGCGGTTTCCCTGGCCCGGGCGGTGATGGTGTGCATTGCCGATTTGCCGGTCTCGCACACGTCCGGCTTGCGCTCGCAGATGCCGGCGATGTCGCCGACGGCTTCGCGCGCCGCAAACAGCGCCTGGAGCGGCCCGACGCTTTCGCGGCCCGCATCATCGGCGCCGACACCCAGCGGCAGCGCCAGAAGCACCAGCGAAAACCAGAAAGCAGCTCTTATCAGAAAGCCCATCTGTCTGTCCTTTATGACGGTCATGCCTCCGAACCGCACGACCCGTACCGCGATACTGGCACAGACGCGCAAAGGACGGCTTGTCCCGAAAGCAACAGTTTTCCTCAAATTTTAGGCAGATTCGAAACGAAGCGTTTTGAAGTTCATTTGCCTCGAATGGTTCATATTTCATTCAGCAAATGATTACCATTCAACGTGCTGTTTTTATTAGTTATTTTTTGCGTTGGTGACAGTTTGATGCGATCGGCCGCAAGCCCAGGCGCGGGTGGTCCGGATAACGCTCCGTTTACTATGGCGGCAATTGCCCCGGTTTTTACCCACCGGTATCCCGATATTTGCAGCCTGCCGGGGGACGATCGGCGCAGCCTTATCCATTCCTTAAACGCTGGATGCGAGTTTCGGATCGACAAAAGCCGCCTGCAAAGCAGAGCCGTTCACGACCGGGTGCGTTGAGTTGAGTGCGATCAAGGCCAGATACGCCGAGTTGCCGGGCGCGATAGCCGCCGGTTGCGAACGGATGGTTCATCCGTCCGTCCTCGGCCAGGACGACCGCCGCCGTGAGAGCCGGTTCATTGGCGTCATGCTGGCAGCTCCCTTCTTCGGCGCGGGTGCAGCGGTGACGCTGGTCACGTCGGGCATGGGCGCGGCCGTGACTGTGGCTGCGATCTTTGCGGCGTTCGGCCTTTGCTGGTTCGCCGCCCTGCTGGTGGCTGCATCGGGCAAGATGACCCTGGCCGGCCAACTCGCCTTGGTCGTCGGCAGTGTTGCCCTGGGTGCCCTTATCGCTGCCGCCGGCGGTGTGGCCTCGCCGGTTGCCTTGCTCGCGGTGGCGCTGCCGTTTGAAGCCTGGTGGATCGGCCAGTCGCGGCGTGCCGTGATCTGGGGCGCCATCTCGGCCCTTGTCGCAGTCTTGCTGCAGCCTTTAGCCGGTTCCGTCTTGCCGCTCGGCCAGACCGAAATCGCCGCATGGCACTGGCTGGTGACGTTGGCCTGGGCGCTCACGCTCATTCCGCGTGTCGCTTCACTTCGTGCCACCGCCAGCGCTCAGCTCGATTCGGCCGGCAGCCACCGGCTCGAAGACCTGATCGACGCCGTCGTGCTGCGAATCGCTGCGCATGGTGAGGTCCTGGACGCCTCGGCTAAGGCACGCACGATGCTGAGGCTGCCACCGGAGCTGCTTTTCGGCACCGGACTTTTCGATCGCATCCATCTGTCCGACCGCGTCCCGTATCTCAGTGCGCTGGCCGATATGCGCGATGGCGCCCTGTCGCGCCGGCTCGATCTTCGCGTCCGGCTGCCGCAGAACAGCGGCGTGACGGCCGACAATTACCGGCCGTTCTCGCTCGAGATGATGCGCGCACCGGGGCAGGAGACTGTCTTCACGCTTGTTCTGCGCGAAAACGATGAAGTGGCCGGACTGCGCCAGGAGCTCGCCGCTGCCAACGAGGCGGCTGCTTCGGCCGAGGTGGCGAAAGGACGCTTCCTTGCCGTCGTCAGCCATGAGTTGCGCACCCCGCTCAATGCCATCATTGGCTTTTCCGACATGCTGCTGCACGAGATGTTCGGCAGCTTCAAGGATCCGCGCCAGAAGGAATATGTCGGCTTGGTCAGGGATTCGGGCCAGCACCTGCTTGCCGTCGTCACCTCGATACTCGACGTATCGCGGATCGAATCGGGCGCCTACGCGACCGAACCGGAACCGTTCCGCTTCCGCGAAGCGGTCGAGATGTGCCAGTCGATGATGCGCCTGCAAGCAGAGGCAAAGGCCATCGATCTGCAGGCCCAGATCGCGCCGGACGCAGGCGAAATAAATGCCGACCGTCGCGCCGTGCAGCAGATCCTGATCAATCTCGTCTCTAACGCGATAAAGTTCACGCCTGAAGGCGGCAATGTCGTCATCGGCGCCAAGCGCATCGGCTCGCGGCTGCATTTCTGGATCCGGGACACCGGCATCGGCATCGCCGAGGAAGATTTCGCCAATCTCGGCAAGCCGTTCATGCAGATCCAGAACGACTATACCCGCCGTTTCGAAGGCACAGGGCTCGGGCTTTCGCTGGTGAAGGGGCTGGTGGCGCTGCACGAGGGCACAATGTCGATCGAAAGCATGCCGGGCGAGGGCACCACGGTGACGATCAGCCTTCCCGTGAGCGGCCCGACGGGCCGCTCGGCGGAGAAGACCGGCGTGGTGCCGATGTCCGCGGTCAAAGCCAAGGCGGACGGTGGCAAAGGGGAGAGCAATGGGTCGCTCCGCAAAACAGCCTAAGGCGGTCAAACGCCGCGGCAATGCCTTCGAGCACGGAGCGATGGCGCTGGGCAGCCTGATCTCGCGCAATCCTGTTGTGGTCGGCGGCTCCACCGCGTTCCTGGTGACGCTGTTCTACGTCTCGGCGAACGCGCTTTGGTACCAGCCCTTTCCGCATGCCGGCGCGTTTTTCGCTACCAGAAGCATCGAACGCTTTCCGCGGGCGGATAGCGATGAGCCCGAAACCACCATCAATATCGTGCGTCCGGCCGCTGCGCCGATCAAGAGCGACCCGGTCGTCGAGCAGGTCCAGGGCATCTTGAAGGATCTCGATTTCTATTCCGGCACCGTCGACGGGATTCCCGGACCGAATACGCGCAAGGCCATCCAGGCCTATCAGCAGAAAGTCGGATTGAATGCCTCCGGCGAGATCGACGGCGTCCTGCTGGATCAACTGGGCGCCACGCCAAAGACCGCGGCCGTGGTTCCGCATCCCGTGCCGCGGCCGGTCGAAACGGCCGCTGCTCCGGCCGCCATTCCGGTATCCGCACCAGCAAATGCAGCGGCGCAAACGCCGGATCCCCGCATCGTCAAGATCCAGGCCGGACTGAAAGCGTTCGGCAATGAGGATATGCAATTGGATGGCGTCGTCGGCGCGCGAACCAAGGCCGCGATCAAGGAATTCCAGGCGCTGTTCGGCTTGCCGGAGACCGGCGAGCCCGACGAGATCGTCTACGTCAAGATGCGCGAAATCGGCCTGACCAACTGAGGGCTGTGACGACGCCCCTTATAGGTCGGCTCGGCAAAGACCGGTTACGGTTTTCCGGCCAATGCTGTAAGGACCGCCGCATGTCCAGGAATTTTTTATGCGGGTAACCACCGATCTGTGGGTGTCGGCCCTGTTGCGCCGGGTTTTTAGCGCCGGCGGCTTTGCCGCCGTGGTCAAGCGCGGCGCCACGGAAGCCGGCGCAGTTTTCGTGTTGGCGCGTGGCCGGCTAGGAGAGATGGCGCTGTTCGGGCCGGCGCCGCAGACGAGCTACGATTCGGCTAGGCCGGACGACCGTTTTTTCAGTCTGCTTGGCGAAGGCGACGATGCCGCCATCTTCGACGCGCGGCTGGAGCGCGAGAAGAAATTCGATCCGGATATCTGGGTGATCGAGATCGAGGCGGGCGCCGTTCCCGTCGAGGAGCTTATCTCGGTCAAGGCGTCGTAACGGCAGGCCTTCAGATGCGAAGCGCCTTTGGGGTGGCGGTTACATCGGCGCTGTTCGGCTTGCGCAGGTCGGCATTTGCCGCGACGCGCCCGGGCTTGCGAACGATTTTCGACACGGTGTCGGCCTTCCAGCCGCGGAGCCTGTCCAACGCAGCGTCGCGGTGCAGCAGGCGGTAGCGGTCGAGGAAGATGCGGATCGCCTGCGGGTGCGGAAACTGGGTCGGATAGATGGCAGCCGTGATCAGGAACGCCTTGTCTTCGCTGAGGTCGAGCGCGCGCAAGGCGAAAAGTAGCGGTGTGTAATTTTGGCTCGCGGTGAGCGTCTGCGCCGTTGAAAAATCGACTTCGAGCGCATCGGCGAGCGCTGTCTGAAAGAATGCCGCATTGCCGGTCAGCGCGGTTTCGCGCAGCTTGACGTAGGTTTGTGGCTCGACGAACGGTCTGATCGCGGTGCCGCTCTCGGCGCGCATCATGGATCGCAACCGGCGACGTACAGTTTCGGCGGCGTCGGCCGCCTCTTGTCTGTTTGCGTCGCTCGCGACCATTTCCGCGTTTTCGGACGGGGCAATGGCAGTTGCTTCCGGCTGCTGCTGCGACCGCACCAGCGTCGGCCTTTCAAGCACTTTGATGAGATCGGCGATGGTTTGGTTGAGATCCTTGCGGCGGGCAATGGCACGGGCATGCGGCAGGCCGTGACGCCCAATCAGCGCGATCAGGTCGACGTCGCTGAGGGCACGCGAGCGGATGAGTAGCGGAGCGGCGATGTCGACCCGCTCCTGGCAAAGCCGCCGCACCAGCGCGGCGGGTGCATATTCGCATTCGGAAAGGGCAGCTGCGACGTAGCGGCGCGATTCGACCGAGACATTCTCGAAAAGCGGCAGCGTCAGGTCTTCGAGCTGCGCGATCTCCCGGCGCGAAGGGCGGGTGAGCGAGCAGAATGCCGATACCGCGGCGCGAAACAGCCTTTCGGCCTTTCCCGATTCAGCTCCTGCTGAGATTTGCCTGAAATCCGAAGCTGACACGAAGGATACGCCCGACACTCGACACGATCTGGAGGGCGCTCTGCCGGGCTGTACCGGTTTCGCGTTTCCCAAGAACAAAGATCAATTTAGCGGCGATCCGTTAGCGCTCCGTTAACCTACTGCCTTCTTAATCGACTATGGAGGCGTTGCGTTGTGCTCCGGGGCAACCGAGAGGAATACGCGAACCATGGGCATGGTACTGTCTTTCGTGCCGCGAACGGCGGCAACCAATCGAGCACAACAAGCCGCGCCGGCGGCAGTGATCATATTTCCCGGGGTGCGCTACGAGCAGCGGCCGCTGACGGGCGAAACGCGGCCGACCGGCCCCGACAAGCCGGGACCGTCGGGAACATTGCCGGTACCGCACCACTGAGCATCGGAACCGGCCTAAAAATCCTGCAGTTCGCAGGAACTCTGTTCGAGAAACCGCGAGACGATCGGCTTCCAACTGTCGTCGGGCACGAACGAACGGATGACGAACACGCCTTCCTCTATCGGCGCCTCGACGAAGATGGCTCCTTGCAGTTCCTCGGGAAGGTCCTTGCGGACTTCGATCATCTGGGCCGGCGTCAGCACAACGGTGTCCAGCACGCCTGCGGTCGCACTGTGGTCGTTGAACGAGTAGATGTTGTGGCCGCCGCGGTCGTAGACCGATATCGACCAGAACGGCACCTTGCCCGGCGCCTTGACCCGCACCATCCCCTCGGCAAGGTCGAAGCGGCAAGCCGCCGCATAAAACAGCGGATCGACCGATTTCACCACCGGCGCGCCGCCGGCTTCCGCGTCGAGCCTGGTCATCTTGTAGAGATCCGAAGCCATGGCCAATCGCGACCAGGCGTCGCGTTCGGAGAACTCGGGGACGAGCAGCAGCACGACGATGTGCACGATGCCGGCGCCGAGCAGGCCGAGCAGCACGGCATGCAGCAGGCTACGCATTGCAGCCGACCTTCTGGATTTGTGGCAGCGTGACGTCCGAGAGACCGGTGCTGCTGGCGATCGGTGTGTCGTAGAACGTGAGCACCAAGTACATCTTGCCGGCGCCGCTGGTCAGCAGCCAGTTGCCGGGCGCAGGGCGGCTGCCGACGGAAATGACCACCGAATTGTCGGCCTGGCGCAGCACTTGATAGGACTGCAGCGCAGCCGGCCTCGGCGTGCCGGTCTCGACCACCCCAAGCGACTGGTCGGCGGCATAAAGCGTCCAGAACCGGGCGGTGGGAAAACCGCCCGCAATCTTGTAGGCGCATTGCCGCTTGAGCTGTTCGCCGCCGGAATCGCGTTCGGCTATGAAGGACAGTCCTTCCGCCTGTCCGAGCGCCAGCACGCCTTCGCGAGCCACGCGGGCCTTGGAATAGGGATCCGCCGTCGGCGTGCCGATATCCGGGAAGGCGGTCCATTGGCCGATCCTGATGGCGCCGACGCCATCCTGCAGCTTCAGCGCGTACCAGACGCTGGCGCCACCGCCACCGATGGCGATGGCAAGCGAAAGCAGCGTCAGGAAGGCGTTCTTGAGCATGAGGAGCCGAGAGAACCGAAGGCCGGGGACAGAAAGATTGCGGCCCGGGATATCTCGGCGCAGGGGCTTATGGCAAGCGGCCCCGCGGAATTGGCCGTCACAGCGCCGACAGGGTCTCCGGTGCAGCGGGCGCGTCGAGCACGGGTGCCGCCTGGAAAAGCCTGGTCAGTTCTTTCAGGGTCCGGGTGGTCCGGCTGGACAGCACCGGCGGACGCTCGGCGGCGGCGTCGGCTGCTGCCTGTTCAGCGTTCTTCTTTTCCGCTTCCTCGGCCTTGGCGGCAATTTCGGCATCGACGAAGGGGTGATCGATACCGGGGATCGGTTTCAGGTCTATATTCTGGTGCGCATAGAGCATCAGCCGCTGCCACACCATTGCCGGCAGCGTGCCGCCGGTCATCTTGTTGGTCGCGGTGAAGTCGTCGTTACCGAGCCAGACGGCGGCTGTGTAGTTGCCGGTAAAACCGACGAACCAGGCATCGCGGTAGGATTGCGTCGTGCCGGTCTTGCCGGCGACAACGATGTTTGGAAGGGCCGCGCGCCGGGCCGTACCGATCACCGGAACGGCGGCCAGCATGGTGTTCATGTATTTGAGCGCCTGCTCCGACAGCACCCGGTGCGGCGGCGGCGCGTCCTTGGCGAAGTCGTAGACCACCTCGCCGGTACGGTTGAAGAGTTGGCTTATGCCGTGCCGGGTTCCGGCAAAGCCGTTCTGGGCGAACACGCTGTAGCCCGTCGCCTGGTCCATCACAGTCATGCCCGATGTACCGAGCACCATGGTCTTGTGCGATTCCAGCGGCGACTCGACGCCCATGGCTTCCGCCATCGCCTTGATCGGCTTGATGCCGAGATAATCCTTAGCCAGCCGCACCGGCACGGTGTTGATTGATTTGGCCATCGCCGTGATCAGCGTCACCTTGCCGGCCGACCCGCCATTGTAATTGTGGGGCGACCAGCTGCCCCAGGAGATGGGTCCGCCGGACACCACCGAATCCGGCGTGAAGCCATGCTCCATCGCCGTCGCATAGACATAGGGCTTGAACGAGGAGCCGGTCTGGCGAAGTGCCTTGGTGGCGCGGTTGAACTGGCTGGCGCCGTAGTCGCGGCCGCCGACGATCGCCCGGACGGCGCCGTTGGTCTCGATGACGACGATGGCGCCCTCGGGGACGTTGTATTCCTTGCCGAACTGGCGGAGGTGGAACTCCATCGATTCTTCGGCCGCCTTCTGGATGTTGGCGTCGAAGGTGGTGTGGGCGACAAGCGAGTGCGGGCCGCCTTTGGCGGCGATCTTCTTGACCTCGTCGAAGGCCCAGTCGAGGTAATAATCGGGGCTCTTCTGCTCGCCGCGGTCGACGATTTCGGCCGGGTGTAATCTTGCCTGCAGCACCTGGCCTTCGGTCATGAAGCCGGAATCGACCAGATTGGACAGTACCACATTGGCCCGCGCCCGGGCGGCGGGCAGGTTTATGTGCGGCGCGTATTTGGTCGGCGCCTTGAACAGGCCGGCCAGCATCGCCGCCTCGGCAAGGTTCAGGTCCTTGACGCTCTTGCCGAAATAGAAATCGGCTGCCGCCTCGATGCCGAAAGTGCCGCCGCCCATATAGGCGCGGTCGAGGTAAAGCTGCAGGATTTCCTTCTTCGACAGATTGGCTTCGAGCCACAGCGACAGGAAGGCTTCCTTGATCTTGCGCTCGAAGGTCCGTTCATTGGTCAGGAACAGGTTCTTGGCCAGCTGCTGGGTGATGCTCGAGCCGCCCTGGACGACGGAATTGGCCCGTACGTTCTCGAAGATGGCGCGCGACAAGCCAAGCACGTCGATACCGTAATGGTCGAAGAAACGGCGGTCCTCGGTGGCCAGCACCGCCTTGATGACATGGTCGGGCATCTCGTCGACCGGCACCGAATCGCGCTGGATAATGCCGCGCTGGCCGATCTCGTTGCCGTAGCGGTCTAGGAAGGTGACGGCGAAGTCGCCTTGCGTGCGCCAGTCACCGGCGGTTATCTGGAAGGCCGGCAAGGCCAGCGCCAAAAGGACGACGATGCCGCCGGCACCGAGCGTAAAGCCTTCACTCAACAGTTCGATCAGGCCGCGGCGCCAGCCGCCGACGCGGAAACGCCGCGAGAAGATGGTGGCCGCCTCCCAGAACTGGCGCGCCCTGAAGCCGATTTCATAGACAGAGGAATCGATCCACGCATCCACCGCCAGCAGCCTTGCGGCGATCGGACCTCTTCTCTTGCGTGGTTCCAAAGGACTGGCCATTCCAGGATCCGGCTGCGGCGACGGCGCCAACTGAGAAACCGCATGCGGGCAATTTCACGGCGGCGCGCCTTTCAAGACTATTCGTCCATTTTGGTGCTGCCTACAAGGGCGATGAAGGTTCCGCGGTTGCGTGGGTGCTGAGGATCGGCAGCGTCACATGGGACGCTTGTCCGCGATCTTTTTCGGGTCGCGGCCTATCATGCCGGCGTTGGCTTTCCGGTGCTTGTCGGCAAGCCTGCGAATGCGATCGAAGCGGCTTTCCTTGGCCACTTCGATTTTCGCCGCTGAATGTGGCTTCGGGACGAATGCGATCATGGATCGATCTCCTTGCCGATGGTGCGCGCCGGGGAAGATACCCCGGCGGCTGTCTTTCAGGCTTGTTTCCGGCAGTGGCTGGTCAATAGCCCATGCCGCCGGGCGAAGCAGCGGCTTCCTTCGCCGGAACGTCGGTGATCATGGCTTCCGCCGTGATCAGAAGCGCCGCAATGGAGCCCGCGTCCTGCAGCGCCGTCCGTACCACCTTCGCCGGGTCGACGATGCCGGCCTTGATCATGTCGACATAGACCTCGTTCTGGGCATCGAAGCCCTGATTGTGATCCTTGCCGTCGGCGAGCTTGCCGACGACGATCGAACCTTCGACGCCGGAATTCTCGGCGATCTGCCGGATCGGCGCTTCGAGCGCTCTCGACACGATCGAAATGCCCGCCGTCACATCGGCATTGGCTCCGGTCATCCCGTTCAGCACAGCTTTGGCGCGCAGCAACGCGACACCGCCGCCCGGAACGATGCCTTCTTCAACGGCCGCGCGCGTGGCGTTCAGCGCATCGTCGATGCGGTCCTTCTTTTCCTTGACCTCGGATTCGGTGGCGCCGCCGACGCGGATGACGGCAACGCCGCCCGCCAGCTTGGCGAGACGTTCCTGCAGCTTCTCCTTGTCATAGTCGGACGTGGTTTCCTCGATCTGCGCCTTGATCTGCTGGACGCGCGCCTGGATGGTGGTCTTCTCGCCGGCGCCGTCGATGATCGTGGTGGTGTCCTTCTCGATCAGCACGCGCTTGGCGCGGCCGAGCATGTCTATGGTAATGTTCTCCAGCTTGATGCCGAGATCCTCGGAAATCATCTGTCCGGCGGTGAGCACGGCGATGTCTTCCAGCATCGCCTTGCGGCGGTCACCGAAGCCAGGCGCCTTGACGGCCGCTACCTTGAGGCCGCCGCGCAGCTTGTTGACGACCAGCGTTGCCAGCGCTTCGCCCTCGACGTCCTCGGAGATGATCAACAGCGGCCTGCCGCTTTGCACCACGGCTTCGAGGATGGGCAGCAGGGCCTGCAGATTTCCGAGCTTCTTTTCGTGGATGAGGACGTAAGGGTCTTCCAGCTCGGCGCGCATCTTCTCGGCATTGGTGACGAAATAGGGTGAGAGATAGCCGCGGTCGAACTGCATGCCTTCGACGACGTCTAGCTCGGTTTCGGCGGTCTTGGCCTCCTCGACGGTAATGACGCCGTCATTGCCGACCTTGTCCATCGCCTTGGCGATCATGGCGCCGACACTGGTGTCGCCATTGGCGGCAATGGTGCCGACCTGCGCGATCTCGCCTGAGGACTTGACCTTCTTGGCTCGGGCCTGGATTTCCTTTACGACGGCGCTGATGGCAAGGTCGATGCCGCGCTTGAGGTCCATCGGGTTCATGCCGGCGGCAACGAATTTGGCGCCCTCGCGCAGGATGGAAGCGGCAAGCACCGTGGCGGTGGTGGTGCCGTCGCCGGCGAGGTCGTTGGTTTTCGAGGCCACTTCGCGCACCATCTGTGCGCCCATGTTTTCGAACTTGTCGGAAAGCTCGATTTCCTTTGCCACGGCCACCCCGTCCTTGGTGATGCGCGGCGCGCCGTAGGCCTTGTCGATGATGACGTTGCGGCCTTTGGGGCCGAGCGTCACCTTGACGGCGTTGTTGAGGATTTCGACGCCGCGCAGCATGCGGTCACGCGCGTCGGTGGAGAATCTGATTTCCTTGGCAGACATGATCTTTTCCAGTTCGGTTGTCGTGGCAAGGCGCTTGCAGCGCCTGAATCAAAGCTCGGAGCGTCCTTTGCGCGCGCGGGAGGGCGCGCGGCCTTCCAATCAGGCGGCCTTCTTGGCAGCCACGGTCTTGTCGATGATGCCCGTCTCGCTTTTTTCGATGATGCCCATGACGTCGGCCTCCTTCATGATCAGAAGGTCCTCGCCGTCTATCTTGACCTCGGTGCCGGACCATTTACCGAACAGAATGAGATCGCCGGCCTCGACGTCGAGCGGGATCAGCGCGCCGCTTTCGTCCCGCGCGCCCGGCCCGACAGCGATCACTTCGCCTTCCTGCGGTTTTTCTTTGGCATTGTCGGGGATGATGATGCCGCCCTTGGATTTGGTGTCGCTTTCGGCGCGCCGAATGACGACGCGATCGTGGAGTGGCCGGAATTTCATGGGGACTCTTTCTGGGGCCGGCTTAGGCGGCCGCCCCCTCTCTATAGGCGCCTTGGCACTCGATTGATAGGAGTGCCAAAAAATATTCATAGGGCATATAAAATATTGAACGAATTATCTTGCCTGATCATCCCTTGGTGTTCGGGGCCTTTCCGAATATTAATGAAATTGAATTTCTGTCTTTGAACACCTATTTACGATGAAGTTCACAGCCATGACTTTCGCTGCAAGGGAGATTTTACCGATGGCCGAAGGCAATCAGAACATCATGGAAAAAGCTCAGGCTCGCTTCATGGAAAACCAGAAGAAGACGGCGGAACGGAACAAAGCAACTGCCGAATATCTTTCGGAGGCGAAGGCTAGGAGCATCAAAACGGCAAGGCTGAGGGAATTGCGACTGGCCAAGGAAGAGGCGGACCGCGCGGCGGAAGCTCTGAATCCGGTCGCCGCAAAGAAGAAGCGGGCGTCACGGGCAGTCAAGAAGGCCGTAACCGCATCGACGGAGGCGAAATCATGAGCCTGACATTTCCCAATCCCAGCCGCAGCTACGACGAGGCAAGCAAACGCATCCGCTTCGTCGGCCATGACGGCATGTTCCAGATTTCCTTCTCTGTCGCTACCGATGCCATCTCCAAGATGCAGCCGGGAACGGCGGCCTCAGAAGCTACCTACCTGGCAGCCTTCGACACGGCTTCCAACTCGATCCACGATGTCGCCAGGAATGCCTATGCCCGCACCCGCAGGAGCATATATGTGCTGACCGCGGCCGATTTTCGCTAGTCGCGATCCGTCCACAAGACGCTTTCTCAGGGCGTCCGACTTCGCTCGCCGTTTGACGTCGCGACCGTTCAGCCGGTCACGGGTCCGTGACGCGGACGGCTGCGGCGTCGCGCATTCCAGGAGCAGGGCTTATTCCCGAGGTCATGAAGGTTCATAATCCGTATGAGACGCGCTGATTCGCGCTTTTGCCGGGATGCCGTCATGCAACGCAGCTACGCAGCCGGGAGGTCGACGCGACGGGCGAGGGCAAAGACAATGACCGCGCCGGCCATCGAATTGCAGAAGGCCATATTCGAGGCGGTGAACGACGATCCCGATTTATCGGCGGCACTGGGCGACGCACGATTGTTCGACCGTGCGCCGGAAAATGTTGCGTTTCCCCACATGACCGTCGGCCGCACCAGCGTCTACGACTGGGCAACAGGGACGGAGAACAACGCCGAGCAGTTGCTGACGCTGCATGTCTGGTCGAAGTCCGAGGCCAGCAAGGAAACCACCGACATCATGGACCTGGTCAGCGCCCGCCTGCGAGATGCGGCGCTCTCGCTTGGCGACCATCGTCGCGCCCACCTCAAGCTCGAATTCGCCGAAGCCCGCTACGACGAGGACCTTTCGGCCCATCATGGGCTGCTGCGCTTCCGCGCCGTAATCGAGGAAGGCGGCTGACCACCGGGCACTTTTCGCGAATCGGGCAATTTTGTTCTTGCTTTGTGCCGGCAGCTATGCTACTAATTTAGGCATGGTGCTAATTGGCTCCAACGACCCGCAGCTTGGCGGGTTTTTTTTGTTTCAGGTTCGGTTCGCCTGAGCTGCTATCGGTTGCCTTGGGCCGGATGCTTCGTCCTCCCAAATGGTCCTGCCCGCCAGATGATGCCGGTTGTCGGCGAAGGATTGCAGGGCTAGGTTAAACTTTGGCGATTTCGCGAGACGGGCGGCGAAATGGCAATCCGATAATCTCGCGCTTCAGGGGTGTGGCGGGCATGCATTCGAGCGTTCACCGTTCATATCACGTTCAGCACCGGCGCGTTAGAACGCTGGCCATGAAAACCCTTCGCTCCCACTTCCGGACCGCGGCACTGGCGCTCTCAGCCGCCGGCCTGCTTGCGTCGCAAGCGATGGCGATCCCCGCTGTCACCCCCGAGCAGCCCCAGCCGGTCGTCCTCGCCGCGTCCGACTGCTACGCGATCGGCCAGCAGGTGGCCGAGCAGAATGGCGGCACCTTGGCCAAGGCCTCGCAGTCGACACGCGGCGGCCAGCCGGTCTGCGTCATCGTCGTGCTCGTTCCGGGCAAGGACGGGCAGCGTCCCCGCCGCTCGGAGATCGTCGTTCCGCTGAACTGAACCGTGCCGTTTCCCAGTCTGCCGGAATCGGCCTATATCTGAACAGCTTCAACAGGCCTTCCGCATGCGCGTACTCGTCGTCGAAGATGACAAGGATCTCAACCGGCAGATCGGCGACGCGCTGGTCGATGCCGGCTATGTCGTCGACCGCGCTTTCGATGGCGAGGAAGGGCACTTTCTCGGCGACACCGAGCCCTATGATGCCGTGGTGCTCGATATCGGCCTGCCGCAGATGGACGGCATCAGCGTGGTCGAGCGCTGGCGGCGCGGCGGCCGCAAGATGCCGGTGCTGATCCTGACGGCACGCGACCGCTGGAGCGACAAGGTTGCCGGCATCGACGCCGGCGCCGACGACTACGTCACCAAACCTTTTCACATCGAGGAAATCCTGGCCAGGGTGCGCGCATTGATCCGGCGCGCTGCCGGGCATGCCTCGTCCGAGCTGACCTGCGGGCCGCTGCGCCTCGACACCAAGGCCTCCAAGGCCGACGTCGACGGCGTGCCGCTGAAGCTGACCTCGCACGAATTCCGGTTGCTTGCCTACCTCATGCATCATATGGGCGAGGTGGTGTCCCGGACCGAGCTGGTCGAGCATCTCTATGATCAGGATTTCGACCGCGATTCCAACACGATCGAGGTCTTTGTCGGACGGCTTCGCAAGAAGATGGGCATCGACATGATCGAAACTGTTCGCGGCATGGGCTACCGCATGCGTAAGCCGGAGGCGTAACGCGGAACCGCTTCCTACAAGACCCGCCGTCTCGAACACGCCGTCGCTGCGGTCATGGCCGCGTTCGCTGGCGTTTCGCGTCATCGCTTTTTCCACGGTCTGGGCGATCCTCACTCTGGTCGTCATCTTCACCTTGATCACCACGCTTTATCGCCAGGCCAGCGAGCGCGGTTTCGACAGCCTGCTTTCGGCGCATCTGTTCAACCTGATCGGCTCGGTCGGCGTTTCCGAAAGCGGCCAATTGACCGGCGCCCCCGACCTTGGTGATTTGAGGTTCTCGGAGCCGAATTCCGGCTGGTACTGGTCGGTCGAGCCCGCCTCGGAAGGCGTGCACGGCGATCTCCATTCGTCGTCGATGACCAAGGCGATCCCGTCGCCAAGCGTTGCCGAGGTGCCCTTCAATGCCAGCTTCCAGCGCAGCTATTCAGCGGATGGCATCGAAGGCGAGCAGTTGGAGGTGTTCGAGAGCGAGTTCGTCCTCGATGCGAAAAACCGCGCCGCGCGCTTCCGTGTCATGGGCAACCAGACCGAGCTGGAGCAGGAAATCGCTACCTTCCAGCGGCGCCTGTTGACCTATCTGTCGCTGTTCGGCGTCGGCATGATCGCCATCAACGCGATTGCGATCCTGCTCGGCTTGCAGCCGCTGCGCCGGGTCAGGAATGCGCTTGCGATGGTGCGCGAAGGAACCGCGCAACGCCTCGACGGCCGTTTCCCGGCCGAGATCGAGCCGCTCGCCAACGAGACCAATGCGCTGATCGAGAACAACAGGCGTATCGTCGAGCGGTCGCGCACGCAGGTCGGCAACCTGGCGCACTCGCTGAAGACGCCGCTTGCCGTGCTGCTCAACGAGGCGCGGGCGCTGGGTGGCGCCAAGGGGCAGCTGATCGCCGAGCAGGCTGCTTCCATGCAGAAGCAAGTGGACCATTATCTGCAACGTGCCCGCGTCGCCGCGCAGCGGGACAGCGTCGTCTACCGGACGCCGGTGACACCGCTGGTCCAGCGCATGGTGCGCGTGCTGCAGAAGCTCAACCCGCAGACGGCGCTGTCGCTGTCATTGCCGGCCACCGACATCGTCTTTGCCGGCGAACGCGAGGACCTGGAGGAGTTGCTCGGCAATCTGCTCGACAATGCGATGAAATGGGCAAGGAGCGCGGTCGCCGTTTCGGTCAAGCTCGTCGCTGGCACGGAAGGCTCAGCCAACCTGTTCGAGATAGCCATCGAGGATGACGGCCCCGGCATTCCCGACGACAAGGCGCGCGAGGTATTGCAGCGCGGCCGGCGTCTCGACGAGACAAAACCGGGCAGCGGGCTCGGACTTGCCATTGTCGCCGACCTTGTCAACGAGTATGGAGGCTCTCTGGCGCTGGAACGATCCGTCATGGGTGGATTGAAGGCGATGGTTCGATTGCGGAGCCTTCAGTAATGCTTTTCCAGGTGGCCGGCTGCGGCCAAATTTCCGACAAACATCGACATTATGGCCGCGCCAGCCTGATGACAGCGCGGCGGTCCAGCTCAAGAAAGCCGGTATTGGCATGAAGATTCGCGTCGCGCTCGTTTCCGCCTTGCTCGCCATCTCCGGCTGCACGACGCTCAGCAAGGGCCCGGCCGTTACGGTAACGCCGGCCGCCACGCCCCCCAGCGGCGCCAAGGTGGCGACGACGATCATCTCCGCCATAGGCGGCGGCCTCGTCGGCGGCTCTATCGGCGCCGGCCTGAGCGAGACCGAGAAACGCAGCGCGCTCGAGGCGGAATACAAGGCGCTTGAATACACGGCGAGCGGCCAGAAAGTGGCTTGGAAGAGCGACAGTTCGGCCCATCGCGGCGAAGTGGTTGCCGCCCAGCCCTATCGCGTCGGATCGCAGGACTGCCGGCAATACACCCATACGGTGTTTACCGGCACCGCCGGCGCCACCGCGCGCGGAACCGCCTGCCGCAATGCCGACGGCAGCTGGACGCCGCTGACGTAGCTGGTCCGGCCGTTGGTGCGCCGATCCCGATCGGCACCAAAGCATGTCGCGTTCGGCCCCGCCAAAGCGTCGCAGCACGCTTGTGTTGGCAGGGCAGGGGTCTCGTTCTATTGGAAGAGCCATGCTGTTCTGGGTCATAGCCGCAATCCTGACGCTGGGCGCAAGCCTGGCGGTGCTGCTGCCGTTGGCCGGTGGATCGAAGAACGCGTCCGCTGCCGGCGATCACGACCTCGAAGTCTATCGCGACCAGCTGGCCGAGCTTGACCGCGATATGGCGCGTGGCCTGATCCAGCCGATGGAGGCCGAAGAGGCTCGCGCCGAAATCGCCCGCCGCATCCTTCGCCTGAGCAATGCCGGCCAAGCCGGCGAGACGGCGACGCAGCCGTCGCGGTCGACAAGACTGGTGGCGACGGCTGCCGTGCTGGTGGTTCCACTGGTCAGCTGGGGCCTCTATGGCCATCTCGGCTCACCCGACCTGCCATCGCAGCCACTCAGCGAACGCCTGGCCAAGAACCCCGCCGACAGCTCGGTCGACGAGCTGATAGCCCGCGCCGAGGCGCACCTGGCGGCCAACCCATCCGATGGCCGTGGCTGGGACGTTCTGGCGCCGGTCTATCTGCGCATGCAGCGATACGCCGATGCGGTGACCGCCTATCGCAACGCCATCCGCCTCGACGGCGACAGCGCCGCCCGTCAGGCGGGTCTTGGCGAGGCGATCGCCAATGCGGCCGGCGGCATTGTCTCAGCCGAAGCGCAGGCGGCGTTCGAGGCGGCGTTGAAGCTCGATCCGGCCAATCCGAAGGCCGCGTTCTATCTCGCGATGGGCATGGCACAGGAGGGCCGCATAGCTGAAGCCACGGCGGCCTGGCAAAAGATGCTGGCCGCCTTGCCGCAGGGCTCGCCGTGGCGCGGCGCCGTCGAGCAGGCGCTGGCCGAATCCGCCGCCCGCAGCGTCGCTTCGGAGGGGCCTGCGAAAGGGCCGAGCGCCGAGGATATCGATGCTGCTTCCTCGATGTCGCCGCAGGACCGGCAAGCCATGATCAGCACTATGGTTGCCGGCCTCGACGAAAAGCTTCGGCAAAATCCGCGCGACGAGGAAGGGTGGATGCAACTCGTTCGTTCTTATGTCGTGCTGGGCAAGACAGATCAGGCACGTGACGCGCTCAATCGCGGTATTGCTGTCTTTGGCGCCGATAGCGACCAGGCCAGGAAATTCACCGCCTTTGCCGCCTCGCTCGGCGTGACGGCGACGGAGTAGACGATGACGCGCAAGCAGAAACGACTGTCGGTGATCGCCGCGGGGCTGGGGTTTCTCGGTGTTGCAACCGGGCTGACCTTCTATGCGCTTGGCCAGAAGGCCTCCTATTTCTACATGCCGGCCGATCTGGCCACCGCCAGCCTTCAGCCGGGCCAGCGCATCAGGCTCGGCGGCCTCGTCGAAAAAGGCACCGTCGAGCGCGGCCATGGCGCCACCGTCGCCTTTTCGGTGACCGACAACCAGAAGGACGTCAAGGTTACCTATACCGGCATTCTTCCCGACCTTTTCCGGGAAGGGCAGGGCGTGATCACCGAAGGCTCGTTTGGCCCTGACGGCATTTTTGTCGCCGACAGCGTGCTCGCCAAGCATGACGAGACCTATATGCCCAAGGAAGTGGCCGACGGCCTCAAGGCCAAGGGCGTGTGGCAGGAGAGCAAGAGTGACTGAGCAGGTTCCGCAAAAGTGTTCCACGGTTTTGCGGCAAGAACCTGCGGCAAGATCTAGCGAGCGCGGCGACAATGGTTGAAACCGGACATTTCGCCCTGGTCCTGGCGTTTGCGCTGGCCCTGGTGCAGACGGTGGTGCCGGTGTTCGGCGCGCGCACCGGCAACCACAAGATGATGGCCGTCGGCGCACCCGCCGCGCTGACCGGCTTTGCCTTGACGGCGCTGTCCTTCGTAGCGCTGGCGACCGCCTATGCAGGGTCCGATTTTTCGGTTGAGAGCGTCTGGGAGAACTCGCATTCGCTGCAGCCGCTGATCTACAAGATCACCGGAACCTGGGGCAATCACGAAGGTTCGATGCTGCTCTGGGTGCTGATCCTGACCTTCTTCGGCGCGCTTGTCGCTGTCTTCGGCGGCAATCTTCCGGTGACGCTCCGGGCCAATGTGCTTGCCGTGCAGGGAGCGATCGGCGCCACGTTCTTCCTGTTCATCCTGACGACGTCGAACCCGTTCGTCAGGCTCAATCCGGCGCCCATCGAGGGCCGCGATCTCAACCCGATCCTGCAGGACCTCGGCCTCGCCATCCATCCGCCGCTGCTCTATCTCGGCTATGTCGGTTTCTCGATCTGCTTTTCCTTCTCGGTCGCTGCCCTCATCGAGGGCCGCATTGACGCATCCTGGGCGCGCTGGGTGCGGCCATGGACATTGGTTGCCTGGATGTTCCTCACCGGCGGCATCGCCATGGGCTCCTACTGGGCCTATTACGAACTCGGCTGGGGCGGCTTCTGGTTCTGGGATCCGGTCGAGAACGCATCCTTCATGCCGTGGCTGGCGGGCACGGCGCTGCTCCATTCGGCGATCGTCATGGAAAAGCGCTCGGCGCTGAAGATCTGGACGCTGCTTCTGGCGATCCTGACCTTCTCACTGTCGCTGCTCGGCACCTTCCTGGTGCGTTCCGGCGTGCTGACCTCGGTGCACGCATTCGCCACCGATCCGACGCGTGGCGTTTTCATCCTCTGCATCCTGACGCTGTTCATTGGCGGCTCGCTGGCGCTGTTTGCCTTGCGCGCCTCCCGGCTGACGGCCGGCGGCCTGTTTCACCCGATCTCGCGCGAAGGCGCGCTGGTCCTGAACAATCTGTTCCTGACCACCGCCACCGCCACCGTGCTGGTCGGCACGCTCTACCCGCTCGTCGTCGAAGCCCTGTCTGCCGACAAGATTTCGGTCGGCGCGCCGTTCTTCAACCTGACATTCGGCCCGCTGATGGTGCCGCTCTTGGTCGTCGTGCCGTTCGGGCCGCTGCTCGCCTGGAAGCGCGGCGACATTTTCGCGGTCGCCCAGCGCCTGATGGCGGCTTTCGCCGCGGCGCTGCTCGCCGTACTGGTGACGGCCTTGTTCATCGATGGCGCATCGGTATTCGCAGCGCTCGGGGTCGGCCTTGCCTTCTGGCTAATCTGCGGTGCGCTCACCGATCTCGCCGTCAAATCCGGCTTCGGCACCGTCGCGCTCGCCACCATGCTCAGGCGCTTCGCCGGCCTGCCGCGCTCAGTCTTTGGCACAGCGCTTGCGCATCTCGGTCTCGGGCTGACGACGCTTGGCATTGTCGGCACGCTTTGCTTCGGCACCGAAAAAATCCTGTCGATGCATGCCGGCGAGACCGTCGAACTGTCCGGCCACAAGCTGCGCTTCGAGGGGCTCTACCCGGCCCAGGGGCCCAACTACAGTGAGGATCGCGGCCGCTTCGCCCTGCTTGGCGCCGACGGCAGCGTCGCAGGCGAGATCACCTCGGCCAAGCGCTCGTATCCGGTGCGCCAGATGACCACAACCGAATCCGGCATCAGGACGATCGGCTTCAGCCAGCTCTATCTTTCGCTTGGCGACGAGGGCAGCGATGGCTCTGTGGTCGTTCGTCTGTGGTGGAAGCCGCTGGTGACGCTGATCTGGGGCGGCGGACTGGTGATGATGGCGGGCGCGGCGATGTCGCTGCTCGACCGTCGCCTGCGCGTCGGCGCACCGTCGCGCCGCAGGCCTGCGGGCGCCATGCCATCGGCGAGCCTGCAATGAGAAGGGGCACACTGGCCTCGCTGGTCCTGCTGCTGGCGCTGTTGTTCGCCGGCGCCGCGCAGGCGGTCAAGCCCGACGAGGTGCTCGCCGACCCGGCACTCGAGGCGAGGGCGCGCGCTTTGTCGGAAGGCCTGCGCTGCATGGTCTGCCAGAACCAGTCGATCGACGAGTCCGATGCCGATCTTGCCCGTGACCTGCGCATCCTTGTGCGCCAGCGCCTGGTCGCCGGCGATACCGATCAGCAGGTGATGGACTATGTCGTTTCGCGCTACGGCGAGTTCGTGCTGCTGAAGCCACGCTTCAATCTGCGCAATGCCTTGCTCTGGGGAACGCCAGTTCTTCTGCTGCTCGTTGGCGGGACGTGCATCCTGCTGGCCGCCCGCTCGCGCCGCTCGACGGCGACCAACGCCCTGACCGCGGACGAGCAGGCGGCGTTGGACGCGATGCTCCGCCGCGATTGATCGATACATTACGAAAGTTTCATGTACCGGAAATGGCGCCGTAATGTGCGGCTCTCTATTTCCTTTGTCGAGGATGCCAACCAAGGGGCGTCCCTTGAAAAGAGGATACGAGAACCATGAATGTTGCCCCCAATTCATCTCTTCGCACTCGCAAACGCCTGCTGGCCGCAGCCGCATCCCTGGCCATTGCCGGCGCCATCGGCTTCGGCGCCGTTGCCACCGGGACAGCCCCGGTGCTGGCCGACGCCGTGCGTGTCGAGGCACCGCAGGTCCCAAGCTTCGCCGATGTGGTCGAGCGCGTTTCGCCGGCGGTTGTCAGCGTGCGCGTCAAGGCCAAGATCCAGCCGACGGCCGATGACGGTTCCGACCAGATGGACGACGAGGACGGCTTAGGCAATCTTCCCGATAACCCGCAGCTGCGGCGTTTCTTCCGCGAATTCCGCGGCTTTGGCGACCAGGGCCCGAACGGAATGCGCCGTTTTGGACATCGTGACCGCAACAACGACCAGCCGCGGCCGGTGGCGCAAGGGTCCGGCTTCTTCATCTCCGATGACGGCTATCTCGTCACCAACAACCATGTCGTCGAGGAGGGCACCGCCTTCACCGTGGTGACCAATGACGGCAAGGAACTCGACGCCAAGCTGATCGGCACCGATCCGCGCACCGATCTTGCCGTGCTCAAGGTCGATGACGGCAACAGGTTCACCTATGTCGACTTCGCCGATGATTCCAAGGTTCGCGTCGGCGACTGGGTGGTGGCTGTCGGCAATCCGTTCGGCCTCGGCGGCACGGTTACCGCCGGCATCGTTTCGGCCCGCGGCCGCGATATCGGCGCCGGTCCCTATGACGACTTCATCCAGATCGACGCCTCGGTGAACCGCGGCAATTCGGGCGGCCCGACCTTCAACCTCAACGGCCAGGTTGTCGGCATCAACACCGCGATCTTCTCGCCGTCGGGCGGCAGCGTCGGCATTGCCTTCGACATTCCCGCTTCGACCGCCAAGCAGGTCGTGCAGGACCTGATGAGGAACGGTACCGTCCAGCGCGGCTGGCTCGGCGTCGAAATCCAGCCGGTCACACCTGAAATCGCCGAGTCGCTTGGCCTTGGGTCCGGCAAGGGCGCGCTCGTTGCCAGCGCGCAGGACAACGGTCCCGGCAAGAAGGCCGGCATCACCGCCGGTGACGTGATCACCCAGGTGGACGGCAAGGACGTTGCTTCGCCGAAGGAACTCGCCCGACTGATTGGCGCTTACCCGCCCGGCAAATCGGTCGACGTCACGGTGTGGCGCAACGGCAAGAGCGAGGCGGTCAAGGTCGACCTTGGCAAGCTGCCGTCGAGCGACAAGCAGGCCTCGGTCGACCAGCAGCCTGCTCCGGCACCGAAGACCGACACGCTGGCCGATCTCGGCCTGACCGTTACCAAGTCCGAAAATGGCAAGGGACTTGTGGTGACCGACGTCGACCCCGACAGCGATGCCGCCGATCGCGGCATCCAGCCCGGCGACGTCATCACCTCCGTCAATTCGACGGAAGTGAGCGGCACCGCCGACGTCGACAAGGCGATGGCCGACGCGGTGAAGTCCGGCCGCAAGGCGGTGTTGATGCAGATCACCCGCGACGACAGCAACCGCTTCGTCGCACTGCCTGTCGCCAAGGGCTGACTTTTCCGGTGCGGCGGTTTTCAACACCCCCGAGCCGCCGCACGGGAAAGCACGGGGCCTGAATACGTTAGTCAGTCATCGTGTTCCGCCCCAGCGGCAGCGGGCTTCCCATCGCCCGCTGCCGCTCGAACATGTCGCTCAAAGCGTGAAGCGGTTTTAGGCTACGACATGCTAAAACAAAGACTTACCGCGTATCCCTGAATCACTTTGTTCGCGATACGCCATGGAGAAGGCCACGATGCGTATGCCGGCCACTCAATCTTCCAGCGAAATCGCGTATAACGGTTCTATGAAGATTCTCGTCATAGAAGACGATCGCGAGGCAGCCGACTACCTGCAGAAGGCGTTCGCCGAGGCCGGCCATACCGCCCATATCGCCGGCGACGGCGAAACCGGCTTCGCGCTCGCCGATTCCGGCGACTATGACGTCATGGTCGTTGACCGCATGATGCCGCGCCGCGACGGCCTGTCTGTCATTGCCGGGCTCAGGTCCCGAGGCAACACGACGCCCGTGCTGATCCTGTCGGCGCTCGGCGAAGTCGACGACCGGGTCACCGGTCTGCGCGCCGGCGGTGACGACTACCTGACCAAACCCTACGCCTTTTCCGAACTGCTCGCCCGCGTCGAGGTGCTGAACCGCCGCGCCAGCGCCAGGGAAGCCGAAACCGTCTACCGGGTCGGTGATCTCGAACTCGACCGGCTGTCGCATTCGGTGCGCCGCGCCGGGCGCGAGATAACGCTGCAGCCGCGCGAGTTCCGCCTGCTCGAATATCTGATGCGCCATGCCGGCCAGGTGGTGACGCGCACCATGTTGCTCGAGAACGTCTGGGACTACCATTTCGATCCGCAGACCAACGTCATCGACGTTCATATCTCGCGGCTGCGGGGCAAGATCGAGAAGGGCTTCGACAAGCCGATCCTCCACACGGTTCGCGGCGCCGGCTACATGCTGAAAAGCGGCTAGAACCCCATGGCTCTTTCCGTGCCGGCCATCATGAAGACGACGGCAGCGCGGCTTTCGGCGCTTTATCTTCTGCTTTTTGCGCTGTGTGCGGTGTTGCTGGTCTTGTACATGACCTCGCTCTCGGTGCGCATGCTGACCGCCCAGACGCAGGAGACGATCAACGACGAGGTGCTCGGCCTTGCCCGCGCCTATCAGCGCGGCGGCCTGCCGCTGCTGGTCCGCGTCGTCGAGCAGCGCTCCCGCCAGCCCGGCGCCAATCTCTATCTGATCGCCGATGCCAACGGCCAGATCCTGACCGGCAACGTGCAGAGCCTGGAGCCGGGCGTGATCGAGGCCGAGGGCTGGACCACCGAACCGTTCTCCTACCGCCGCTTCGGTGAGGGCGAACTCGAGCGGCAGCGCAACCCGGTCTCCGACCCGAACGAGCCCGCCCAGAGCGAAGTCCAGGCCGAAGGCGAGAAAGGCCACAACGCCGTTGCCCTGGTGCTGCGCCTGCCCAACCAGATGATCATGCTGGTCGGCCGCGACCTCGGCGAGCCGGAGCGCTTCCGCGCCGTCATTCGCCGCGCCTTGATGCTGGCGCTCGGCATGATGGGCGTCGGCGGGCTGCTGATCTGGTTCTTCGTCGGGCGCGCGGCGCTGAAGCGCATCGACAGCGTGTCGGAGGCGAGCCGCCGCATCATGGGCGGCGATCTTTCCGGCCGGCTGCCGGTCACCGGCGCCGGTGACGAGTTCGACCGGCTGTCGGAAAACCTCAATTCCATGCTGGCCAGGATCGCCACGCTGAACGAGGGCCTGAAGCAGGTCTCCGACAACATCGCCCACGATCTGAAGACGCCGCTGACCAGGCTGCGCAATCGCGCCGAGGCGACGCTTTCCGGCAAGCACAACACCAGTGACTACCGGCAGGCGCTGGAAGGAACGATCGCCGAGTCCGATCAGCTGATAAAGACCTTCAACGCTATCCTGATGATTTCGCGGCTGGAGGCCGGCTATTCCTCGGAAAGCACCACCAGGGTCGATCTGGCCGCTGCCGTGCACGACGTCGTCGAACTCTACGAGCCGGTAGCGGAGGAGGCGGGCGTGACGCTCGAAACTTCGGTGCAAGGTTCTTTCGTCGTCGACGGCAATCGCGAGCTGATCGGCCAAGCACTGTCCAACATCGTCGACAATGCGATCAAATATTCGACCGACTCGACCTCCAGGCCTACGGTTCGCGTGACGCTGGAGCGTGTCGGTAGCGAGATCGGACTCGCCGTCTCCGACAACGGCCAGGGCATTCCCGACGATGTCGACCGCGCCAGGGTGACCGAGCGTTTCGTGCGGCTGGAAAAGAGCCGCTCGCAGCCGGGTTCCGGCCTTGGCTTGAGTCTCGCCAAGGCGATCATGACATTCCACAATGGACGGCTTGAGCTTCTGCCCGGCAATCCCGGATTGTCGGTCGTCATGAGTTTTCCCGGGCGGGAGGATCGCTGATGGTTGCGAGGATGGCAGTGCGACGCCTGGAAACGGACTGGCTGTTGAAGCCGGCGGTAGAGCTCGTTCCGCTGGATGCAAGCCGCGCCAGGCAGGAATTGTCGGAGATCGCCGACGCCGCGCGGCAAAAGGAACTGCCGCGACTGGCGAAATTTCTCGCCGGCAAGGGGCTCGTCCAGGATTTCCTCGCCGCCGTGTTCGACCTGTCGCCGTTCCTGCGCGATACCGCGCGCCGCCGGCCGCGGATACTCGATGCGCTTTTCGACGGGAGGGTCGAGGCGCGGCTGTCATCGATCGGCGCCGCGGTCGACAAGGCAGCACGCGCAGAGGCCGTCTCCGAAAGCAGCCTGATGATGGAGCTGCGCCAATGCAAGGCGGAGGCGCATTTCCTGATCGCCTTGGCCGATCTGGCCGGCGAGGCCGAGACCTCGTTGACAGTGCGGCGACTGAGCGACCTTGCCGATGTCTGCACGCGTGCGGCCGTCGATTTCCTGCTCCGCGACGCGCATGAGCAGGGCAAGCTCCGATTGCCGGATCCCAAAAATCCGGCGCGACGCTCGGGCTGGATTCTGCTCGGCATGGGCAAGCTCGGCGCGCATGAGCTGAACTTCTCCTCCGACATCGACCTCGTCGCCTTCTTCGACCCCGATGCGCCTGCCGTCGTCGATCCGCTCGATGCCACAGAGCTGTTTTCGCGCCTGACCCGCCGGCTGGTCCGTATCCTCCAGGACCGCACCGAGCACGGTTACGTCTTCCGCACCGATCTCAGGCTTCGTCCCGATCCCGGCTCGACGCCGCTGGCGATCCCGGTCGAGGCGGCGCTGCGCTACTATGAGGCGCGCGGCCAGAACTGGGAGCGCGCCGCCATGATCAAGGCTCGCCCGGTGGCCGGCGATGTTGCCGCCGGCGCCGCGTTCCTGAAGGAACTGCAGCCCTATATCTGGCGCAAATACATGGACTATGCGGCGATTGCCGACGTCCATTCGATCAAGCGCCAGATCCACGCCCACAAAGGCCATGGCGAGGTCGCGGTCAAGGGGCACAACGTCAAGCTCGGCCGCGGCGGCATCCGCGAGATCGAGTTCTTCGTCCAGACCCAGCAGCTCATCGCCGGCGGCCGCTTTCCCGAACTGCGCGGCCGCGAGACCGTGCCGATGCTCGGCGAACTCGCCGCGCGCGGCTGGATCACCGCCGACGCGCGCGATGCGCTCACCAGGCAATACTGGTTCCTGCGCCGCGTCGAACATGCCATCCAGATGGTTGCCGACCAGCAGACGCATATTCTGCCGGAGGACGAAGAGGGGCTGGAACGCGTTGCCCGCATGCTGGGCTTTGCCGATGCGGCAGGCTTTGCCGAAACGTTCCGCGCGGCGCTGCATCAGGTCGAGCGCCACTATGCAGCGCTGTTCGAGACCGCGCCGGAGCTTTCGGCCGGCATCGGCAATCTGGTCTTTACCGGCGACGTCGACGATCCCGATACCTTGCAGACCCTGCGGCGGCTCGGCTTCCAGCGGCCGAGCGACATCTGTCGGGTTATCCGCGGCTGGCACTTCGGCCGCTACCGCGTCACCCGGTCGGCGGAGGCGCGCGAGCGGCTGACCGAACTGACGCCGGCGCTGCTGCAAGCCTTCGGCCAGACGCGGCGAGCGGACGAGGCGGTGATCCGCTTCGACGAATTCCTTGCCGGCCTGCCTGCCGGCATCCAGCTGTTTTCGCTGCTGCAGTCGAATCCGGCGTTGCTGAAGCTGATGGCGACGATCATGGGCGCAGCACCGCGGCTAGCCGCCATCATCACGCGCCGGCCGCATGTCTTCGATGGCCTGCTCGATCCGGCGCTGCTGAGCGAACTGCCCAACCGCGCCTATCTGTCGGCGCGCCTCGCTGCCTTCCTCGAAGGCGACAGGGCTTACGAGGACGTGCTCGACCGGCTGCGCATCTTTGCTTCGGAGCAAAAATTCCTGATCGGCGTCAGGCTGCTTGCCGGGTCGATCGATCCGCCGCGCGCCGGCCGCGCTTTTTCCGATCTCGCCGACCTGACCATCGAGGCGACGTTGCAGGCGGTGACAGCGGAATTCGCGTTGCGTCATGGCTATATTGCCGGCGGCAGGGTCGCACTGCTCGGCATGGGCAAGCTCGGCAGCCGCGAACTGACGGCGGGTTCCGACGTCGACCTCATCCTGCTCTACGATCACGACGCCGATGCCGAGGAGTCCGACGGCGACAAGCCGCTTGCCCCGTCGCATTACTACAGCCGGCTGACGCAGCGGCTGATCGCCGCCGTTTCCGCGCCGACCGCCGAGGGCGTGCTCTACGAGCTCGACCTTCGCCTGCGACCGTCCGGCAACAAGGGGCCGGTGGCCACGCACGTCGATGCCTTCAAGAAGTACCAGCGCCAGGACGCCTGGACGTGGGAGCATATGGCGCTGGCGCGGGCCCGCACGATCGGTGGCGATGCCGAGCTCTGCCGCGAGGTTGAGGAGGAAGTTGCCGCAGTGCTCGCTCTGCCGCGCGATCCAGCCAAGGTGATGGCCGAGGCATCCGAGATGCGCGCCATGGTCGATAAGGAGAAGCCGCCGCGCGATCCCTGGGACATCAAGCTGATCCCGGGCGGCCTCATAGATCTCGAATTCATTGCCCAGGTTGCGCTGATCACGGGAAAGATCGAAGCCGGCCGCAGGGCTACCGGCACGGCTGAGGTCCTGTCGCGCCTGGCGCCGGATTTCGCCGGCGCCCAGGTCAGGCAGGAACTGGTGGATGCCTTTTCGCTCTATCTGGCGCTGACTCAGATGATACGGCTTTGCCTCACCGGCGCGTTCGAACGCGACGACGTTCCGCCAGGGCTTTCCGATCTGCTTCTTGCGGTCACCGACCTGCCTGATTTCGGTGTGCTTGAAGCGCATCTTAAGGAGACGTCGCAGAAGGTCAGAAAGGATTTCGACCTTCTGCTTCGTGCGAAGCAACCGTGACGGCAACCAGCCGTACGGGCGAGAGCATCGGACCCAAAATTGCGACCTTTTTTTGGGAGGTTCCGATGTTCAATCAAAGAGATAGAGCGGGGGATTGAAGGTTCGCCGCTCTAGAGCGTCGGACATTCAGGTTGAATCGCGAAGGATTCCGCTAACGTCGGGTTTGTGATTCACTTCCTTAAGGAGGTGATTTGCCATGCCCAA